>CANGEF010000062.1 GCA_947452685.1 Flavobacteriales bacterium | reverse complement strand
CAATTGTGCTTCTATAACGCCATTGCGAATGGAGGAAAATTCATGAAGCCTCGTTTGGTAAGTGAGATTCGTAAAAATGGTTTGACCTACGAGAAATATGAGCCTGTGGTCATTCGTGAAAATTTCTTGAAGCCAGAAACCATTGCGAAAGGTCGCAAGCTGATGGAAGCTGTAACCACCATTGGAACAGGAAAGGGCGTATTCAAACATTCTCCATACAGAGCAGCTGGGAAAACAGGAACTGCACGTATCAATGAAAATGGGGTGTATTTAGAGAATTTTCACAGAGCTTCTTTTGTTGGATATTTTCCGGCTGAAGATCCGAAGTATTCGTGCATTGTTGTAGTCAATAAGGCAAGAGTATTCGAGGCATTCGGAGGAAAAGTAGCGGCTCCGGTGTTCCGTGATTTAGCAAACATTTTATTCGGAACCGAATTGGATATTCCGCATAATGCAATGGGCAGCGATAGCACGTTCGTTTCGCAGCCGTGGATTCCAAATGTGCTTTCTGGTGAATCAAGTGCCTTGCGCAAAGCATTCTCACACGTTCAATTTCCTTATGCTTTAGAAACCGATGCACAGTATGTAAGTGCAAGTGCGAATGGCAGCAGCTTATCTCTTGCAAGCAAAGACGAAAGTGGCAATAAGGTTCCAGATGTAAAAGGAATGGGACTTACAGATGCGGTATATGTTTTAGAAAAAAGAGGTCTAAGGGTTTCAACTTCCGGATATGGGAAGGTGGTATCACAAAGCATACTTCCAGGAACCAAAGCCAATCATCAATTCATTCAAATTAATCTACGATGAAGCTGCTTCAAGATATACTCTACAAAGTGCGATTGGATGGTGTTGTTGGAAAAACCAATGTCGCTGTTGAAAGCATTACTTCGGATTCTCGTGCTGTTCGTCCAATGGCCTTGTTCGTAGCGGTGAAGGGACTTCAATCTGACGGGCATGCCTTTATAGCCAAGGCCATAGAGTTAGGCGCAGCAGCAATTGTTTGTCAGGATTTGCCACAAAGATTAGAAGAGAATATTGTTTACGTTCAGGTTGCAGATACTTCTAAGGCGTTAGGAATTATGGCAGCCAATTTTTACGAGAACCCTTCTGAAAAAATGAAGGTGTTGGCTGTAACAGGAACGAACGGAAAGACAACAGTTGCGACTTTGCTTTTCCGCTTGTATCGTTCTATGGGTTTCAAATGCGGTTTGCTTTCAACTGTTGTGAATCGTATAAACGAAGTTGAAATTCCTTCCACACATACAACACCAGATGCTGTTGCGTTGAATGAATTATTGTCGCGCATGCAGCGCGAAGGTTGCACGCATGTCTTCATGGAGGCCTCGTCGCATGCCTTGCATCAAAATAGAATGGCCGGCGTGCAAGTCGATGGCGCCATTTTCACAAATCTTTCACACGATCATTTGGACTATCACGGTTCAATGAATGAATACATCAAAGCGAAAAAGATTTTATTCGATCAATTGGGCGCGAACGCTTACGCGATTGTGAACGCAGATGATCGCTATCACGACGTGTTAGTCTCAGCATGCAAAGCGCGCGTTCGCACGTATGCCTTGCATACGATGGCTGACTACAAAGCGAAGCTGATTGAGAACACACTTGAAGGACTTCAAATAAACATCGATCGTTTTGAATTGCACTCTCCGTTAATAGGCGAGTTCAACGCTTACAATTTAACTGCTGTATTTGCTGCTGCAGTCGAGTTGGGAACTGATCCAACAACTGTGTTGGTGCACCTTTCTGCGCTAGGCGCTCCGGAAGGACGCTTTCAATACATACGCAAACAAGACGGCACCATTGCAATAGTTGATTATGCCCACACGCCCGATGCATTGGAAAATGTATTGAATACGATTCAGTCTGTTCGCGGACAAGAAGAAATTATTTCGGTAGTGGGTTGCGGCGGCGATCGCGATCGCACCAAGCGTCCAGTTATGGCGGCTATTGCTGCAAACAAAAGCGATCGCGTTATTGTCACCAGCGACAATCCGCGCAGCGAAGATCCGAAAAGTATTATTCAAGAAATGGTTGCTGAATTGGATCCGATTCAAAAGAAAAAAGTATTGTCTGTAACCGATCGTCGCGAAGCCATTGAAGTGGCTTGTTCGTTGGCGAAGCCAGGAGACATTATTCTAATTGCCGGCAAGGGACACGAGAAATACCAAGAGATCAGTGGAGTGAAATATCCATTCGATGATTTACAAATTATAACAGAACTCTTTCAAACGAACTAAGTATGTTGTACCACTTATTTGAATACTTAGACAAGCACATGCATTTCCCTGGATCAGGGTTGTTTCACTACTTGTCTTTCCGTGCGGCTTTAAGCATACTTATTTCATTAACCATATCAATGGTTTTTGGAAAAAACTTGATTCGTATGCTCCGCAAGAAACAAGTGGGTGAGACCATTCGCGATTTGGGTTTAGACGGACAAATGCAAAAAGCAGGAACACCAACAATGGGTGGATTAATAATTCTTGCAGCTATCCTAGTGCCAACCTTGTTGTTAGCGGATTTGACTAACATCTACATTCAAACCATGATCATTGCAACCATATGGTTGGGACTGATTGGATTCTTAGACGACTACATCAAGGTTTTCAAAAAGAACAAAGAAGGACTTGCAGGAAAGAGCAAAATTGTAGGACAAATTGGCGTAGGAATTATTGTAGCAAGCATGCTTTATTGGAATCCAGCGGTTACCATTAAAGAAAAAGTTTCTGATGTTCAAATTCAAAATGCAACACCCGATCAACAAGAAATGCAATGGGAAGAGGAGAAGAGTTTAAAGACGACCATTCCATTTATTAAAGACAACGAATTCGACTATGCGTGGTTGGTTCCAGATAGCATGGAAAGTCCATGGGTGTTGTGGGGTGTGTTTGCGGTAATTGTGATATTCATAGTAACTGCCGTTTCAAATGGCGCGAACATTACCGATGGTATCGACGGATTGGCAACAGGCACAAGCGCCATCATAGGTATTACGCTGGCCATCTTCGCATACGTTTCGGGTAACTACATTTTCGCAGATTATCTGAATGTGATGTACATTCCGCACAGCGGTGAGCTCACCGTATTCATTGCGGCATTCGTAGGAGCATGTGTCGGATTCCTCTGGTACAACAGCTTTCCAGCGCAAGTATTCATGGGCGATACAGGAAGCTTGGCACTCGGTGGAATTATTGCAACGTTCTCGATTGCTATTCGAAAAGAACTTTTGATTCCGGTGTTGTGTGGAATTTTCTTGATTGAAAACTTAAGCGTGATGCTTCAAGTGGGATATTTCAAATACACGAAAAAGAAATACGGAGAAGGTCGTCGCATATTCTTAATGTCTCCACTTCACCACCATTATCAGCGCAAAGGAATGCACGAAGCGAAAATTGTTTCTCGCTTCTGGATCATCGGAATTATGCTAGCTGTATTAACCATCATCACCCTAAAAGTAAGATAATGAATAAGCGATTAGTCATACTTGGTGGAGGCGAGAGCGGCGCAGGCACAGCAGTGCTTGCGAAGAAGATGGGTTACGATGTATTCCTTTCAGATAAGGGCTTGTTGAAAGACAAGTACAAAGCTGAATTGAACGCGCACGGTGTTGCCTTTGAAGAAGGAATGCACACCGATGAATTCATTCTGAATGCAGACGAAGTGGTGAAGAGTCCGGGTATACCGAACACGGCCAAATTGATTGTTGCATTGCACGAAAAAAACATTCCTGTTTTGTCTGAATTGGAATTCGCATACCGATACACGAATGCGAAACTTATTGCTATTACAGGCAGTAACGGCAAGACGACAACAACGTTGTTGACTTACCACATTTTGAAAAATGCGGGATTGAATGTGGGTCTTGGTGGAAATGTGGGGAAGAGTTTCGCACGACAAGTGGCTGAAGAAAACTTTGATTACTATGTCTTGGAAGTAAGCAGTTTTCAACTCGACAACATGTATTCGTTCAAAGCAGACATTGCTATTCTAACGAACATTACTCCCGATCACTTGGATCGTTACGATTACGATTTAAGTAAATACGCCGATGCGAAGTTGCGCATTGCGCAGAACCAAACGTCGAACGATGTTTTCATTTTCAATGCAGACGATGCCATTACTGAAGAGACCATGGCAAGACATGTATTGAATGCCACCCTCTTTCCAATTTCCATTCAACCGGGAAAGACCTATGAGCAAGGGGGCTATTGCGACGATTCAAATTTAAACCTAAACACAAACCATAATTTATTTACTATGAAAATTACAGAACTAGCATTGCAAGGCAAACACAATTTGCAGAACAGCATGGCAGCCGGAGCAGCAGCTCGCTTTTTAGAATTGAGAAAAGAGGCTGTTCGCGACAGTTTAATGAACTTCGAAAACATTGAACATCGCTTGGAGTTTGTTGCGAGTATTCACGGTATTCGTTTCATTAACGACAGCAAGGCTACAAACGTAAACTCTACTTGGTATGCGTTGGAATCTGTTGACAAACCAATCATCTGGATTGCTGGTGGAACCGATAAAGGAAACGACTATTCTGAATTGTCGGAATTGGTGAAGTCTAAAGTGAAAGCAATCGTTTGCTTAACGAAAGACAGTTCAAAAATTAGAAAAGCATTTGGATCTATTGTAGATACCATTATTGATACAGATAGCGCAGAACAGGCGGTGCGTGTTTCTTATGATCTTGGAAAAGATGGCGACACTGTTTTGTTGTCACCTGCTTGCGCTTCTTTCGATTTGTTCGAGAACTACGAAGACAGAGGTCGTCAGTTTAAAGTTGCGGTAAAAGGATTGTAATTCATGCAAAAGTTTCTTTCACACTTAAAGGGAGACCGCGTGATCTGGATGGTTGCACTTTTTTTGTGCACCCTTTCGGTGTTGGCGGTTTACAGCGCTGTTTCTTCATTGGTGTGGAAGGCAGAAGGAGGAAGCAGTGCAGGAGTTTTGATTAAGCATATCTTTATGCTCGGACTCGGACTGGCGTTTATGTACGGCACGCATCTACTTCCATTAACCGTTTTTTCGCGAATTGGGCAGCTCATGATTTGGGTGGTCATTCCGTTGTTGGTGTTCACTATGTTTTTCGGCTCGAACATTAACAACGCCGATCGTTGGATACGAATACCCGGAATTGGTGTGACGTTCCAGACGAGTGATTTGGCGAAGCTGGTGCTGATTATTTATGTCGCACGTCAGTTAACCGTGAAGCGACAAATGTTAGACGATTTCAAGAAAGGTGTTCTGCCTATTGTTCTTCCAATAGCCATGGTTTGCGGACTGGTGTTACCGGCGAACTTTTCTACAGCAGCATTAATTGGGTTTGTGTGTTTTTTAATGTTGGTGTTTGGAGGTGTGCCTTGGAAGCATTTGTTTAAACTTATTGGAGCTGTGGTTGGCATTTTACTCTTGATCATTGTGGTTGGAGAATTGGGTCCGGAAAAATTACTTCCGCGCTACAGCACATGGAAGAATCGTTTAGTTGGAAAGGAAGTTCAAGCGGGCGCCATGGACGATTCGAAATATCAAATTGAATTGGCGCAATACGCCATTTACGAAGGAGGAGTTATTCCGAAAGGTCCTGGTTCAGGGACTTCGAGAAACTTTCTTCCGCATCCGTATTCAGACATGATCTACGCGTTCATTATTGAAGAGTACGGTTCTATTTTGGGTGGAGCCCTTGTGATGCTCATGTATGTTATTTTTCTATTCCGGGTAATTCGAATATCGATTCGAAGTCCGAAGTATTTCGGTGGTTTAACCGCCCTGGGATTGGGATTGGTCATTTCGCTTCAAGCGTTTATTAATATGGGAGTGGCGGTGGATTTATTTCCAACCACAGGTCAGCCTTTGCCATTGGTAAGTATGGGGGGAACTTCGATTGTCTTTGTTGCAATCATGTTCGGAGTGATATTGAGTATTTCGAAAATGGATGAGGAGAACGATGATACAGAACAAACTGAAGAACTAGAAGAATCGCCTTTTTAATTCGTATGAAAGAGAGAAGTTTAAATAGAGTTTTGTTGTCGGCCGGTGGAACAGGCGGACACATCTTTCCCGCTATTGCAGTGGCGAACGAAATTAAATCGCGCTTTCCGGAATGCGAGATTTTATTTGTTGGGGCGGAAGGGAAAATGGAGATGGAAAAAGTTCCTCAAGCAGGTTTCAAAATAGTGGGACTTCCCATTGCCGGACTTCAACGCAAATTGACGCTTTCGAATTTTTTACTTCCAATTAAAATTTTGAAAAGCATGTTGAAGGCGAAATCGGTGGTGAATGAATTTCGTCCGCAAGTCGCTGTAGGTTTTGGAGGATACGCCAGCGGTCCAACGCTTCGAGCGGCAGGAACGGCAGGTGTTCCAACGGTGTTGCAAGAGCAGAATTCTTATGCTGGATTGACCAATAAATTATTGGCGAAACATGCGAAGGCAATTTGTGTGGCCTATGAAGGCATGGATAAATTTTTTGAAAGGGAAAAGATTAGAGTGACTGGAAATCCAGTTCGAAAGGAGTTGATGAATTTGCCCTATGAACGTGATGAGGCTTTGCTAAAATTGAAATTGGACCCATCTAAAAAAACAGTTTTAATTCTAGGAGGAAGTTTAGGAGCTCGGGGGGTGAATAATGCGGTTGAAGCTTCAATGAAGGAGTTTTTAGAACCTGATATGTTCCAGGTAATTTGGCAATGTGGTAAAATATATAAGTCAGAATTAGAAAAGAAGTACGGTTCAAAGAGGGGAGTGCTTTTGGTGGATTTTATTCAAGACATGCCACTTTTTTATTCTGCTGCAGATTTAATTGTTTCTCGCGCTGGAGCTATGAGTGTATCTGAGTTGGCAATTGTAGGAAAGCCTGTAATATTCATTCCTTCGCCGAATGTTGCAGAGGATCATCAGACCAAAAATGCAAAGGCTTTATACAATAAGGACGCCGCTCGCATGCTCAGCGATGTTGAAGCTGTAAAAGAATTAGGTTTTATAGCAGTTGCTCTGCTTATGAATGAAAAGGTAGCGTCTCAACTAAAAGAAAATATAGCTTCATTCGCCAGACCGAATGCAACGGAAGAAATTGTAGATACCTTAATTGAAGTGGTGTATGGAAGAGCGTAAGCTAACGTGCGATGTCATGTATTTCTTGGGTATTGGTGGCATTGGTATGTCGGCCCTTGCGCGCTATTTTCACCGCAAGGGAGTGCATGTAATGGGTTACGATCGCACTTCTACTGCATTAACAACGGAACTTGAATTGGAAGGAATTTCGGTTCAGTATGAAGACAGCGTGATGTCTTTGCCGCAGTTGCTTCATTCCACACCGAAGGAAAAAGTATTGATTGTTCGCACACCGGCTGTGCCGAAAGACTCTTCGCAATTGCAGTATTTTCTTCAACATGAATTTAGAATTTGGAAGCGAAGCGATTTGTTGGGATACATAACGCAACTCGATGAAACCATTGCCATTGGCGGAACACATGGTAAGACTACAACATCAACATTGGTGGCGCATATTCTTCATTCAACCATTGGCTGCAATGCTTTTTTAGGTGGAATTTCTTCCAACTTCAAGAGCAATGTTTTGCTTTCAGACACTGCAAGAACAGTGGTGGAAGCCGATGAGTTTGATCGAAGTTTTTTGACTTTGTTTCCGAAGATTTCTGCGCTGACATCTATGGATGCGGATCATTTAGATATTTATGGAAACGAAGAAAGCATTCGCGAAGGGTTTCTTTTGTTTTTGAAGCAGACTCGCGCAGATGGAAATGTGGTGGTAAAGAAAGAGTTGAATATTCACGATGAGTTGAAGGCAGAGCGCTCGGGTGTTTTGACATACAGTATCTTGTCGGAAGCCGATTATTTCGCGACGAATATTGGCATTGAAGAAGGTGCGTACGTTTTCGATTTTCATTCACCAAACGGTGAATTAGCACATGTTCGTTTGGGATTACCTGGAAGGCATAACGTAGAAAACGCAGTGGTGGCCATGGCTTGCGCGTTACTCGCAGGTGTTGCAATTCAAGATTTGCCAAACGTTCTAGCGAGTTTCAAAGGTGTTGCAAGAAGATTCGATGTCCGCTTGAACAGTGAGCAAGGAGTCTACATAGACGATTACGCGCATCATCCGACCGAGCTTTCAGCGTGCATACGTTCGGTGCGTGAATTGTTTCCAGATAAAAAAATTGTTGGCATTTTTCAACCGCACTTGTTTTCAAGAACAAGAGATTTTGCAGAGGGGTTTGCTGAAAGTTTATCGCTTTTGGACATTCCGATTTTGCTACCTATTTATCCGGCCCGTGAACTTCCAATGGAGGGAATTGATTCACAATGGCTATTTGATAAAATTCAAAAGGACGAGAAATACATAGTGGAGAAAGATGCCATCTTCACCTTACTAAATAAACTGCAGTTTGATGTGCTTTTAACGTTAGGAGCGGGTGATATTGACACCCTTGTTTCTCCGCTGGAAGCTTACATGAAAGGGCGTGTGAAATGAAAAGCGAAAAAGTAAATACAGCTAAGAAACCCTCTGTTTTTATGAGGGTTTTAGTGTTGGTGTTCTTTGTGCTAATAGGCGCAGGAACGCTCGTGCTGTGGGCTTTTTCTGTTTCTGCACACAATGCTCAACCTGTTCCTGAATTGCGTGTGAATATTTATCGCGGACAACAGGTAGATGAACTTATTTCGAAAGAAGAAGTAGACTCCATTGTGCACAGTCACTTCGGGCTGCTGCAAGGAACTCCCATGAATCAAGTAGATGTTGGAGCCATTCAAGTTGCTGTGAACAGACATCCGGCTATTCAATCGTGCAATGTTTACATGGGTGTTGACGGTATTTTGAATATAGACATTCAGCAGCGCGCTCCGATGTTCAGAGTTCTAAACAGCGATGGAAGCGGATTTTATGTAGACACGTTGGGACAGTCTTTCAACCTGTTGGACCGCGCGGTTGCGTATGTTCCTATTTTTTCGGTTGAAGGAGTTATGGGCGCTATGGAGTTTCCAGCCACGAAAGAATACTATGATGAAAACACGCTTGGGTTAACCTACTTAGACGAGTTAATTGTGTTTGGAAATCACATGCGGAAAAATGCTGATTTGAAAGATTGGACCGAGCATGTTCACCTCACTGCCATGGGCACCCTTGAAGTTATTCCGCGCATTGGAAGGCATGTGATAGAATATGGAAGCATTTACAATTTAGACATGAAGACGAAGATGCTCTTTCAGTTTTACCGCTCGCAGGTTTACATAACCGATCTTGAAAAATACAGCCGTATAAATTTGAATTTTGAAAATCAAGTTATTTGTGAAAAGCGAGGACAAGAAATGCTTCCTGCTATAGCAGATAGCACGGCTCTTACGGCGAACAGTGCGCCAATTGCGATACCTAACGACTTAATACCAGCAGCTCCACAAGCTGTTAATCAACCTCAATAATTATTAGAAAACATGGAATATACATTCGCTACTTACAACAGCCCAACACCAAGTAACAAAGAAAAATTGGTGGTTGGAATTGACATTGGAACAACCAAGATAGCTTGTGTTGTTGGGAAAATTGATACGTTTGGAAAGGTGACCATCTTGGGTATTGGTCGCAGCAAAAGCGACGGCGTGAAGCGTGGAATTGTTTTGAACATAGATCAGACAGTAGCGTCAATCAAAGAAGCCGTGCACAAGGCAGAAGTGGAGTGTGGCATTAAGGTTCATCGCGTGAATGTGGGTATAGCAGGACAACACATTAAGAGCATTCAGCAGCCGGGTATTTACACACGTAAAGATTTAGAAACGGAAATCAGCACCACAGATTTGCAAGCGTTGAAGGACGATATGTTCAAGATTCACGTTCCTGCTGGAGAGTCGATCATTCATGTGATTCCACAAGAATATACTGTAGATACGGAAGGCGGAATTAAAGATCCGGTTGGAATGGCCGGGGTTCGCTTGCAAGCGAATTTCCACATCATTACGGGTTCACTTCCAGCAATAAAAAATATTTATCGCTGCGTGAAGTTGGCAGGACTTGAAGTGGGTGAATTAACGCTTGAACCGATTGCAAGTTCGGCAGCAGTATTAAGTGAGGAAGAGAAAGAGGCGGGTGTAGCTTTGGTAGATATTGGAGGTGGAACAACCGACATTGCTATTTTCCATGATGGTTTAATTCGCCATACTGCGGTGATTCCGTTTGGTGGAAATATCTTAACGGAAGACATTAAGACCGGATGTTCAATTTTGAGCAGACATGCAGAGCAGTTGAAAGTTCAATACGGATCGGCACTTGCAGCTGAAACACAGAATGCGAAGGTTGTGGTTCCTGGGTTGAACGGCCGAACTCCGAAAGAGATTACGTTGGGAGCGCTTTCAGGAATTATTGAAGCACGCATGAAAGAAATTTTAGAGTTGGTGCACTTCGAAATTATGCGCAGTGGATATGAGCGCAAGTTAATCGGAGGTATTGTGTTAACCGGTGGCGGTGCGCAGTTGAAGCACATTAAGCAGTTGGTTGAATACATCACGGGCTTGGATTGTCGCATTGGTAAGCCAATTGAACACGTGATTAACTACACCGACGAATCACAACTACCGCCGGCTCTTTCAACCGGTGTTGGACTGGTGATTACCGGAGAGGAGAATGTGGGTGAAGATTATTTCGAGCGTGTCTTGGGAGAGGAAGTTGCGGCAGAAGAAGAGGAAGTTGTTACTCCGGAAGACGTGGTGAATGTGCCAGCCGACGCGGCTGTTGCGGATGATTTTATGTCGTTTATGACCTCTATTGGAGTAGCAGGATCTGAGGAAGAAGAACAAGT
>CANGEF010000061.1 GCA_947452685.1 Flavobacteriales bacterium | reverse complement strand
TATGTGGGTCAGTTGGCGTATCGCGATAAATGTTACACGCTTCCATTCGTGAAAGACGCTGAATTTATTCTAATCAGTGCAACGGAATCTACTTATCCGTTAAGTGTTGAGCAGACCAATGAATTTATTCAAGCGCTTCAAGTAGATAGCACTTGGAGTTTGGTTGAGCAACGCGGACACGTTTATTTGTTTCAACGCAAGCCGTAATTCCAATAAAGCGGAGGTGAGGGAGCTTCAGGAGATTGAATAATCTTTTCCATCCACAACACATCGTGCCATTGATTCAATTTGAATCCAACATTTCTGTAAGTAGCGAATTTTTCAAATCCCATTTTTTGGTGAAATCCAACGCTGGCTTCATTTGGAAGCGCAATCACGGCGAAGGCTTTGCAAATGTGAATGCGTTCAAGTTCTGAAAACAATTCCGTGTAAAGTTTCGTAGCGACACCCGATTTTTTGCTTCGTTCTTCAACATAAATCGAAACTTCTACATTCCATTGGTAGGCGGCACGATCGCGATAGGCTGAGGCATAGGCGTAGCCCACCGCACTTCCATTTTCCTCAGCAATCAAATAAGGAAATCGTTTGGAAATTGTTTCTATTCGATTTGAAAATTCTTCTAACGAAGGCGCTTCCAATTCGAATGAAACAGCAGAGTCAACGACATACTTCGAATACAGTCTTAAGCAAAAGTCGGCGTCTGAAATTTGAACTGGACGAACGTTTATGCTCATCTGCGAATGACGCGTTCAAGGGTTTTTCCTCTTGAAGAAATTATTTCAATGAAATAAGTTCCACGTGTTTCTGGCAGTTGAATGCGGGCAACAACGCTTCCGATTTTTCTTCGTTCAATAAATTTTCCATCCAACGAATAAATAGAAATGTCGTCTACCACAGCACCGTTCGAAGTCAAATTCACCCAACCGTCTTCTGTTGGATTCGGGAACAAAAGGAAAGTAGGAATGCGAATTTCTTCAACCCCAATGATGGTACTCATGAGTGTTTGCGCACCTACTTGCACAGGGTCTGCGCCTTCAGCGTCGTACATGCTATGAAAGTCGTTTATTGCAGGATTGTCGAACGCAAACATTTCATCTAAATATCTTGGAGGAACCGTCTGATACATGAGGCGAGCCGTCACATGCAGATTTCCAGAGAATCCGTTCAATGGAATGTGCACACGCATCTCATCGGTGCCGCTTCCTTCTGTTCCGTTAGAATAATGATTGAAGTTCGGATCGTACAAAGCTTCTCCAACAATTTTTGTTGTGTCGTAGGAAGCATTGTTTAAAGAGAAGCCTAGAGGAGTCAGACGATTGTCTTTAATCATGCTAGCCGCGCGCTCGAGCACTTGAGTTCTGTTTCCATTTACATCTCCCATAACCATTTCATAAATCTGAACTTGGTCTTGTGAAGTAATGACATCGTAATGAGGTTCCCAGGTGTTGTCTTCTCCAACAATGCGATATTGGTTATCCATTTTTCCGGAATGGAAAATTTCGTTTCCGGCATCGTCAACGGCAATGATTTCTACGTAGGCTCTTCTTGAAGGATAACCGCTAGGGAACTTGTGTCCGGCGAGGTTCGTTAACTTAAGTGCATATTTTGCGGTGTCATTTTCGATAGCCGTTTCAGTGAATGCAACCGTGGCTGTTTCATGTTCCAACTGATAAGTAGTGCGTTCAATAACGGTGTTGAAGTGCTGCTCTGTGGCGGTTACTCCAAGCGGCACCGCATTGTTTTTTAGCAAGCCTAACATGAAGGTATTTCCACCCACAAACCAGTGCTGTCCGTAGGGTTGTCTTTGTGGAAGGAAGAGGTACCCAGAAGCAATTACAATTCCTTCTCCGGTATCGGGCATGTGACAGCCTTGACATTCTTTTTGAATGCCGGGAGTATCGTTGTAGGAAGAGTTCAACCATTCGTGATAGGTAGCTTGTTCAATGAAATCGTTTCCTGTTGAGTTTCCTTGAAGATCGGCGGTGTGCGTGGAAAGCGAGTGACAACCCGCGCACATTTCGGACTGACGAACTTTTGCATGTCCGAGCGGGCGATACCCCACGAAACTTTGCATGATGGCCTCGAGAATAGGCACGGTTTGATTTTCGGAAATGTACGGGCCGTATATGGTGTCTTTGTGATAATACAACTCTCCGCTAAAATGTTTTCCAACCCCAAGTGGGCCATCCATTTTTTGTTGGTGACAAGCGCCGCAATTCACACCGTCACGCGCAAGCGAGTCAAGGGCTAATTCTTCCAGCGTGAAATTAGGATTGTTGTTTTGAAGTAGGTTTGTGTAGCGTCCAACAGGAGCGTGGCACGAAGTACATTTATTTACGAGTTCTTGCGCATGTGCGGGATTGACTAAAATTTCGTGATTGACTTTCGCTTTCCAAAACGGGTCTTTGGCCGAGTTCGCCATCATGGTTCCGCGCCAGTTGGTGGCCGGACTCACGTCTACGCCTTCAGAGTTTACACTGGCGAAATCAACGGGATCATCTCCATGACAACCCCCGCAGCGTCCTGAGCCCGTGAAGAATCCGTTGTCTCCAACGGGAAGATTCGCTTGTGTTAGAAGCTTCACCATGTCCATGCTTCCGTGGTGGCTTTTTTTGGGCTGCTCATCAGACCAGGAAATGTTAAACAATGAAACAACCGTTAAAAGCGCAAGAAGCGCTGTGATTGATTTATTTTTTGCGCAGAGTGTTGGGATTCTCGACATACTGTTTTTTTTCTGTAGGCGAAAGATACATTTCATTCGCCTTAAGCAAAAAAAAAATATTCAAAGAAAATTGGATAACCTTTGATTGATCAGGAAAAGACAATTTCCATAATTGGCGGTTCGCCGAATTGATCGTTAATGGCCTTCAATAAATCTGTTCTCGACTGAAAAAGTTCGGCGCGAAGGGGAGCGGACTCGAAGTGCAAATGGAGCTGATTTCCTTTAATAGTTATTTGCTTCGTCTTTTTATAAAGGATGGGGCCAACGGCTTTTTCATAGGCTTCAATAATTTGAAGCTCGTTTAATTTACGTTGAAGAGGTGAGCGCTTGATCCACTCGCCAATGGCGTCTTTCAGAGAAAATTCATTTCTTGAGCTCATGGTTGGTGGGTTTCTTCAGGAAGAATAAAGTTGTGTTGAAGTGAGATGGTTTGGTGCTCCATTCCAACTTCCGCAAGTAAACGAGGTGTTTTTTCCAAATCAGTGTCGGAAAGGAAAATTTGCGAATGTGTATTGTCATTCAACCAGCGCAACAAAGAGCGCAAGCGATTGTCGTCGAGCTTTTCAGAAATGTCGTCGAGAATTAGCAAAGGCGATTTATTCAGCAGTCCCTTGGTGTATTCCAACTGTGCCAGTTTAAGTGCCAGCAGGAAAGTTTTTTGCTGACCTTGTGAAGCGAACTTTTTCAGCATTTTTCCTTGCAATTCGAAAACGATATCGTCTTTCTGAATTCCTTTGGTGGTGCGCTCTGCGTAAATGTCACGCTCGAGGCTTCCTTCCAACAGAGATAAATAATTTTGTTCGTTTACTTCTGACTCGTAGCGCAAAACGGGTAGTTCTTCAGCTTGAGCAATTTCGTTGTATATTGATTCGAAAACAGGAGCGAAGCTTTCAAAGAAACTCTTTCGAGCCAAGAAAATTTGCGTCCCATTGTAGTTCAGTTGTTCGTTGTATATAGAAATAATTTCAGCTAGTTCCTCCTTTCCATATCGGTTGTTTTTTAGGAAAGCGTTGCGTTGGTCGAGAATGTGGTTGAACTGAATGAGAAGCCTCAGGTATTCCGAAGAAGTCTGCGACAAAGTCTGATCTAACCAACGTCGTCTAACATCGCTTGCTTCACGAATTAAGTCAATGTCGTTCGGAGTAACCATAACCAAAGGAAGCACACCTATGTGTTCCGACAACCGGTCATAGGCCTTTCCGTTTTTACTCACCTGTTTCTTTTTATCTCGAAAAAGGGCGTAAGAAATCTTAATGGGTTCATCCAAGATTACGTATTCCGCATTGGCTGCCCCTTGTTCTTTTCCATCTTGAATGGAAAAACTGTCGGTATGTGAAAAATAGCTCTTGCAAAAGCTGAGGCTGTAGATAGCGTCAAGAATATTGGTCTTCCCAATTCCGTTTTTTCCCAATAGGCAATTCACTCTTGGGCCGAACTGGGCCTCGAATGCGTCGTAGTTCTTAAACTGAAACAGCTGGAGTTTATGGAGGGTAATTCTTGACATACAATTAGAAGTGTCAAAATTATTCGGAATTTAGTATATTCGCACCTCAATTTACGCACATGTCAAAGAAAAATATCGCAGACCAAGAAGTTAGCAACAACGAAGCTCATGCTTCGAACACAACTTCAAACTTTTTCGAAAAATACAGAAAGCCCCTTATGGCTGTTGGTATTGCATTGGTTGTAGGAGTAGGCGGCTACTTCGCTTACGACGCAACAATTGCTCAACCTCGCGAACGTGAAGCGGCAAACGCTTTATGGAAAGCGCAGTATTATTTGTCAATAGACAGTGTAGATTGGGCTTTGAATGGTCATGAAGATGCTCCAGGTTTCCAAAGTGTTATTGATAACTACGAAGGAACAGACGCTGCAGAACTCGCGCATTACGGTGCTGCTATTTGTTTCCGCACGAAGGGAGATTTCGGAAATGCATTGGCTCATTTCAAAGAAGTAAACGTAGACGACCAAGCGGTTGCTGTTTATGTTCTTGGAAACATAGGCGATATGAATGTTGAATTGGGTCAATTAGACGAAGCGGTTAAGTATTTCGAGAAAGCGGCTACGCAATCTAAATCAAACGGAACGCGCGATGCATTAGCTGGAGAGTACTTGTTGAAAGCAGCTCGCGTATACATTGAGCAAGGCAACAAAGACAAAGCAAAAGAGACTTTAGAGAAGGCTATGGAAGGAATCGACAATCGTTCTGCTACCTATATTGAAGCAGACAAAATGTTGAACTTCTTGAAAGCACAAGGATAATGGCAACAGTCAATCTTTCAGAAGAAAGAACAATTGTCCTTCCAGAAATTCAAAATCACCGTGTGGTTATTTTAGTTTCACGTTGGAACGAAGAAGTAACAGAGAATTTATACAACGGAGCATTGGAAACATTGCTCCGTCTTGGTTTTCATTCATCTCAGATTGAAAAGGAATACGTTCCAGGAAGTTTTGAATTACCTCTTGGTGCGAAATGGGCTACTGAAAAAGCCGGAGTAACAGGAGTTATTGCATTGGGATGTATTGTTCGCGGCGAAACGCCACATTTTGAATATGTGTCCATGGCGACTGCCCAAGGCATTCAAGACATTGGTTTGCATTCAGGCAAACCGGTTGTATTCGGAGTTTTGACAGACGATCACATTGAACAGAGCCGAGCTAGAAGCGGAGGGGTGCTCGGTAACAAAGGCGTTGACTGCGCTCAGGCTTTGGTTGAGATGCTTGCTCTGCAGGCTAAACTTAAGTCATAATTTTATTTTGGTTTTCGTTTAAACCTTTTCCATTTCTTTGTTTCAAAGATAAAATCTTCATTCATGAAAAATCGTGTCCTTCTTTTTTCCTTCTTCTTTTTTACACTTCAATCCATTGCTCAGTTCAATGAGATTTGGTTGCCAACTTTAGAAGATGCCTCTACGTTCAATTTGAATGTATACGACACGCTGAAACAATTGCGTCCTACCGGAAATCAAACCGTTACTATTGGCGTGAATGGCGATATGTGGGGACCAACCTTGGTGCTTCACAAAGGTCAAGACGTTCAAATGAACGTTACAAATCACTTGAACGACAGCACCACGGTGCATTGGCACGGAATGCATCTTCCAGCTGTAATGGATGGTGGACCGCATCAGGTTATTCCGCCAGGAACCACCTGGCAGCCCTATTGGAATGTTTCGAACAGAGCAGGAACCTATTGGTACCATCCACATTTACACACCATGACCACCGAGCAATTGCTGAAGGGAATGGGCGGATTTATTATTGTTCAAGATGATGAGGAGGCAGCCATGAATTTGCCAAGAACATACGGAGCAGATGATTTTCCAATTGCACTTTCGAGCAGAAAATATACCGCGGCCAACCAGATTGTTACTGCCAATGCGGCATACGGAGATTACATGTTGGTGAACGGAACCTCAAGCCCACAGCTCACTTTACCGAAGCAGTTGGTTCGACTTCGAATTTTAAATGTGGAAAATGAGAGAGGCTATAACCTCGGATTCAGCGACAATAGAAATTTCTATATCATAGCCAATGACGGCGGTATGTTGAACGCTCCCGTTCAAGTGAATCGTGTGAAATTAATGGTAGGAGAACGAGTTGAAATTCTTGTCGATTTAGCTGGCGACGCCGTTGGATCAACGCTTGACTTGAAGGCATTCAACTCGGGCTTCGCTCTAGGATTTCCAGGAGGTGAGCCCAATACGACAGGAGTTTTCGGAAGTCTTTTGAATAATTCAGATTTCGTAGCCTTACATCTTGTTGTTTCCAACCCAACAGCAAGTCCTGTGGTAGGAATTCCAACCACCATGTCAAATGAAGTTTATTGGACAGCAAACGATGCGACAGTGAATAGAAGCATTACTGTTACCGGCGGACAAGGACCTGTGCCTTTTACCTTCGATAATTCGGGGTTCAATATGACCACGATTAACAAGACCGTGAATTTGGATGCGATTGAAAAATGGACGGTGACGAACAACCAAATTTTTGGACACGCGTTCCACATTCACGATGTGGAATTTAAAATAGTGGCACGCAATGGAAGTGCCGCCAATGTGGGGGCGCATGAGCAAGGTTGGAAAGACGTGTTTTATCTTCCAGTGAATGAAAGCGTAACATTTGTGGCGAAATTCAATGATTACGCAGACGCAGAACATCCGTTCATGTACCATTGTCATTTTGGACTTCATGAGGATGCAGGAATGATGGGGCAATTTGTAGTCGTGAATAATGTAAATGTGGAAGAAATTAGTGATTCGGAAATTACCTTATTCCCGAATCCAACCCAAGATCTTCTTCGAATTAGTAATTCGAATTTGAATTCACGTATCTATTATGTTTCTATTTTGAATGAAATGGGAAGAACGGTGATGATGCTTCCAAGCCCAGATTTGTCAAGGGGAATAGACGTGAGTCATTTGGCATCTGGAATTTATCTTGTTCAGCTTACAGACAAAGCTTCGAAGAAAATTATTGTGAAGAAGTTTATAAAGGAATAGTTTATTCCATGAAACGAATTCTTCTTGTCTTTCTACTAGCGCCTTTTTTATTGCAAGCTCAGAGTGAATTCTCCGTGCTTGGGAAAGAAATTGTTCCGTTTGAAATGCATTCGGTAAACAAAGGAAAATTAACGTTTGATTCCTTTCCGAATGCAAAAGGATTTGCCGTGGTGTTCTTCTGCAACCACTGCCCCATGGCGAAATTGTATGATGAGCGTATTCAAGAATTGGAACGGAATTTTTCATCTCAGGGAGTGCATGTCCTTGCGGTGAATCCCATGGATTCATTGGTGTACGAAGAAGAGAGTTGGAAGGAAATGGTGAAACGGGCAAGTCGAATGAATTACATTGTTCCCTATGTGCAAGATGGCTCGCAAGAAATTGCTAGGCAATTCAACGCCCAACACACACCGCAAGCTTTTGTTATCTGGAAGGAAGGAAATCGTTGGTTTGTGAAGTACGAAGGTTCATTCGACGATAACGGAGAACATCCCAATTCTGCAACCCCCTTTTTAGCAAATGCCGTAAGTGATTTGTTGGAAGGAAAGCCAGTCACTACGCCTCAAACAGAATCCTTCGGTTGTCGCATATTCTATCGGAAGAAATAGAAGGTTATTCACGTCATTAAATTTATTTTTATGTTTAGATTACTTGTGCTATTTTTTTTGTGGCCAAATGTTTTATTGGCTCAAGCCAATCGCCAAACCATTCGCGGAACGGTGGTAGACAAGTTCTCACGCTTCTCTCTTACCGGTGCAGTTATTCAACTAGACTCGTCTGATGTTTCTGCAGTATCTGACTCACTTGGGAATTTTTACATTTCGAATGTCGCACCTGGAAGATATAATTTGAGGTGTTTATTTATGGGATATGGAGATCTTCAAATACCTAACGTTATTGTTACCTCAGGAAAGGAGGTTGTCCTTGATTTTGAATTAACGGAAGTGTATAATCCAATTGGAGAAGTTGTTATTCAATCGAGCAACAGGAGCGGTACGCTTAACAATTTAGCTTCAGTAAGTGCACGGACATTTTCGATGGAAGAAGTTAATCGATTCGCAGGTGGACGAAGCGATGTTGCTCGTCTGGTAGCGAATCTTGCCGGTGTGAGTGCGCCAGATGACAGCCGGAACGATATCGTTATTCGCGGGAATTCCCCAGTTGGAGTGCTCTGGCGTATCGATGGTATGAGCGTGACAAATCCGAATCATTTTGCTTCTGTTGGAACAACAGGGGGTGCAGTAAGTGCGTTGAATACAAACTTGTTGAAGAACTCAGATTTTTTCACTTCAGCATTTCCTGCTGAATACGGAAATGCGACTTCTGGAGTTTTCGACATTGGATTTCGAAATGGAAACAATAAGCATCGAGAAACAACTTTTCAAGTAGGTGTGGTAACTGGAATTGAGGCGACAACAGAGGGCCCATTCAGTAAGAAAAACAGTGCGTCTTATCTTATCGGGTATCGTTATTCGTTGGCTGGCATGGCGCAAAATCTAGGAGTTAATATTGGCACTTCCGCAACTCCGACGTATCAAGATTTGTCGTTTAAAATTAACGGGGGAACAACCAAGATGGGTAAGTTTTCGTTATTCGGAATTCTAGCCAAGAGCACCATTAATATCGGCGGAGGAAGTCAAAATACATTGTACGGAAATGGCAATAAAGTCGATTTTGGAAGTGAGATTGGTATAGTTGGAATGAATCATTTCAAACAACTAAATAAGAAGTCTTTTGTGTCATCAATTATTGGATTGAACTACTCAAGCACCGATCAAACAGGATATGATTTCGACTTCCCGACGAGTCAGAGTTTTATTAAGGAAGTTAATAATGTAATGAAGCGATCTTTGAATTTCAGTTCAGCATATCATTTGAAAGTCAACTCAAAAGTTTTTTTGAAGGTTGGAATTCAAGAAGAACAAATCGGACTAAATCTTTTTTATAAAGCGAAAAATCGAATAGATGAGAGCTACACTCAAATTTGGGATTATGAAAGCAGTACCCAATTGGCCCAGGCTTTCGCGCATGTGAAATTGAATCCATCAGAAAAGATCACGATAAATGCCGGAGTTCACACTCAGATGTTTTTTCTTAATAATTCAAAATCGATTGAACCTCGATTCGGCTTGGTGTTTAACGCGTCGAAAAACAGCACCGTTAATTTTGGATACGGATTGCATGCTCAGTTGCAGCCTCTTAATGTTTATTTCCTGCAGTCGACAGATGCAGCAGGAAATGTAACCTATTCGAACAAAGATTTGGATTTCACAAAGAGTCATCATTTTGTGGTCGGATACAATATTCAGCCTTTGCCGAATTGGCGCATTAAGGCAGAGGCTTATTATCAATCAATTTTCAATGTGCCAGTGAACACCTTTAGCAGCAGTTATTCTATGTTGAATACAGGTTCGACTTTCAAAGCAGATTTGCAAGATAGTCTAGTCAATAAAGGAACGGGCGAAAATTACGGAGTTGAATTAACTGTAGAGAGATTTTTTAGTAAAGGGTTTTACGCTCTGTGCACTGCTTCGATTTATAAATCTCTCTATGTTGGAAGCGACGGAGTTGAAAGAAACACAGCATTTAACGGACGTTATGTGTTTAATTGTTTAGCAGGAAAAGAATGGGCAGCAGGTGCCAATGGGCAAAATAAGTTCTCGGTAGATTGCAAATTCACCAATGCTGGGGGACGAGCATTCACAACAATTGATTTAGCGGCCTCTAATCTTATGAACAGAGAGGTGCTTTCAAGCAATGCTTACAATAGTTATTATTCAAATTACTATCGACTCGATTTTAAGTTGGGCTATAGCGTTAATAGTGTTTCGAAAAAAGCGTCGCAATCGATTTCTTTGGATTTGCAGAATGTAACGAATCACAAGAATGTCTTTTCTCAGAGTTACGATAACCGCATGCAAGCGGTTAATTCAACTTATCAACTTGGATTTTTTCCAAATGTGGTTTATAAAATTCAGTTCTGATAATGGGAAGCATCTAGGATTGTTACGAATGATGTTTTTTATTTTTCAGTAGGAATTTGCAGGCAGAATCTCTGCGAATTCCCTAAATTCGTTCAATGCGTAAAATCATACTCATTGGATGTTTAAGCCTGTTGGTTCAACTCGGACTGGCGCAGGTCGTTCATTTTATTGAGAACAAAGGTCAATGGCCTTCGCAAGTGAAGTTCAGCGCAGCAACCGAAAACGGCAGAACGTTTTTCGAGAACAACGCCTTCACTCACCACTTCTTCGATTTATCTGAAATAGCGAAAGCTCACGCCGGAAAGGAGTTCGAGCCTGTTATTCGTGGACATGTATTTCGTCAAGTGTTTCGGAATGCACATCCGGAAAAGGTTGTGGCAGATGCCTTTCAACAAACACGTTACAATTACTTTTTAGGAAACGAACCCTCAAAGTGGGGAAGAGATTGCCGTGAAGCGAAAGGTTTCCGTTATCAAAATTTTTATTCAGGCATTCATCTGCACGTTTATCAAAACGATTTCTTCATGAAGTACGATTGGGAAGTGCAACGAAGTGCTTCGCCATCACAAATTCAATGGTCGTATGAAGGGACAGATGATGTTCGGGTGGAAGATGGAAGGCTCATTGTGCGAACAGCATTGGGAGAAATTGTAGAGCAAATCCCCAT
>CANGEF010000060.1 GCA_947452685.1 Flavobacteriales bacterium | reverse complement strand
GGAGCTTCCAACTCAACTTCCATCTCTTGAACCACAGGAAC
Source organism: Flavobacteriales bacterium (assembly GCA_947452685.1). Classification (GTDB taxonomy): domain Bacteria; phylum Bacteroidota; class Bacteroidia; order Flavobacteriales_D; family Sanyastnellaceae; genus CAIZGX01. The sequence goes on along the minus strand of CANGEF010000060.1, from coordinate 10,885 downwards.
AATGGGCTTCACAATAAGTTTGTCTGGAGTAGAACTTATGAAATAGCCGAACAACATCACGAAAGCATAGCCCAAAACGCCTATGAGAATAGACGAGGTCCACGTATTCGATTGTTTGGGGTGAAGTTTTATCATGTTTCTGCAACGAAAATAAGACTTTTATTATTTTCTATTGCGTTAATTCATGGCTTCACTATATTTGATTCAAATAATAAGCAAAATGAAAAAACTTATCGCGTTCGTAGCCATGTCTATCTTCTTCGCAGGAGTAGCATCTGCTCAAGTAGAAAATAAGACAACAACTTCTGAGAAAAAAACAGAATGTACCAAGTCTAAAGATTGTTGCAACAAAGCTGCAGCTACGCAAGGTGCTGAAAAGAAAGAGTGCACAGGAGCACACACGGAAGGTAAAGGTGAATGTTGCAGCAAAAGCGCAGCAGCAGATGCTAAGAAAGGAAAGAAAAAAGGGAAAGAGTGTTGCTCTAAAGATGGCGCTACCAAAGGCGAACACAAAGAGGGATGCAAAGAAGGAGAGAAGAAAGATTGCTGCAAAAAAGCAGGAGAGAAATAATTCCTTATTTATTGAAGATTTTTTAAACCTCGGCTAGTTCCGAGGTTTATTTTTGCAACCAAATCAAAAGAGCCGTGAAGAATTCATTCGATGTGATTATTGTTGGAGGAGGAATTGTGGGTGCAGCCACCATGTACAAAATACAAATGGCTTATCCGAATAAGAAAATATTGTTGTTGGAAAAAGAAAGCGGCCTAGCCGATCACCAAACGGGTAACAACAGCGGAGTCATTCACTCTGGAATCTATTATAAGCCCGGTTCTAAGAAGGCTATCAATTGTGTAAACGGAAGAAGAGAACTTGTGGCCTTCGCCAAAGAACACAACATTCAACACGACGTGTGCGGAAAGCTCATTGTTGCTGTTGACGAATCTGAACTCACCTTCCTCAACAAAATTGAACAGCACGGAGTAGAGAACGGCATTGAAGACATGCGACGCGTTACTCCTGAAGAAATTCGTCAAATAGAGCCGCATTGCACCGGTATCGACGGATTATTTATAGGCTGCACAGGTATCATTGATTTCCGAGGAACCACCAACAAACTGGCTGAATTAGCATTAATGGCAAACCCTCATTCTGAAGTCCACACCTCTGAAGAAGCATTGAAATTTGAGCATCAGGAAAATATCACAGGGGTAATAACCAACAAAGCGAAGTACGAATGCGCGAACTTAATTGTTTGTGGCGGACTTCAAGCCGATCGCTTGGCTCGCAAAGATGGAATTGAATTGAAAGAACAGGTCGTTGGTTTCCGAGGCGATTATTACGAGCTGACTGAAAATGCAAAACATAAAGTAAAGAATCTCATTTATCCAGTTCCCAATCCCGATTTCCCATTCCTAGGTGTTCACTTCACACGTATGGTAGACGGTTCAGTAGAATGTGGACCCAATGCGGTCTTCACGTTCAAACGTGAAGGATACGGCAAGACCGATTTCAGCTTCCGAGATACCTGGGATGCCTTAACATACAAAGGCACTTGGAAGCTATTCTTTTCCAACATGAAATTTGGAATAGATGAATACAGAAGAGCATTCAGTAAAAAGCTTTTCCTAAAAACACTTCAACGTTTACTTCCAGATTTAACCATGGAAGACATTGAACCGGGAAGGGCAGGAGTGCGCGCGTTGTTACTTCGTGAAGACGGAGATACCCGCGACGACTTCAGAATTGAGTATACAAAAAGGAGCATTCATGTCCTGAATGCCCCTTCTCCTGCGGCAACCGCGTGTTTGGCTATTGGTGGAGATATTCTACAAATGGCCGAACAACATTTCGGTTGGAAATAATACGTTAAACTATTCTGAAATAGCGCCACTGCTCAAAGGCAAGTCGCGACTCACTTTTCTGAATAAACCTTGCAATACTTTGCCAGGCCCCACCTCAATAACTTCACTGCAACCGTCTGCGATCATAGCATTCATGGTTTGCGTCCAACGCACCGGTGCCGTTAATTGAACGATTAAATTCTTTTTTATTTCTTCCGGATCAGAAACCGATGTTGCGGTTACGTTTTGGTAAACAGGGCATGTCGGTGTGTGGAAAGGCGTGGCTGCTATTGCGGCTTCCAATTCAACACGAGCAGGTTCCATAAGCGGACTGTGAAATGCACCTCCCACAGGAAGTTTCAATGCGCGTTTCGCTCCGGCTGCCAGCAAGGCTTCACATGCTTTGTCAATGGCCTCGTTCTCGCCAGAGATAACCAATTGTCCCGGACAATTGTAATTCGCCGCAACCACAACTCCAGGAATTTCTGCGCAAATATTTTCAACCACTTCATCTTCCAAATTTAAAATTGCCGCCATGGTGGAAGGGTTTGCTTCGCAAGCCTTTTGCATGGCCATTGCACGTGCATGAACCAATTTCAAAGCGTCAGCAAAAGCCAATGTACCATTGGCAACCAACGCGCTGAATTCTCCAAGGCTATGTCCCGCCACCATAGAAGGCTGAAACGAATCTCCCATAGCTTTTGAAAGGGCAACGCTGTGCAAGAAAATCGCAGGCTGCGTAATATTCGTCTGCTTCAACTCTTCTTCCGTTCCATTGAACATGACATCGGTTAAACGAAATCCTAAAATGTCATTCGCAGAATCCATTAACTCCTGGGCTGCTGGCGAACTTTCATACAGGTCCTTTCCCATGCCGGGAAATTGAGAACCTTGTCCTGGAAAAACGTATGCTTTCATTATTGTAGTAAATTTGGGACGAAAGTAAGAAAATCTCTTTCAAACCTAAACCAAGACAGGGGCAATTATACCCAAAGAAGTATGGATAAATCCATGTATACCTATCATAGAGTAAAAATAATTTGCTTGCTATCGCTTGCCTTTGTTGTTCTTTTTTTAGCCTACTTGTGTTCAGGGGCTTGGTTTGTCCAGTCATATGTTTTCCCCAATTTACAATACCTTGACGCTGTTTCGAAAGTGGTAGAATCGAGCGCATTTTGGTTTTTCTTCATCATGCAATTAGTCATTTATTCCACCGTGGTTTTTGTGATCTTGAATACGTTCTACAATGAACGTCGAATGACTCTCATGCAGCAAGACTTCGTGAACAACGTGACTCATGAAATTAAAACACCACTCTCAACCATTTTAATGGCAGCAGAGGTTTTGGTAGAAGAGAACATTCACACCAAACCCTTTCGCCGAGATCAATACATTTCAATTATTCGAAATGAAGGAGATAAGCTGCGAGAAGAATTGGACAGGGTGTTGGAAGTGGCGCGCATGGCCAACGCGGGCGTATACTTGAACAAAGAGGTTTTCGCTCCGAAAGGTCTCTTGATGGAAGTTCTTGAACGAATGAAATTGCAATTTCAAAATTACAATGGAGCAGTGAATGTGAATTGGAAGGCAGACACAGCAGAAATTAATTTCGATAAAAAATCGTTCGAACTTATTCTCACCAACCTCATCGACAATTCACTTAAATACAACATTGCCGAGCCAACAATAGATATAACGGGAAGAATTATAGATAGAAACTTGATTATTCAAGTGGAAGACAACGGTATTGGAATAGAAGATATTTATCATGCGGAACTCTTTCATAGATTCTTTCGCGTACCTTTAGGTGAAACACACCACATTAAAGGTTTTGGATTGGGGTTGTATTTGGTGAAGCAGTTGATGGATGCACATAATTCTGCTATATTCGTAACGAGTATCGAAAATGAAGGGACAACGGTTACGTTAAAAATTCCGTTGGTAAAAAATAACAATGAGTAAAATTCTATTAGTTGAAGACGATGAGAACTTGGGTTTCGTAATCCAAGACCAATTGACCGATTTGGGTCATGAGGTTATTCGTTGCAGATCGGCTAGGGAAGGATTACTTACGCTTGGAAAGGAAATGGTTGACATCTGTTTACTCGATGTGATGATGCCTGTAAAAAGCGGATTCGCTATGGCCGAAGACATAAAAAAACTTTTTCCGCAAATGCCCTTCGTGTTTCTTACCGCAAAGCAGCAATTGTCAGATCGAATCAAAGGACTTTCAATTGGTGCCGACGATTATATTAGCAAGCCATTCGTTATTCAAGAGTTAAACCTGCGCATTCAAAATATCATTCGCAGAACAGCGAAGGATCAAGAGAAATTGGTGACAGAACATTACACCATTGGCAGCTATTCATTCGATAACATAAACAATTACCTCATTTGGCCAAGCGGAATGCGCCAGCATCTGACAAACAAAGAAGCCAGTCTCTTGAAGGCTTTTTGTGAGGGAAATGGAAATGTCATGACCAGAGAAAACTTAGCCAATTTAGTTTGGGGAGAAGAGTCTTATTTTGTAGCGCGCACAATGGATGTGTATATTGCGAAACTTCGAAAGTTTTTCTCGGAAGACAGTCGCATTCAAATCATAAATCTGCACGGAGTGGGATTCCAGTTCGTGGTAGAGAAATAATATTAAATAATAAAGATGATGGAGAAAGATGATCGCATCAAGCGGAAGTTCACCCCGCGCTCTTGGAACGAATTAAAGTCGAACGACAGCTGGAGTATTTTTAAAATCCTTTCGGAATTTGTTGAGGGCTACGAACGAATGGCGGCCATTGGTCCGTGTGTTTCTATTTTCGGTTCTGCACGCACCAAACCCGATAATAAATACTATTCAACCGCCAAGGAAATTGCGTTTAAACTCACTCAAAAAGGTTACGGAGTAATAACCGGAGGCGGTCCAGGTATTATGGAGGCGGGAAACATTGGAGCGAAAGACGGACAAGGCGCTAGCGTTGGTCTGAACATAAAGCTTCCGTTTGAACAATACCCGAACCCCTACATAGATTACGACAAAAGCATCAACTTCGATTACTTCTTCGTTCGAAAAGTCATGTTCGTGAAGTACAGTCAAGGGTTTGTAGTTATGCCCGGCGGATTCGGAACACTCGATGAATTCTTCGAAGCCCTTACGCTCATTCAAACGTATAAGATTGGACGCTTTCCCATTATTCTAGTTGGAAAATCGTTCTGGGAAGGATTGGTCGATTGGATTCGTAAGACAATCCTAGAGGAAGAGAACAACATCAACGAAGAAGACATGATGCTTTTCTCGGTGGTAGACACAGCAGAGGAAGCGGTGGAAGAAATCGATAAATTCTATTCTCAGTATTTGCTTAAACCAAACTTCTAATGTCTTCATTTTTTTTAGCTATTCTTTCTCCTTCAAAACTCATGAACGAATCGTTTCAAGAGTTCAAGGGAGAAGCCACATTGCCTTCATTCATTAAAGAAACAGAATCATTGTGCGCTGAATTGAAAAAGGTTTCAGTTGAAGAGTGGAAGCAAAAAATGAAGATCACCGAGGAACTCGCAGTGAATACACAAGTGCGTTTTCAAAATTGGAATAAAAAAGATTTGTCGAAGGGTATTCCTGCAGCCATGTTGTTCAGCGGCGAAGCATTCAAATCACTCGACGCAAAATCATTTTCAAAAGTGAATTGGAAACAAGCACAAAATTCCCTTCGAATACTTAGTGGTTTTTACGGTGTGTTGAAGCCTACCGATACCGTGCTTCCATACCGACTTATGGTGGGTACTCCTTACAAAACGAAATCAGGAAAAACGCTTTATTCTTATTGGAGCGAAAGCGTTTCAAAAAACATTGAAAACGAAATACCACCAAAAGGATATTTGCTGAACCTAGCTTCAGATGAGTACTTCAAACTCATTGACCTGAAAAATTTCAATCGAAAAATTCTTCATTTCAAATTCTTTCAATCGAAAGGAAAAGAATTGAAGAGCATCCCAACTTTTTCAAAGCAGGCAAGAGGAAGCTTAGCCCGATTCGTTATTGAGTCAAATGCCAAGTCAATCGAGACGCTCAAGCAATTCAAAGAAGAAGGTTATTCGTTCAATGAAAAATTAAGCGACGAGAATACGTTTGTCTTCGTCAGGTAATTAGAACAATCCGTTCAGTTGAGCTTCAATGCCGCTGATGATGGTTCCCAAGTCTTCAGGATTCTCATGGAAGCGATTGTTGTCAATGTCAATGATTAACAACTTGCCTTTCGTGTATGTCGTAACCCAAGCCTCGTAACGCTCATTCAAACGCGTCAAATAATCTAAGCGAATGGCTTCTTCATATTCGCGTCCGCGCTTTTGTATGTTCTGAACCAATGTTGGAACAGAGGCTCTTAAATAAATTAATAAATCCGGAGGAGTAATGAACTCATCCATAACACCAAACAAGTCGGTGTAGTTTTCGAAATCACGCGTGGTCATTAAACCCATTGCGTGCAAGTTCGGAGCGAAGATGTATGCATCTTCATAAATGGTGCGGTCCTGCACTATTTTCTTCGACTTCTTCTTAATATCAATCAACTGTCTGAAACGACTTCTCAAGAAAAAAACTTGCAAGTTGAAAGACCAGCGTTGCATGTCTTTGTAGAAATCGCTTAAGTATGGGTTGTTGTCTACTTCTTCGAAATGAGCGGTGTATTTGTAGTGCTTAGCAATTAAAGTGGTAAGCGTAGTTTTTCCTGAACCGATGTTCCCGGCAATGGCTATATGCATAATTTGTCTAGGTAATTTTGAGTTTCGAAAGTAGAGAAAAAATGTGGATTTCCGAAGCCTTATTTCTCTAAGTTTTCAAGAATAGGTATTTCTCGTTGAATGCCCGTAGTTGGCTCGAAATAGAAGGGTTTGTCCTCACACATCATCCATTGAATTCCACGTCTCAATTCATGTGTATCGAAATAGCGAATGACCTCTGGCTTTGGCTGGTTGTTGTCCCAAGAAAAAAGCATGTTTCCCATTCGGAAATAAATAAAATTATTCCATTCAAAAACGGCGTCTAAAGTGGTGAACGAACTTTGCGTTTCCAACGTCCCGAAAAGTGAAAACAAGAGAATTCCTTTTTCAGAATCAATCAAATAAACGCGTTGTCCGTTTTCAATGATTTGTGTGGGTTGAAGAATAGATTTCGTGAGATAGGAGAGATTCGCAGATTTACTTAAGACTTCGAACTTTCGGTTCGTGCGAATGAGTGCACTCGAATTCGCATCATACATCCACAAGGCATCGCCTTTCGATCCGGCAACACATGTAATTTGTCCTTGAAAGCGCTCGTTTAAAAACACAGGTTCTTCTAACACATTAAGCGTATTGTCTAGAAAAACCAAAGATCCTTGGTCTTGGAAAAATAAAAACGGAACCAACGGATTCGTTAAGTCTAATTGCGCAGAAGTTCCGTATTGCAGGGTGCTTAGTCTGTAATCTATGTTGAAGTTGGAACTGTGCTTTGTTATATGATCTGAGAAGATTTGATAGGTGTTTCCTAGCGCATCGCATTGCACGCGAAGTTGCGCTTGTATGCTGAATACAAACGCAAATAAGTAAATGAAGACTGCAATGGGTTTTCTCATTTGTTCAATTCAATTAATTCTTCTAACCACACGCGATCCGTTGCTAATCTCGGAATTTTATGTTGGCCGCCAAGTTTATTTTTTTGCTTTAGCCAAGAATAAAATACACCGTTCTTCCCTTTATGAACGATTGGAAATCCCAAATTTAAATTTGTGTTTCGCTTCGCGTCGTAATCAGAATTTTCATCGCGTAAGTTTTCGTCTAACAAAAAACGAAACCGGTCAAAATCGAAATCGTTGCTTTCAAATTCGATAAACCACTCGTGCGCGGCAGTTTCATTTTCTTTCGGGAAGAAAGGAGCAACGGTGTATTCCACTACATGAATGTTCATGTGCGTGCAGGTCTTGCGCAGAGCACTCTCTGCATTTTCCACCATAAGTTCTTCTCCCGTTAAATTAATGAACTGCTTCGTTCTTCCAACAATTCGGAATCGGAAAGGGTAGAGGTGAGTGAATCGAATGGTGTCGCCAATCACATATCTCCAAAGCCCCGTGTTGGTGGTAATGACAAGGGCGTAAATGCGATTCAGTTCAACCTCTTCAAGACTCAGCGCAAGAGGATTTTCTTTGTTTATTTCTTCAAGTGGAATGAATTCGTAGTACACGCCGTAATCTAACATCAACAGCATTTCATTCGAATTCAACTGGTCTTGAATTCCAAAAAAACCTTCACTTGCATTGTAGGTTTCAAAGTAATCGGTAGTCCCATTCGGAAGAATAGCGTTGAACTGCTCGCGATAAGGCGCGAAGCTTATGCCTCCGTGCATATACATTTGAAGATTCGGCCAAACCTCGTGAATGTGATTGGCTTTTTTCAATTCCAATATTCGGCGCAACAGAAGCAGTGTCCAACTAGGAACCCCGGAAAGCACACGAACGTCTTCATTCATGGTGTTCAATGCCATGGCATCGAGTTTCTCTTCCCAATTATCCATAAGCGAAATCTCACGTTGAGGAACGCGTTTCATTTCCACCCAAAACGGCAAATTCGAAATAATTATTCCGCTTAAATCGCCAATGGTGTTTTCTTCTTCTTCACTCATCTTGGTGCTTCCACCAACGATCAAGGTTTTTCCTGAAAACAAATCGGCATTGTCACGCAGATTATAAAAAATAGCGAGTAAATCTTTTCCGCCTTTGTAATGTCCTTCTTCCAAATTTTCATTTGAAATGGGAATGAATTTGCTACGGCTGTTGGTGGTTCCCGAACTCTTAGCGAACCACTTCGTTTTTCCTGGCCACAATACATTTCCTTCCCCCTCAATCATTCTTTCAATGTACGGGAAATGTTCTTCGTAGGTTCGAAGGGGAATGGACTTCCGAAAATCTTCCAACGAATGTATGTGCTCAAATTTATGTTCTTTACCGAAGGCAGTAAGCGCAGCCTCGTCTATGAGCTTTTCTCGAATCTCTTCTTGCACTTCAATAGGGTACTGCTTGAACAACTCCATTTGGTGAAGTCGCTTTTTTATTACCCAACCGAATACTGTATTCCCCGCCATAGTCTTGCTTTTGCTTCAAACAAAAATGCCCTCTAAGATAATCCTAGAGGGCATTCCTGAAAAAGTTTTTTCTTAGCGAATCAAATTCATGTGTCCTTGAATTTCGTAACGTTCGCCTGTGGTTTTCGAAACCACCACTGCGGTCCAGTTGTATACTCCTTCCGGACAATAATACGCGCCGTTATAAGTATTCCCCGTCCATGCTGTTTTTGGATCTGTTGTGCTAAACACAATATCACCCCAACGGTTGAAGATGTCTAATTTGAAATGTCTTTCATCGATATCGCTACCAACCATCATAACCACTTCATTCAAACCATCGTTGTTCGGAGTGAAGGTGTTTGGAAGGTAATACTGGAAGATATTGCGAATAATGATTTCGCCTTCAATGAAATCGGTACATCCGTTCACATCGGTCACTGTCAAACGAATAGGATATTCGCCTCCTGTTCCTTGTGGAAAAGGGAAGACCGGATTCTGAGCCGAAGAAGTTCCAAGAGGCGCTCCAATGTTGAAGATCCAGTCGTAGGTTACAATATTTCCCAAAGACTGATCGGTGAAGGTAATCACAGTATTGTTCGCATCTGTCGGTTGCGGATCTGCAATGTATCCGGCTTGCGGTGGATCGAACGAGGTTAAGAAGTTAGGAATAGTTGTACTGAAAGTACATCCAATACTGGTTACAACAGAAAGTGTAACGTCGTAAGAACCAGGTGCAGCGAAATTCAAATCAAGCTGGTTTTGATTCACTACGTGCTGTCCGTTGCTAATGTCCCACGCCATATTTTGATACGTCGTTGGATCTGTCGTGTTGATTAAAGTCAAGGTTTCTGGCCAGCAATTCGATGGGTCTGGAGAAGTGAAGGTTACGGTTACATCTGGGGTTACCGTGACATTGAAACATTGGGTAATGGTGTAACCGCAATCGTCCACCACAGTTAAACAAGCTGTTCCGCTTACGGTAGGATGAATAACCGCATCAGGTGTATTTGCTACAACGGTTCCGTTGTATTTCCATTCATAGGTGAAGGGTGCTTGGCCAGACGCTTGTGTCAATTGATCTAAATTCAAATCACCCATGTAACAAATAGAGGTGTCGTTAGCAATGGTCATTGTGGTTGGCCCTGCGAAGGCAATGTTCAAGGTAGAAAACAAGGAGCATGTTCCTAACGTAACCGTGTAGGTATAGGCGCCAGAAGGCATAGCCAATGGATCGAAAATTCCGAGAGGAACAACGGCATTGCTAGGGTCGGTCCATACACCTGTAGATACAGGCGTTCCGCCAAGTTGAGGTAACATTTGAAAGGCTGGATCTGTTGAACAGATATTGATGGAGTTGTCAATTCCAGGGTCTCCTACAGGGTCAATGGATACAGTGCATTGATCTGTGCTGGCACAATCGGGGTGTCCAACCGGATAACCAACTAATGTGTAGGTCGTTTGCTGAGCCAATGAACTCATGGTAGGTTGCGGAACATTCGGATTGTTCAAATTGCCAGCTGGCGTCCATTCCCAGGTGTACTGGGGACCTCCGTTGGTGCAGTTCACGTCATAACTCCAAGGTTGGTAAGATCCGCTTGCACAAGATACAGATCCGTCGGAAGTAAAGGTTACTGTAATGCACCCTGTCGGATTGGTTGCCGTCCAAGATTGTCCGGTTGCGTCACCTGTAGTCCAGTTTCCAATTTGGGGGTAAGTTGCATCAGGCCCGTCGTAGACATTGAACGTCTCGAAGAAACCCTCCATTTGTCCAGCAATAAAATCAAAGGTCATGAAAGAAACTCCGTCGTTCTGGACATCTGGACAAAACGTCCATGTAAAATTCTCGCTGTTGTTGTAACAATAGCTGAATACACCACCGTCTTGGGCACAACTCGGAGTGGGTATTCCTTGGAATCCTCCTTGAAGAGTTAAATCTCCGCAAGAATAAATTTGATC
>CANGEF010000059.1 GCA_947452685.1 Flavobacteriales bacterium | reverse complement strand
TGATATTGCTTCTCTTTTTCCAAACGAGAACTGTCGAGTTCATTAATAACCCCGTTGTATTGTTTGTCGAAAGCATAAACCAAATCGCTAACGATGCGCGTTTTTGCTTTGAACAAATTCACGACTTCGCGGAATTCTTCAAACTCTTTTTGAATACTTTTTACTGTGCGAATTTCTTCGTTAATACGAAGCAAGTCGTTGATGTCTTTTTTGTTTTTCTGTGAAAAGCTTAAGCCTTCGTTCTCGCGGTTATCGGCAACGATCAAGCTCTCTTTTAAAGTCTTGTTCGTGATTAACTTCGAGTTGATCAAGTAACGATAAACCTTTGAGAAGTTGTTTGAAAGTCCATCTGTTCGCACGCTGTCTTCCAACCAAATGGCGGCGTCGTTCTTTCTTCCTCTCGAGTAAACTGTATTGAAGACTTCAGTTTTGCTTTTGAATAGATAGAGCTCTACGCCAGCTGTTTTCAGTTCATCTTGAACTTCATCCCATTTGCGAATACGTTGGTGCGCGCCCTCTTTTTTGAAGAAGTTATCTGCGTTGTACTCTCCGGAAAAACGGAAGTATTCCAATTCTCCATCGCTATCTCGCTTAACAAGGATGCAATAGTTGGAATCGTTTTTCTTGATTTCGAAAATAATGTAACTCTGGTTGTGAGTAGGGAAGTAGTGATGAATGGTTTCCTTGTCTCCACGGCGCTGTCCTGAAAAGGACATCTTCGATCCATCTACAATGAACAAGAAGTTCAAAGTGTAAATAAGGGTTGACTTACCAACGTTGTTTGGACCTACCAATTGCAAGGAGTCGCAATCGTCTAAACGCATTTCCGCGTTCACATAGGTGCTGGTGTTTATCCCAATAATTCGGGTTATCATACGAAAAAGTTTAGGTCATGTGTTGTGCGACAAATTCGCACCGAACACACAAATCTAAACGGCTTGCGTCGCTTCGAAAAGGAATGTTAATAAATGTGGAAAAGTAGGCTTTGTGCTACTTGCGCTTGTTCTCGAAGAACTGCTTCAGAATGGAAGCGCAGTCGTCTTCCATCACCCCTCCAATCCATTCAGTCTTAGGGTGTAGCAGTTTTTTATCTTCGGTTTGAAAGATGGAAAACCCTCTTTTCTGGTCGAAGGCTCCGAACACAATCCGACCAATTCGAGTGTTGTAGGCTGCGCCTGCGCACATGACGCAAGGTTCAAGCGTTACATAAAGGGTGCATTTGTCTAAAGATTTTCCGCTGAGGAACTCTGAGGCGGCCGTGAAAGCTTGCATTTCAGCATGGGCAGTAAAATCATGTAGGCGTTCAACGAGATTGTATCCACGCGCAATAATGCGGTCCTCCGCAACAATTACACATCCGACTGGAACTTCATCTTGTTCAGCAGCGTAGACGGCCTCTTTAATGGCCATCTTCATGTAAAATTCGTCTTTGTTAGCGTCGTTCAAAATGTGTGGAGTCGTTTAAATAATTCACGAAATCTTTGGTTGAGATTTCATTTTCGTTTGCGGTGGGGAAGTTAAATTGTTCCTCCCAATATTTCGCTAAGTATTCTTGTTCGAATTGTCCGGAAGTAGGAATGATCAATGCCTTCTTGCCAATGGTCGCCAATTCCATAAGCGTGCTGTAGCCAGAGCGACAAACAATGTGTGAAGACTCATTCATGAGTTTCTCTAGTTCAGCACTGTTGCAATAGCCAAGTTCTTTTACTAATTCTGATTTGGGAATTGACTTGCTTTCTCCGGCGACAACAATGGGAAATCCAAGTTGAAGAGTCTCTTCAATAATGTCTTTCGCAAAGCGAGAACGCTGAGGTTCAGGTCCTGAAAGAATTAAGAGCAATTGCTTTTTCGTTGAAGTTTGAATCTTTTTGATCTGACTGAGTGGGCCAATGAATGTGGTGTTAACGCGAGACGTTGTTCTGCTCAAGTTTCCACTCAGTTTTGGATCGTTATTGAAATCTGGAATTTCAATTTTGTTGAAACGTTTTAGATTTTTATTGAGAACCAATTGAGGTAAAACTAACAACAGTTTTGGTCCGGGTAAAGTGAGTTGATGGGTAAGCAATACCGAATGAACGTTCGGGTGGTAAAATCCGTAACGATTGTCTGAATATACTACGTCGTAAGAATTGCTTTCAAGATGCTTTTCCAGCCACAATTTTTCTTTCTTCCAATTCAAACGGAAATCAAATACACGCATTCCTAGTTTGAAGAAAAGACCTTTTCCACTTTCAATTTGAATGTGGTTATTGGGAAGGGTAACATGAATCAATAAGTTGGGAAATCGGTTGCGAAAAAACGATTCCTGATTGTCAGAGCAAGCGATTTCAACCGTATTTCCTTCTTGAATGAATTGCGAAATACGCTCGCTACCGCGAGTCATATGTCCGTAACCCCAATCGAGCGCTGCGAAAAGTATTTTCTTCGAAGTGCTCAGTTTACGGACGTTGTATTCTTATTTCTCTTTGCATATTGTTTCCCGCTTGAGCAGGAATAAAATAGCCGGATACTTTTTTCTTTTTGCCGTTTCGAAGGAAAGTAATATTCGCCTCGTCGCCCACTGCATATTGCTGAAGTGTACCCACTAATTCATCGAAGTTGTGGATGGCTTGCTTATTCAAATCAACAATGACATCTCCTGTTTGTAAACCAAGCGCAGCCCCTAGGCTAGTAGGAACAACCGTTTCAATCATTACGCCTTCGCCTTTGAATGAACGAGCTGGAGTAATTCCAATTTTAGCGCTATTATCTGGCGCACCAAACCCAAAAGGCATTTCATTCGGCATAGCAAATACCATTCCTTCAGGCATTTCGAAATTGTTGTCGAAGTTGAAATTAAACGCAGTGTCCATCATTGAAAGGTCAATGTCTGGAAATTGCTTCATGATGTCTTTCATGTTTGCCATCTGATCTCCCTCGAAATTGAAAATAAGGGTGTCGACTTGTCCTGTAATTGTGGTGTCGATTTTAATAATGGTAACATGATTTTTCTTTTGCACTTGAGCGAAAGAAATTACGCTGATGAAGCAAAGGGTTAAAAGTGAAAAAAGTGATTTCATGGTGTTATTATTAGTTGAGTTCAAAATTAAAATGAAATTTCAATCAAAGAAAAACCTTTAGCCGGAATTGAAAGGCTTTTGTTCCAAGAAATTTTTTCTTCAGTTAGAATGTCCTTTCCGCAATTCACTTGCTTGGTGATTTCTTTCAATGTTTCCATGGGGAAATTGAACGCGGTTTCATTCAGATTGAAAAGGCAGAGGATTGCTTTTTTTCCATCGGAAGAAACTCTGGCGTAGGCATATGCATTGTCATTCGGAACGAATTGGGTAAGCCTGCTCGTTGAAAGCCAATCGTTTTTCTTTCGGTATTTCAGAAGTGTTTGAATGAAATCGAACGCTTCATTTTGAATGTCGGTTCTTCCTTTCTTTTCGAAGCCATTCACTATGTGGTCTGGCCAACCGCCTGGGAATTCTTCACGAACGTGGGCATCAGGATCGCAGAATCCGGTCATTAGAATTTCCGTCCCGTAATAAATACACGGAATGCCGCGTAGCGTGAGCAGCATGGCATGCGCCATTTTCCATTTATCTAAATCCTTATTTAAAAGCGAATAGATACGAGCTAAGTCGTGATTGTCTAAGAAGGTTACTAAGTTTTCTGGATTGGCGTAAAGATGATCGTGTGCCAAGTCTAATTCAATTCTACGAAGGCCTTCTTCCCAACCAAAAGGTTCTGTAAGTCCTTTGGTCATGGCGAAGTACAATTGGAAGTCGGTAACCCCGTCTAACTTCGAATCGAAATTTTGTCCAACTTTTTTTCCTTCGGGAAACCATGCTTGAATGGCCGATCCTTGCACCCACGTTTCTCCGAAGAGGAAGAGATTTGGGTACTCCTGTTTCAATGAGGCATTCAACTTCGACATGAAGAGTTGGTCTGGATAACTGTAAGTGTCTATTCGAAATGCATCAATGTTTCCCATTTCAACCCACCAAATGGAATTTTGAATGAGGTATTTGGAAAGGTGAGGGTCTTGCTGATTGAGGTCTGGCATGTGCCTATCGAACCAACCGTTGGCCATAAGGTTCTTGTCGTATTCACTTGCATATGGATCCATCACGGTTTCCGCGCGATAATTGGTTTTGGTATAGGTTGGAAACCAATGAAACCAATTGCTGTCGGGCATTTCACGGAATAGTTTGTGCTGATCTCCCCAATGGTTATAAACGATGTCCCAAACATGTTTTATTTCCTTTTTCTGCATACTTGATGTCAGGGACTTCAATTCTTCAAGCGTTCCAATGCGCGGATCTATTAAATAGGAGTCGGTTGTTGCATACCCGTGATACGAATCTCTTTTTTCGTTGTTTTCTACCATGGGGTTTATCCAAAGAGCTGTAAATCCGAGGTCTGCAATATAGTTGAGGTGATTTTCAATTCCTTTTAAATCGCCACCGCGTCGGCCCTTGAGCTCACCGCGGTGTGCACCTTGAAAATAGTTGGGGACGGAATCGTTGCTCACATTTCCGTTTGCGAAACGATCGGGAAAAACCATATACATGGCGTCGGCTTGTGAAAGACCTAAAGGATTGGCAGCTTTTGGAGTGATGGAGTAGGGAATCATTAAGCTTGCCGATGATCCCGCAGAATTGACAATGAAATAAATACTGTTGTCGCTTGGCTGCATATTGATTTGCAAACTCACGTAATAGTAGTTGTTCAATTTTGACTTTTCAACCTTTATTAATGACGCATATTTTTCACTTTCTGGATGAATGGAAATACTTAAATCACTTGATTCGTTGGTGTAAAATAATAATTCAACCTCGCGATTATTCAGTCCACTGAACCAATTGGGAGGGTCTATTCGTTCAACGAAATCTGTTTTTTGTCCAAAGACAAAAGAGGACATCAACAATAGGATTGTGGAAAAGTAAAGGGAACTTTTTTTCATGATTTGCGTCTAAGGGGAGTGTGCTACACTTTTTCGATATATCTTTGGAAAGTGTTAAAAGTACACGAACTACAGTAATCTAATTTAAAAACCTATGAAAAAAATCTTTACATTCTGTTTCGTAGCGTTATCTGCAATGATGGCTCAGGCCCAAGTTGCTGTAACGTTTAATGTTGACATGACTGGCACACCAGTAGACGCAAATGGCGTTCACATGGCTGGTAATTTCAACGACGTTAACTACGATGGTACTGCTGAGAACGCAGCGTATGTTAACTGGAATCCTTCTGCTATTGCATTAGCAGATCAAGGAAATGGTATTTGGTCAGTGACCTTGAACCTTGTTCCTGAGCGTTATGAGTTCAAATTCATTAACGGTAACGACTGGCCTTTCGCTGAAGATGTTCCACCAGCTTGTCAAGTGGAAGTAAACGGAAACGACAATCGTTTCTGGTCTATTTCAGGATTGAATGCTACTGAGAGCATGACTGTATGTTATGCTTCATGTGCTGCTTGCGGAGAGAACACTGTTCGTTTCCGTGTAGACATGACTCAAGAAGCTGCTGGAGTTAACCCAGTTGGTATCTTCGTTGCAGGTAACTTCCAAGGTTGGAATCCAGCAGGATCTCAAATGATTGATCCAGACGGAAACGGTACTTTTGAAGGTTACTTCTCAATTGGAACTGCTACCAATGCTCAATTCAAATTCATCAACGGTAATGACTGGGCTTTCGCAGAAGGTATTCCTGCTGCATGCAACATCAACGGAAACCGTGAAATTAACGTTGTTGAAGCGAATACTGTTGCAGACGTAATTTGTTTCAGTGCATGTGGTCCTTGTCAAGCTCCAACCCCAGTGTTGTTCCGAGTTGACATGACTTTACAAACCGTTAACGCTAACGGTCCTCACGTTGCAGGTTCTTTCCAAGGATGGAATCCAGCGGATCCAGCTTCTTTAATGACTGACCCAGACGGTGACAACATTTATGAAGTGACTCTATTACTTCAACCAGGTACGTACCAATATAAATTCGTTAACGGTGCTGCTTGGGCAGATGGTAACGAGTCATTGCCTGCAGGTTGTAACGTAGGTGGTAACCGCGAAGTTGTGGTTGCTGCTGATCCAGTTGTTGAGCACTATTGCTACAACCAATGTGGAGCAGAGTGTGTGGTTGATCCAGCTGCTGCTGACATCACTTTCCGTGTGAACATGTTTACTACTGTTCCAGACGCTGCAGGTGTTTGGATGATTGGAGGATTCACGAATCCAGCATGGCAAGCAGGTGCAGTTCAAATGAGTGACATTGATATGGACGGAGTATATGAGTGCACTGTGAACATCAGTGGTTCTGCTGATATTCAGTACAAGTTCATGAACGGAGACGTTAACGCTCCAGTGAATGAAGAAGGAACTGGAATCATCAACTGTGGTATCGCTAACGGTGTTGGTGGTTACAACCGTCTTCACACACGTACCGGTATTGCAGAGGTGTTGAATACAGTATGTTTCGATTCTTGTGCTGATTGTATTATCGGTGTTCAAGAAGCTATGGCTTTAACTGTATTGAATGCATACCCAGTTCCAGCAAACGAATTCGTAACTCTTTCTTTCGGACAAGTAAAATCTGCTCCTATCACTGTTCGTGTAATGAACAACTTAGGTCAAGTAGTTTCTAATCAGTACATGGGTAATCTTCCAACAGGTAACAACCAAGTTCGTGTGAACTTAGAAGGTGTTGCAAGTGGAATTTATGCTATTGAATTGTCAAACGGAATTGAAAAGACTGCTGTACAAATCGCAGTTCAATAATTCTTTTGAATAGATTAATTTTTGAGAAAAGGCTGCCTTCGGGCAGCCTTTTTTTATGTCTTTATCATTGAATTGAATTCAGAGAGTGTAAGAAAAAACAAACCCCCGAACGTTTTCGAGGGTTTGCTTTACCTTAACTAAAAAGACCCACAGCAGAAGCTGCAAATGGACTTAACGGGCGCGAATGTACTGCAGTTCTTGATTTCCATCAAACAATAGTTCGTTGGAGTTTTGAACATTTGTGTTGTTATTCAACACCCAATAAAACGCGGTAATTTATTCCATTCATTTTGAATTGAATAATTTGCGGACTCTTGATTTTTTCAAAATGAAATGAGGACTGATTCTGTAATGAAGAATTCAAAAGTCTTCCATTCAAATCGTAAACTCGAATTTCGGTTGCCGGAGAAATGAAATCAATGGCATATTCATTCTCTAAATTTCGAACAACATATTTCTTTTGAATTTCATGAATTTGGTTATCTAAAACTTGAATTTCAAAGTATCCGTAAACAGTTTTGCCACAGGCATCCATTGCCGAATAATTCAAGGAATAAACCCCTGCGCTTGCATAATTGTGCTGGGGAGAGAATTCCGTTGAGGAATTACCGTCTCCGAAATCCCACGTGAAGGATAAATTTGAATTCGATTGATTGTCTATTTGAAGGGTTAATCCGGTTGATGTGGTACTCACATTCACGGTAGGATCATATTCCCCCACATGCCATTCAGCAAGATTATTGAAGACGACTGCTTGGGCGGCCAGTTTAATTTTTTCGGCTGTTACAGGGTCTAACGTGGAGGTATAGGTAATGAGATAAGGATCTGTTCTGAACATGACTGCAATCATGCTGCATGCTGCGGCATACGAGCCTTCCAGCGATGGGTGGCTACCATCTGCAGCATATAGATTTATTTCAGGGTACGTTAAACGTATGTATTTCCAAAGTGCTCCAACTGGAGAAAGTAGTGCCTGGTTGTCTATGGCCATTTGTCTGTAGCGCAGATTCAATAAGCTGTCCATGCCCTCATAGGTGCAAACAGGTGGCCAAGAAGCACAGTTTCCTGCGTCACCGTTTTGTCTTCCCCACGTCATATAAAAAACTGTTTCTGTGCAAGAATCTATTGCCATTATTTGTTCGTTCAATTGCGCTGCAAATGGAAAGCATTCCGCGGCAACTTGAGCATCTGGAAAGGAGGGGAGCTGACTTTGTTCTTGAAGAACCACATAATCCCAATTGCCTTGGCTAATTAAACTTTGTGTTGTTGCGTTGGTTGTATGCATTTGAAAAGTGGACCCTCCTGGCGTGCTGCTTGCAATTTCCATAGGGAACCCTGCAAAGCCAATGCTCATGGCGCAATCAGCTGTTAATTGTGGTAGATCATTCACATAGGTGTAGCTATTTCCAATAAACAATACACGTGTCTGAGCATGCAAAAGGTTGGCGAAAACCACCAACCCTGCACAGAAAAATAGTTTCTTCATGTTACTTAAATGTCACCGGACCAACGATTGATTTTCCTTCACGAATGTATTCGACTTCAGTGGTGTCACCTTCATTGAACTTTCCAAGCGCTTCCATATATGAACTCATGTCTGAAATTTTGTTTGTTCCAAGTCGAACCACAATGTCTCCTTGCTTCAATCCGGCCAATGATGCTGGACGATTTTCCTTCACCCCATCTATGCGCATTCCCACGCCGCTGAACATGTAATCTGGCATGACACCCAAGGTTACTTTGAAAGAAGAGTTCGTTGGCTTTGGATCTATTGTCTTGGTGAATTCCAATTTCGAATGACCATTCATTTCAACACACATCGCATACATGTAATTCACCACCTCATTCAATCCTTCGTAATTGATTTTGTCGAAGTCATCGCTCGGCTTGTGGTAGTCGCTGTGTTGACCGGTGAAAAAGTGCAACACCGGCACTCCCATGTTGTAAAATGAACTGTGGTCGCTTGGACCAATTCCACTTTTGTCGAAAAGCAATTTGAATTTCGTCTTGTTGTTTTTCGTGAGCCAGTTTTCAAATTCCGGAGAAGTGCCCGTTCCGCTGATTGAAAGCGCGTGCTCGGCGTTCAGCCTTCCAACCATATCCATGTTCATCATGCAATTCACTTTTGCTAAATCAACCGTTGGATTTTTGCTGAAGTAATTGCTTCCCCACAATCCTTTTTCTTCGCCACTGAAGGCAATGAAGAGGTAGTTGTATTTGTTGGTTGAAGTGGATTGGTCTGCCTTTAATTTGCGAGCCAATTCTAGCATTGCAGAAACACCACTTGCGTTGTCGTCTGCGCCATTGTGAATGGCGCGCTCTCCGGTCCATAAGCTGTTCTCATCTCCCCAACCCAAGTGGTCGTAGTGGGCACCAATGATGATGGTATACGCAGCTCCGTTGTCAATGTATCCAACCACATTTTTCCCGTTGATTTCCTTCACCAAGGATTTACCCATCTTCAGGCTATCACCCACTTGGTGAACTTGCCCATGTCCTTGCGGAATGAATGAAAACGCCTGGAAGAAACCTAGTGTTCCTTTAGGAAGTAATCCAATTTTTAAGAATTGATCTTGGATATATCCGGCAGCTTTATCTGCCCCCGGAGTGCCAATAGCGCGGCCCTCAAATTCATCGCTAGCCAACGTTGCAACGTCGGTTTTTAAATGGGCAACACCATCCGTAGATTTTTTATCATGTGGAAGTACGGTGCAGCTGGCCATTGCAGCAACAACGATTGTGCGAAGGAAGAACTTTTTCATAAGGCGAATTTAGTGACGATTCAATATAGTTTTCAAATCTTCGTTACCTTCGCTATATGAGGAGTGTCAGTCTTTTGTTATTCGTTTTTCTTTCGCTTGCAGGTTATTCTCAAACCATTCGTATTGAAGGACGAGTGCGTGATCCGCACGGTCAAGGAATTCCGAATGCGATCATTGTAAACAACAGAACAAAGACCGGAAGTTTTGGGAATGCGAATGGCTTTTATACCATTGTTTGCGAAAAGAGCGATACCTTAAGTATCACCGCATTGAGTTATTATACCCGACAATTGTGTATGAAGGATTCAGTGGTGAAGGATGTTTATCATCCAACCATATTTCTAGACGACAGGACGTACATGCTTCCTGTAGTTGAATTTATCTCGCAACGAGATTTGGAATCCATTGAAGAAGATCTACGCGGATTGGGTTTCGATGAAAATCAGTTCAAAACAGCGACAATGCAAAGTCCGATTACCTTTTTGTACGAACAGTTTAGTAAGCGCGAAAGAAGCAAATTAGCCGTTTCACGAATGGAATACGAAGACAAGAAAAGAGCTTTGCTGAAAGAACTTTTTCATTTGTACGTTGACTATGACATTATTGAATTGACCAATGAAGAGTTCGATGCCTTCATCGATTTCATGCATGTCAGCGATGAATTCATACGTCAGAGCACACAGTACGAATTTCTAATTTTTGTGAAAGAAGAGTTTCAACAATATAAAATTTGGAAGCGAGGAAGGAAAGAGTGGAAGGAAGACGATTTCAATTACGACAAAGATTAATTTCGTCGGGTGTTCTGAATAAAGTTTCCCCCGCATTTATAGAATCCCGCATTTCGATCGTAGTAATAGACAAGCAATTGGTAGTTGTTTTCTGTAGCTGAGTGATTGCCTTCGGCAAACGTTATTTCCTCAGCAAAATTTGATTTGTCAAAACTATTCAAAGGCTCAATTCGAAATCTATAATTGTAGAC
Source organism: Flavobacteriales bacterium (assembly GCA_947452685.1). Lineage (GTDB taxonomy): Bacteria > Bacteroidota > Bacteroidia > Flavobacteriales_D > Sanyastnellaceae > CAIZGX01. Next base: position 503 of record CANGEF010000059.1, on the reverse strand, counting down.
ACCTTGTTTCAAATACAGCGTAGCTTGGTAAGCTTTTTTAATTTCACTGTATTCGCACTCCATAGTTCGGTTAAGTTCACTGCCACATTCTAGAATAACTTTGTTGGGAAGCTCTGGAGAGTTCAGTTCAAAATGCACGTAAGTATAATCGCTGGTAAGGTCGTCGTCTTCATACAAAGCACTTGAAATTAAACTGGCACCATTGAGGTCGGAACGACTGGTATACGCCAAGTTCATTTCGTTTTGACTGGGATAGAGGTAAATGTGATTCTCGTTGTCTACTCGGACATTGTTTTGAACGTTGTAACCGTTTATTCGTAGATCTTTCGTCTCAAAAGCTTCCCATTCTCCGCCACCGGGAAACTCATTCTCGCCATTGGAAAAATCATAAACAAGTAAATTATTCGGAGCAACATATGTTGGCTGAAAATTCATCTTTCCATCTTTCCATCTTCCATTTTGAAGAATAACAGGAACCACTTTCTGAATGTCGTAAACCGGCG
>CANGEF010000058.1 GCA_947452685.1 Flavobacteriales bacterium | reverse complement strand
CCAACATATCCCGGAGGCGCTCCAATCAAGCGTGATACAGCGAATTTCTCCATGTATTCACTCATGTCAATGCGTATCAGGGCATCGTCAGAGTCGAACATGTAACGCGCCAATTCTTTCGCCAGTTGTGTTTTACCAACTCCCGTTGGACCTAAGAAAATGAACGAGCCAATTGGGCGATTTGGATCTTTCAATCCAGCGCGATTACGCTTAATGGCTTTCACCACTTTCAAAATTGCGTCCTCTTGTCCAATAACCTTTCCTTCCAATTCCTTGTCCATTTTTGCAAGGCGACCGCTTTCGGTCTCTGCAACTTTCTGAACGGGAATACCTGTCATCATAGCTACAACTTCCTCCACGTTTGCAGCGGTTACTTGTGTTCGTTGTGTGCGAGACTCATCTTCCCATTTCTTCTTCGCTTCGTCTAGTCGAGTCTCTAACGCTTTTTGTCTGTCGCGCAACTGAGCGGCTTCTTCATATTTAGCGCTACGTACGACCTTCAATTTTTCTTCTTGAATGCCTTCAATTTCCTTCTCAATTTCAATAATCTCTTTTGGAACGGAAATATTCTGAAGGTGAACACGCGACCCCACTTCATCCAAAGCATCTATGGCTTTATCTGGAAGGTGACGGTCTGTGATGTAACGAGCGGTTAACTTAACGCAAGCTTCCAAAGCTTCATCTGTGTAAGTTACACTGTGATGCGCCTCGTATTTGTCTTTGATGTTATTTAAGATTTGAATGGTCTCGTCAACGGTTGTTGGATCAACCACTACCTTTTGAAAGCGACGTTCCAGTGCGCCATCTTTTTCAATGTATTGACGGTATTCGTCTAGTGTGGTAGCTCCAATGCATTGGATTTCTCCTCGTGCTAAGGCGGGCTTGAACATATTGCTTGCATCTAGACTTCCGCTTGCGCCACCCGCACCAACGATGGTGTGAATTTCATCGATGAATAGAATGACATCAGGAGATTTTTCCAATTCATTCATCACCGCCTTCATGCGTTCTTCGAATTGTCCGCGGTATTTTGTTCCCGCAACCAAAGAAGCAATATCGAGAGTCACCACGCGCTTGTCGAAAAGCACGCGTGATACTTTTTTCTGAATAATGCGAAGGGCGAGTCCTTCAGCGATAGCTGATTTACCCACACCTGGTTCACCAATAAGAATCGGGTTGTTTTTCTTTCTTCTGGAAAGGATTTGAGAAACGCGTTCAATTTCTTTTTCGCGTCCGACAATAGGATCCAATTTTCCTTCCATCGCATACTTGGTTAAGTCGCGACCGAAGTTGTCAAGAACAGGAGTTTTACTTTTAGAGTCTCCTGGTTTTTTAGTGGTTCCACCGCTTCCTCCAGTGAACGGACGATCTTCTTCATCGTCGTCTTCGGAGCCGGGGAATTCTGCGCGAGGTAAATCTGATTTGCGAACGTTTTCGTCTTCGCCATCTCCTAATTCGCGGTTTACCGCATTGTAATCTACACCCATGGGTTCAAGTGTTCGTGTAACCACATTATCAGAGTCTTTTAAAATAGTTAGAAGCAGGTGCTCTGTGTTCACCATGGTCTTCTTGTGCGATTTAGCTTCGATGTACGATAGCTTCAACACGCGTTCTGCTTGTTTTACCAGAGAGATGCCTGAACTTGTTACGGTTGATGAACCGTATGAGCCTGCATTGCGAACAGAAGCTTCAACGCTCTTACGCAAAAACGCAAGGTCAACGCCCAAACTTTTTAAAACCTTTGTTGCCGTGCAATCTTCTTCACGAAGAATACCCAATAAAAAATGTTCAATTCCAATGTAGTTGTGTCCCAACCGCAAGGCCTCTTCTCTGCTGTATCGCAGCACTTCTTGTACTTGTTCTGAAAACTTCGCGTCCATATCTTTCCTTACCTTAGTTAATCAACATCAAATGTATTCCTTACTTCCGTTCATCTAAACATTATACCATTGAATTTTCCACAGCCATTTTGACATTTGTGAATAACTATAAGCGCCACAATTGGTCAATTTTCTCTTCAATCGGGAGTATTTTCGCGTACCCGTGACAGTTCAATTTTTTAAGCGGGAACAACCACTATGGAATCAGGAGAAAGAATTCTTAAGATAAACATTGAAGATGAAATGAAATCGGCCTACATCGATTACTCGATGTCGGTGATTGTGAGTAGGGCTTTACCAGATGTGCGAGATGGACTGAAACCAGTTCACCGTCGTGTGTTATACGGTATGCTCGATTTGGGAATGTTGTCGAACAGACCATACAAGAAATCAGCTCGTATTGTCGGAGAGGTGTTGGGTAAGTATCACCCACACGGTGACTCTGCTGTTTACGAAACCATGGTGCGTATGGCGCAACCTTGGTCTTTGCGCTATCCGTTGGTAGACGGACAAGGTAACTTCGGTTCAATGGATGGTGATAACGCGGCTGCTATGCGTTACACCGAAGCACGTTTGAGAAAATTAGCGGAAGAGCTTCTTGAAGACTTAGATAAGGACACGGTTGACTGGCAAGCGAACTTCGACGACTCGTTGGAAGAACCACGTGTTATGCCAGCGAAAGTTCCGAACTTGTTGTTGAACGGAGTTAGTGGAATTGCCGTGGGTATGGCAACGAACATGGCTCCTCACAATTTGACAGAAGTGTGCGATGGTATTGCGGCCTACATTGACAATCGTGATATCACAACGGAAGAGTTGATGCAACACATCAAAGCTCCGGATTTCCCAACGGGTGGTGTTATTCACGGATTGGAAGGAGTGAAGTCTGCTTACGAGACAGGAAGAGGACGTGTTGTTATTCGTGCGAAAGCGCGTATTGAAGAAGTGGCTAATCATGAGTGTATCATTGTTGAACAGGTTCCTTACCAGATCAACAAAGCAGACATGGTGAAGCGCACGTGGGAATTGGTTGTTGAAGGAAAAATTGATGGCATCGCAGAAATTCGCGATGAGTCGGATAGAAACGGTGTTCGTGTTGTTTATGAGTTGAAGCGCGATGCGATTTCAAATGTGGTGTTGAATAATCTTTACAAGTACACCGGACTTCAAACTTCGTTTTCTGTAAACAACATTGCGTTGGTGAATGGAAGACCGGAAGTTCTAAACTTGAAAGACATCATTCGTCACTATGTAGAACACCGTCATGAAGTAGTTACACGTAGAACGAAATTCGAATTACGCAAAGCGGAAGAGCGTGCGCACATTTTAGAAGGATATTTAATCGCGTTGGATAACATTGATGCAGTTATTGCATTGATTAGAAAATCTCAAACGCCAGATGAAGCGAAAGACGGATTGATTCAACAATTCGGATTGTCTGAAATTCAAGCGAAGGCAATTCTTGAAATGCGTCTGCAAAGACTAACAGGATTAGAGCGTGATAAAATTCGTGCAGAGCATTCTGAATTGATGGCTTTGATTAATCGTCTTCGTTCAATTTTGGACAGTGAAGAGTTGCGTATGCAAATCATCAAAGATGAGCTAACGCATTTGAAAGAGAAGTTTGGCGACGAGCGTCGTTCAATAATTGAATTCTCTTCAGCTGACTTGAGCATTGAAGACATGATTCCTGATGAAGCCATGGTTGTAACCATCACTCACGCAGGATACATTAAGCGTACAAACCTAAACGAGTACCGCACGCAAAGCCGCGGAGGAGTAGGAGCGAAAGGAACCTCTGCACGTCAGGAAGACTTCGTAGAACACATCTTCACCGCGACAAACCACGATTACTTGCTCATCTTCACGATGAAGGGAAGATGTTTCTGGATGCGTGTGTTTGAAATTCCGGAAGGAGGAAAAACAGCGAAGGGGCGTGCCATTCAAAACATGATTCAAATTGAGCAAGACGACAAAGTCTTGGCTTACATCCCTGTGAAGGATTTGAATAACGTTGAGAATTTGAAATCAAACTTCGTTATTCTTTGCACAAGACAAGGATTGATTAAGAAGACATCATTAGAGGCGTATAGCAGACCGCGTTCTTCGGGTATCAATGCGATTACCATTGTAGACGGAGATGAATTGTTGCAAGCACGTTTGACCACAGGAGCGAGCGAGATCATTATGGGGACAAAAGAAGGTAAAGCCATTCGTTTCCCAGAAGTGAAAGTTCGTGCGGTTGGAAGAACAGCCCAAGGGGTGAAAGCCGTATCGCTTGGAAGTGCTACCGACGAAGTCATTGGAATGGTATGCGTAGATGATCCAAACAGCGATATTTTGGTTGTTTCAGATAAAGGATTCGGCAAGCGTTCTTCGTTGGAAGATTACCGTGTAACGAATCGCGGTGGAAAAGGAGTGAAGACCATAAACATTACAGATAAGACTGGACCGTTGTGTGCGATCTTGGCTGTAGACAATGAATACGATTTCATGATTATCAATAAATCTGGAATTGCGATTCGTTTGAGTGTTGATGAGCTTCGTGTAATGGGAAGAAACACCCAAGGTGTGAAGTTGATTAACCTTCGCGGAAACGATGAGATTGCGGCAGTATGTGCTGTAATTCGCGACGAAAATGAAGGCGAAGCTACCGAAGGCGAGGAAAACGCAGCCGAAGGTGAAACTGCAGCTCCAACCGAAGGAGGTGAAGAATAAATTGCAACAAAACTCTTTTGGCATTAACGTTGCCAAGGGGGAAAAAGAAAAAATCATATCATGAAAAAAACACTTATTCTATTCGCGACTGTCTTAACCACGTTTGCAGCATTTGCACAAGCCGAATTAACCAGTGCATACAATGCAAACAAGGAGGGCAATTATGAAGAAGCTTTGAATTACATCAATCAAGCGGCTTCTAACCCTAAAGCAATTGCAAAAGAAAAATACTGGAGATTCCGCGGTGATATCTATATGAATATAGCCATGGACAGTGTCTTAAGTATGAAATACGCGAATAGCTTCAACGAGTCGGTTGCCGCCTATACCAAAGCGCTAGAACTTAGTAAAGACTATGTTTTAGAAATTGGTTCGGTAGTAGATAACGCACGCAGAGCGGAAGAAGGGAAGGCAATCGCAGCCTACAAGGCAAGCAATGCATGCGGTGCAGCGACTCACTACGACAATCTTATTTCAACAAGTAAGATGTTTGGAGTGACAGACAGTATCTACGTATACTATTCAGGGATTTGTCATGAGGCATGTGGTAACGTTGATCAAGCTCTTGCAAACTTTACTATTTGCGCTAATCTGAATTATCAAGCTGCTGATTGCTATTCACGCATTGGAAATATGCTTTTGAAAGCAGGAAGAAAAGAAGAAGCGATTAAAATCTTAGGTGAAGCTCGTGCAAAGTACCCAAAGAACTCTTCTATTTTAACAGCTGAAGTGAATATCTATATTGAAGACAAAGACTATCAAAAAGCACATGATGTTTTAATTGCCTTAGCTGAAGCAGATCCAAAGAATGAAAGTGTATTGTTCGTTTTGGGAGTTACCTATGAAAAGAATAACGATCCAACTGAAGCTGAAAAAGTATACAACAGAGCTTTGGAGATTAATCCAACATACTTCGATGCACATTACAACTTGGCGGTTATGAACTACAATCAGGGTGTAGAGAAATTTAAAGTGTGTGACGCTATTCCTCCAAGAGAAACTGCACGCTACGATGCTTGCAGAGCGGAAACGAAAGTCGTTTTTGCAAAGGCAGCTGAACACTTCAAGGTTTGTTACGATCAAGATCCAACACAAGCATCTTTGAAGAAAGCACTTCAAGAATGCTACAGAAAATCAGGTCAACCTGAGAAAGCAACGGAGTTGAAATAAGATGAGATTTTAGATTTATTGAAGGGAGCGAAAGCTCCCTTTTTTAGTTTTCAACATTTCGAAAACGAAGGCATTTCAACCTTCAATTTGCGGAAAAGAATTGTCATGTTTACTTGGTCGAAATTAATGACGCATTCGTTGCGTAAAATAGAGCAGAACGAAATCAATGAGGTTGTTTCCTTTCCAACTGGAATTGATTTGTGGGATAAGAACGGAGGAATTCGTTCGCAAGAAATTTCGTTGTTGGTTGCGCATAAACATTCAGGAAGCACGAGCATGGCGCTTCAAATAGCTTTGAAGAATGTTGATGAAGGAACGCCGGTACTTTATGTGAGTTCAGACATCTCTCCTGAATTGTTCATGTACAAGATCATGCTTCAACGCGCGAAGGAAGTAATTCCGTCCTTCCATGAAGTGACACACGATGCTATGTATTGGGATTCGCTTTGTCTCAAGTACCTGGAAGATTTGCATTCAAGACCGCTTTATTTTCAAGAATTCAAAGAACCCAAGTTGAACATTGCTATGGAGGGTATTCTGAAATTCCGAGAAAAACATCCGCGCGGGCTTATCATTATTGATAAACTGAAATACAATTACACCGACGGTAAATTATCTCCGGAATTATTGAATGTGTTTTTAAGTGGATTGAAAAACGATATTGCTGGCTCGGAAAGGGGAGTGCTTATCGTTACAAGTACGGCTTGCGATATGGTAGATTTTTCCTACGGAAAATTCCCTTCGCTATTGAGCATTTTCAATTGGCATATTTTCAATCAATATTTCAAGCGCGTGTTTATGTTACGAAAGGACATTAACGCATGGATGAACACCGATTACTTCAGTCCGGATTTTCTGTTTGCCTCAGGAGTAGCTATTACTGCGGATTCTAGAGTGAGAGACGAAGAAGATTTGGTGTATTATCATTCCTCGCATTACCAATTTTACTGCAAAACAAATCCAGTGGTTAAACCACTGGATGAAGACGATTACGACAGTCCTTTTTAAGGGGAATCCTTATTGAGCGGAATCGAAGAGTTCTTTCGTAGAATAGCTGCTGTAATAATTCAAGAAACGATTTTTCCATCCAACGTTATTCGCGGGCAAGTGATGAAACAAGTCGCGAAATCCTTTGCACTGATCTTTCATGTAAGAGCGAAAGGCAAACTGATCGTTTTCATTCAAACTAGCGAAAGCCAACAAAGTACGAAGCGTTGCAATGTTGAGGTTGTCAAATAGGTGCCAACGCGAAAGCGGACCATTCATGACATGCACCCTTCCATCTTTCAAAAAGACAATCATGCAATCGCCATTTTTACGAAGGTGAATCATTTTACCCGGCTCGAATCCCAAACGCGTTGCATGGCTTGCGCTGAATCCAGCTTGTTGTGTGAATCCGTTGTTGTTAAAGATTTTCCACAACTTAGGTCCAGCTGTGAATAGTGGCAAGAAATCCGAAGTGGTCTCGCTGAAGTAAGGGTTTTGTGTTTTCATGAGACAAATATTTTGCCTCACGTTGTAATGTATTTACGAGATGATTTTTGAAAGAAAATTATTTTTATTTGGACTTAGTGTAAATTTTACACTAAGTTAGCATTCAAGTTTAGAAACATGAATAGTTCAGGAATAAAAAGAATTGGTGTTCTAACCAGCGGAGGAGATGCTCCGGGTATGAATGCCGCCATACGCGCGGTAGTTCGCGCATGTGCTTTTCACAATATTGAAGTGGAAGGAATCTTTCAAGGCTACTCAGGATTAATTGCAGGCGACTTCAAGCGTTTGAACGAACGTTCGGTTGCACGCATCTTGGGTCGTGGCGGTACCATCTTGAAATCTTCGCGTTGCAAAGAATTTCACACCGTAGAAGGAAGAGCAACAGCCATTGAGCAAATGAAGAAGCATCATATTGACGCACTTATTACTATTGGTGGAAACGGAACCTTTACGGGGGCGCACATTCTCTCGCAGGAGTCGGGCATTCCGGTCATGGGAATACCTGGAAGTATTGATAACGATTTATACGGAACAGATCACTGCATTGGTTTCGATACAGCAACAAATACTGTAGTAGATGCAGTAGATAAAATTCGTGACACAGCAACTTCTCACAACCGAATTTTCTTCGTGGAGGTAATGGGAAGAAACAGTGGCTTTATTGCTTTGAAAGCGGGTATTGCTGCGGGTGCCATTGCCATTGTTCTTCCAGAAGATGAAATGACTTCTGAAGAGTTGATGCAAATTCTTCGCGCAAGTGAAGAAAGCGGTAAGTCGAGTTCCATTGTTATTGTTGCAGAAGGAGCGAAGGGAGGAACAGCTTACGAGTTAGCGAATAAAGTAGCAGCAGAAAATCCAGATTACGATACACGAGTATCTGTGTTAGGTCATCTGCAACGCGGCGGAGCACCAAGTTGCTACGATCGTGTGATCTCTTCACGAATGGGCGTAGCCGCTGTGGAAGGATTGCTTCAAGGAAGAAAAGATGTGATGATTGGAATTGTAAACGACAGAGAAACGTATACTTCTTTGGAAGAGGCCATCACACGCAGCAACCTTCCTAACAGAGATGAGTTGCGTATTGCAAGAATTCTAGCGATATAATAATTAGAAAAAATAATACAATGAAAAAAGTAGCAATCAATGGTTTTGGACGTATCGGTCGCATGTGCTTTCGTCACACATTAACCGATAACAATATTGAAGTAGTCGCAGTAAACGACTTAACAGATGTTAAGACGCTTGCTCACTTGTTGAAATATGATAGTATCCACGGAAGAGTGAACGCAGAAGTTTCTGCAGATGGCGATTTCCTGATTGTAAACGGAAAGAAAATTCGTGTGTATGCGGAAAAGGATCCTTCAAATTTACCTTGGGGTGAATTGAATGTAGATGTGGTTATTGAAAGCACCGGTTTCTTCACAGACGACGTAAGTGCAGGAAAGCACATCACTGCAGGAGCGAAGAAGGTTGTAATTTCTGCTCCAGCAACCGGAAACGTGAAGACGATAGTTCTTGGCGTTAATGACGATACCCTTACCCCAGAAGATCTAATTGTTTCGAATGCTTCTTGTACCACGAACTGTTTGGCTCCTATCGCGAAAGTATTGAACGATTCTTTCGGAATTGAAAAAGGTTATGTCACCACTGTTCACGCGTACACCGCCGATCAACGTTTGCAAGACGCTCCTCACAAGGATTTGCGCAGAGCTCGCGCAGCTGCGTTAAGCATGGTGCCTACAAGCACGGGTGCTGCGAAAGCAGTTGGATTGGTTCTTCCAGAATTGAAAGGGAAATTAGATGGAGTAGCAGTGCGCGTCCCAACACCAGACGGATCATTAACCGACTTAGTGGCCATTTTGAAAAGAGAGGTGACAAAAGATGAAGTGAACGCTGCTATGAAAGCTGCTGCTGAAGGTTCAATGAAAGGAATACTGGAGTATTGTGTTGATCCAATCGTAAGTATTGATGTAGTTGGAAATCCAGCAAGTAGTGTTTTCGATGCTGATTTAACTTCAGCGAACGGAAACTTGGTGAAGATTATGTCATGGTATGACAACGAGGCTGGTTACAGTAAGCGAGTAATTGACTTGCTTCACAAAATGTAATTGAAGAAAAAATAAAGTTTGAAATAAAAGTAAATAAAGACAAATGATACTTATAGCTGATAGCGGGTCCACTAAATGTGATTGGGCTCTCATTGACGAGAAAGGATCTCGATTGGGAAATTTTGAAACGATGGGATTGAATCCATATTTTCATGATGAAAAAGTAGTTGAAGGTGCAATCAGAGGAAATGCCCCTCTTGCTTTGCAAGCAGATTCTATTTCACATATTTATTTTTACGGAGCTGGAAGCAGCACGCCAACGATGTGCGCAATTATTGAACGCGGTTTGCGTGCTGTTTTTCCAAAAGCTGAATTGTTGGTTGAACATGATTTGTTGGGAAGCGCTTACTCTACCTACGATGGGGAGCCTTGCATTTCGTGTATCCTTGGAACAGGAAGTAATTCTTGTTTTTTCGATGGAAAAGATATTCATGAGTCAGTTCCTTCATTGGCCTACATCTTAGGCGATGAGGCTAGCGGTTCTTACTTCGGTAAAATTTTGTTGCGCGAATATTTCTACAAAAAACTTCCTGCTGAAATTGCTGAAGCATTTGAGAATAGTTTCCCACTAAGCAAAGACGAATTCATTTCGAAAATATACCGTGAGCCAAATGCAAACGTATACCTGGCTAGTTTCACACGCTTCATTGGAAACTTCGCTCATCATCCGCATGTGATGAATTGGGTGGTGAATGGAATGCGCGAGTTCTTAGACATTCACGTGAAGTCATTTGAAAATTGGGACAAAGTGCCTGTTCATTTCGTTGGCTCGATTTCTCACTATTTCAAACATTGTTTGGAAGAAGCTTGTCGTTTGGAAGGTGTTCGTCTTGGTAACATCATTAAAAAACCCATCGACGGTTTGGTGAACTACCACGTTAAATACGTATTCCACCACGCAGAATGAAAGGAGCCATTTTCGATTTAGACGGTGTCTTGGTAGATACTGCGAAGTATCATTATCAAGCTTGGAAGCGATTAGCAAATTCTGTTGGGGTTGAATTTTCATTGGATGACAATGAGCATTTGAAAGGAGTAAGCAGAGCCGAGTCTTTGGAGTTAATTTTGAAGAAGGGAAACATCGAGAAATCAGCGGAGGAGAAGCAAGCACTCATGGACGTAAAGAATGAGTGGTATTTGGAATTGGCTGCGGAAATGAATCCGGATGAGGCCTTACCAGGCGCCATCCCTTTTCTTGAATCTTGTAAGTCGAAAGGAATTAAGATTGCATTGGGCTCTTCTTCGAAGAATGCTCCGATGATTTTAGAGCGTTTAGGAATTACACATTTGTTCGATGCTATTGTAGACGGAAATGTCGTTTCTAAATCGAAGCCAGATCCAACGGTATTTCTAACAGCTGCTGAGAAACTCGGATTAACTCCAAGTGAATGCATCGTTTTCGAAGATGCTATTTCAGGCGTGCAAGCTGCTAAAACCGGAGGTTTCTATTGTGTAGGTATCGGAACGAAAGAAGTTCTTCCACTTGCCGATGAGATTGCAACTACGCTTGGCGAGTACAGTGTGAGGTAATTCAGTCCCAATACATATGCTGGTACAACGACATATCGGGCTGACTCCAATCTCCGCGGCCGTTGTAGAACTCGATGTCCCCATCGTCGTAGAGTGTAAACAGTTTTGATGCGCCGTAGTTGTTAAGTGTAACAATATACGCCTTCTCGTTTTCTCTTCGTTCGATTAAAAAACTGCTGAAGTTGCGATATCCTTTCAATCCATAATCAACTTCAGATTGTAAGCTGTTCGCATAGAAATATCCGCTGTTGAATGGAAAAAACTTAACGAGCATTTCATTGAAAGATGCGATACCGTGGTAGTCTTCGGTTGT
>CANGEF010000057.1 GCA_947452685.1 Flavobacteriales bacterium | reverse complement strand
GATGATCAAGATTACAACCGCTTCAAAGTGCTTCTGAACGAATTCAATTTGTCCGAGGAAGTAACCGGCAAGCGTCATACTTACAATCCATAGCGCACCACCGGCAATGTCGTAAGGAAGGAATTTTTTTCTGTAGTCCATCTTCCCAACACCCGCAACAAACGGAGTAATGGTGCGAACAATGGGAACGAAGCGCGCCATGATAATGGCTTTGGTTCCGTGCTTCGTGAAGAACTCTTCGGTCTTGCTTAAGTGCTTTTGTGCAATCAACGGTTTGCCTCGGAATTTCATAGCCACGATTTTCGATCCGAAAAATCTTCCTATGAAATAGTTGCACTGATCTCCGAGAATAGCTGCAGCAATGAGCAAAACAAAAAGTATTGCCAAGCTTAAATTGTTCTGTCCTGCGCACAACGCCCCCGCTGCGAAAAGCAGTGAATCTCCTGGAAGAAAGGGCATGACTACCAATCCGGTTTCAATAAAAATGATGAGGAATAAGATGGCATAAAACCAAACGCCGTATTCATTCAACAAGAGCGGAAGCTCTTCATTCAAATGCAGAACGAAGTGCAAAAAAGACTGTATCATTTCCATATTAAAGAGAACACTTGATTTCCGGAGCGCATTTTTCTGCGTACCCTTGAACGCCTCCGGCAAGGCTGTAAATAGCGTCTCCGGGGAATTTCTTTTCAATCATATACACCAACGCATCTGAACGTTTCCCACTGTTGCAATGGAAGACAATTGGATTTTCTTTTGGAAGGGAAGGGTACTTCTCCATCACATGTTCCATTGGAATGTGCATTCCATCTAACGTGCAAATAGCCACTTCATATTCTTCACGAATGTCTACCAACAAATGAGGTTTGTTTTCGTTCTTCCAGATAAGTAATTCTTCAGGCTGCAAGTGCTGCATATTATCCTTTCATTTTTGAAACAATTTCTTCAGGAAGGTAATCGAAGAATGTATCACCGCGTAATCCCATGCGCAAACATTCAAGCGGAATGGTTTCATTCTCTGCAATGTTTCCGAGGTTTACGTTTGCTCCGCAATGTTTAATAAAATAAACCTGTTGCGCTTTTTTCGGTGCTTCCCAGATAATATCGTTTCCGTTGATTTTAGCGAGGATTTTGTTGATGAGCATTACGTGTGCTTGTCCGCTTGGACGATAAATTCCAACCGTTCCACTTTCGCGTGCTTCAGCAATCACTTTCCATGAACCTGCATCCAATTCGGCTTGCATCATTTTAATCCATTTCGCTGGACTAATTAAAATGCCTTCTTCCTTCGATCCGACTTCTGAAAGTACTTGGTAGTTTTTTGCGTACTCTGTAATAAGCGCACATTTCTTCTTGTGATCCAAAGCCATGCTTCCATCGGAAACTTCAACCATTTCAATTCCAAGACTGTCAACGTATTTACGATACTTATCAAGCTCTCCACGCACGTAGCACGCCTCGAAAAGCGTCCCGCCCAAATAAACTTTGATTTTAGCGTTGTGGTACAACTTCACTTTTTCTTTCACTTGGGTTGAGAAGACAGATGTTCCAAATCCAAGTTTCACCATATCGATATATTCAGAACTGCTCGCGATCATTTCTTCGGCTTGACGAAGAGAGATTCCTTTGTCCATAACCATCGTAAGTCCGAACTGACGTTCTTTCTTTTCGCGGCTAGGCATGTGGCTTAGTTGAATGTTCATAGTTGCTAATTTTTTGCGAATATCGGTTAAATTTACTTAGTGTGAAAATTACACTAACCCAAGGTCGCTTTTAAGTTGAATGTAAAAAGGGATTTGAAGTATTTTCGGATAGTACTCTTCCAGCTCAGAGAGCTGAGCACTTTCGTTTTGCATGAGGTAGTGAAGGAGTTCTTGTGCGTCTTGAATTTTACCTAACTCTACCAAGTATACTGCTCTTCTGTAGCCGATATCTGGATTTGACAAGTGCACCAATGTGGCTTCGAGCATAACGTCCAAGGCTTTTTCGCTGTTTCCGTTTTTGAAAAACGCATCGGCTAGAGCCATCCATGTTTCTTCGTTTTCAGGAAACTCTTTCACCAATTTTTCTCCGAGTGAAATGGCTTCGTTGAATTTTTCCATCTTCACCAACACTTCCATTTTGTAAATGGCGTAGTCTGGGTTTTTAGACTCGAGGTCAATGGCCTTATCTAAGAAAGGAAGGGCTTCTGCCAATTTTCCTTGAAGGTCCATAACTACTCCTATTCCCAAATAAGCATCGGCCCAATACTCATCGGTTTCAATGCTCTTGTGGTAATAGAATAGTGCTTTGTCGTAGTCGTTCAACTTCTCGAAACATTCTCCAACATGACAAAAGATAGGAGCTTGTGGCGGTTCGTAAACGTACGACTCCTCCAGGACTTCCAACGCTTCGGCGTATTTTTCTAATTTGAAAAGCGCGTGCGCTTTGTTGTAATAAGCCGGAGCGAAATCGCTTTGAATAGCTAAGCAATAATCGTAAGCTTCAATAGATTCTTCGGAACGATCGAGTTTCTGAAAAGCGTTGCCTAGGTTGTACCAAGCGGCAAAACTATACGGATGCTCGTCGATGAATTGCTGGAAATAGATGGCGCAAACCGCGGGCAATCCGGCCAATTCAAAACAGAAGGCAATTTCGTAAAGAAGGGTTTCATTCTCGGGGCTGCGGTCGATTCCTTTTTTCAGGGTATCGATGGCTTTTTCATATTGCTCGAGGTTTTCATACTCCAAAGCAATCTCCAAATAAACATCGTCGATCTCTTCCTCCGAGCAAATCTGAAGCGCTCGCTTATAATACTGAATAGCCTTGTTGTGCTCGCGTAATTGGCTGTAAACAGCAGCCATGGTCAATAACATTTCTTCGTTATTCGGTTCGAATTTTTCAAGAACCTTCAAACGAGAAAGCGCTTTAGACAATTGACCAATGCCCGAAAGAAGTTGAACTTCTTTAATGATTAAAGCTGTATTATCTGGAAATAACGAATACGCGTATTCAAGAGCCTTAATGGCTTTTTGATAGCTAAGGTTGGCTTGGTACCCGTCGATGATGGCTTCGAGTTGTTCAACATCGAAGTAGTATGATTCATTTTGTTGAATCATCTGCTCGAATCGCGAGATAAGGTCTCCTGTGTTGTGGTAATCTGATGGGTCTTCGCTCATTGAGTAATTTCAGAGTTCAAGTCAAAAATAACCAATAATTCGCGGCGTTTCCGATTAATATTTGAACACGTAATACACCAATTTGATGTATTCGTTCAGGGTGGTAATGAGCCCCGCCTCAAAGGTCCACCACGACTGCGCCTTAAAGTCCTTGGTTTCAGTACCGAAGAAATGCACCAGAATTCCTTTTTCTTGGAATTTATCTCCGAACACCAGGCTCATTCGGCGCAAATGAAAGTCACTGCTGACCACAGAAATTTCTTTCAAATTGTGATTTGTACAATAAGCCAGGATCTCTTCCGACTCTACATAGGTGCTCGTAGCTTCTCCCAATTCGAAAACACGAAGCGAATCGACTCCGCTCTCAATCATACATTGTCGAGTGAGATCGGAAGAAGTGAAGTTCAATCCGAGTGCGCGCATTTCATTCAACGTATCGCCGCCGCCAGTGCATATAAATTGAGCGGTTGGAAATTCTTGTGCAAGCAACGCAGCGCCTTTTCCGCGCTCGTATCCATTTCCACCTAAAACAAAAAATGTTTGGTTGGAAGATGTAACAGCGGCAGATTCAGCCACGGTTAAGAAGTTTCCGATTCCACCAAGAATAGCAGTTCGATAAATAAAAAATAAAACAAGAAGAGCAACCGCACTCGCAAGAAGAATCTTTTTCCAAACCCGATTGATTTGCTTCAACGTGGGCAGCGAACGGAAATAAGTGAATGTCTGATTGTCTTGAAATTTCAAACCGAAAAAATTATTCCACTAAGATAATGTTTTCGCTGAGCATATTGGAATAGTTCGATGGCGCTTCCAAATTCAATGCTTCATGCACCGCATCGAGTTCCGATTTTTTCATTTCGAAATTATTCTGGTAAGCCGTTGTGTTGAACCATTCGGTTGCAGCAGCAGTAGATATTTCAAATCGATTTGAAACGCGGAAAATATTTTCTTTGTCGCTCATGAAGGCTTCACATCGCTCGTTCATCAACTGCAATACTTTTTGAATGGCTTCACTTTTTTGTGAAATGGCATTGTTGTTCGCTACCGCCACGAATCCGCACCACGGCGCATGAAACGTGTCTAAGAAACACAGGTGTCCTTTTTTTACGGAAGGAATAGACGTGTACTTTTCCCAATAGAAATAATCGCTATCGCGGTTTTTCAAACTTTGAATCGCGTTGTGCAAATTGGCTACTTCCACATACTGATCATCGGCCGGATGGAAGCCCAACTGCTTCGCGTGAATGCGCGCCATGAGATGAGAACCCGATCCTTTGCGAGAGATGGCGTATTTTCTCGTGTGACTTGAAGTGATTTTCGGTGTGTCTGCGTAACCGCCGTAGATGCCCCAAGTAAGCGGAGTCTTGGTGTAGACTTTCACAATGCGAGCATCGAGCCCGCGGTGAAAAGCGCTTACAAATCCTTCCGTGAGCATAAGCGCCACATCGAGGTCGCCTTCTTGAAGCGCTTCGGTCATGACGCCTGTTCCTCCAGCGAAGTAGGTCCAAGACACTTGAATATTCAAGGTGCTGAAAACGTCTTGCTCTAACGCAAGTTGCCAGGGTAAGTTGAAGTGTTCAGGAACACCTCCAATACGTAACGTAATTTTATCTTTCATTTTAGTAGCTGCCGTTCCACTTCCTCAGGAACCACTCAATGCTGAGCAACGACAAAAGTGCAACTAAAAGGGGAGCCCAATCTATGAGTTCTCTCACTTTTTTCTCTTCGAAAGAAACGCTCGTGATTTCTTTTCTGTTTTTGATTTCGTTCACGAGCTCATCAAGCGCTGTTGCATTGAATCGTTTTCCGTTGGTGCTGGAAGACAGTTGTTCTAACAACTGGAAGTCTGCAATTGTTCTTGAGGTCTCTACTGAAATGTTGTTCACGCTGAATCCGCCTGACTTGGTGAATTCAGTGGTCCCGTTGAAAGCCTTGGCAGTGTATGAATACGCTCCAGGAGGTAGCAATCCAGCATTCAATTGATAGCCGGTGTTGGAAGGAGAGAATTGAAGCGTTTGCGTTGAATTATCTGGATGCTTCAATTCCAGAGTTACTTGCTGATTTAAAACAGGCATGAAACTTTCGTCGTACAATTCGGCATTGAAAAAGACCAATTCATTTTCAGCAAAGTTCTTTTTGTGTTGAATTCTGAACTTCTCTTTGTTCTCTTTCACACCAATAAATTGTGCGCTTTGTTGAATAAATGAATGGAAGATTTGGTGCGACTCTTCCATCTGATACAACGCTACTTTCCATCTCCAAATTCCTTCTCCGCATAACACGGCAACGCGGTGTTCAGGTGTTCCTCCAAATCCCATAAGCGGAACATCGGTTGCGATCTTTCCAATGCGTTGAGTTAGCAACGCTTGAACTTCCGGTGCTACTGCGTAATTCCCGAAAGGCACGGCCAGCGGCGGAAGCAGAGGTAGGGCTTGTGTGAATTCATTCGACAAAGAAAAGTAACTGAACGAAGGATTCAGCGAGGCGTTGATGTCTGAAAGTTTGGACTGATACCCGTTCAACGAGAAGCCTCCATTCAATGCATTGAATGCATTGAAATCGTTCTGCGCGCCGAGAATAAACCAACAAGGAATTTTCGATTTGAAAGCTTCTTGCACCACGTTGTTTCCTCTTCCACCCAACGACGGAATTTGATAGGCAATGAGCATGTCGAAATTGTTCACGTTGTCTGTAAACAGATCAACGGTTTGAACCGTTACTTCATAATTTTCTTGAAGTCGAAGGGCTTCGGCAATGGCAGTGATGTCGGGATGCGGAGCGTTTGCGAGGATCAATACTTTCTGTCTGTTGTCTATGACTTCGATGTACACTTGTTCGGTGTTGTTCCGAACATTGTCTTCGTTGTCTATAGCTTGAATGGAAAGGGTGTAAGCATGAATTCCCACCTGATCGGCAGGCAATGAAAATTCAACATTTTTGAATTCTCTTTCGGAAGTGAAACTCACACTTTGCGAAGCCAATTGAACGCCGTTTTTCGAAACGGTAATGATGGTGTTGTTTCCTTGCGCTTTTCTTCCTTCCACATTTAATCGAATAGGGAAGTTGTTTCCGAGGTAAGCAATTTTGTTCGCGCTAACATTCGAAATGAGTAAGTCGCGATGAAGGGTGGTGTCTCCTAAACCAACAGTAAATATTGGGATGTTGAGTTGTTTCAAGTTGGAAACCGGATGCGGGCCTTTGTTGTAAAGTCCGTCGGAGGCGATAACCAATGCCGAGAGATTTCTTCCGCTGAAGCGAGCGTCTAATGCACGTTGTAACTTACCGAAGTGTGTAATCTGATCGGAAAAAGTAGCGTCGTTTCCGTTCGAAACTTCGTCTCCGAAAAGCAAGGGAACCACTTCGTAATCGGAGCCTAATTTTTCTGAAAGACCTTTCCAATTATTTAAAAAAGTAGTTCGAACCTCGTTCGAGTCT
Organism: Flavobacteriales bacterium; assembly: GCA_947452685.1. Lineage (GTDB taxonomy): Bacteria > Bacteroidota > Bacteroidia > Flavobacteriales_D > Sanyastnellaceae > CAIZGX01. The sequence goes on along the minus strand of CANGEF010000057.1, from coordinate 4,620 downwards.
TTGGCTGAAACAACGGATTGACTGTTGTCGAGTGCCAAAACCACAACGGGTTTTTCAACGCGTGTTTCTATGGTTTCAAGAAGCGGTTGGAACAACAAAAGAACAAGCAGCGACACCACAAGGAATCGCATGCTTGCCAAAAGAAATTTAAATTGAGTTGACCAAGACTCTTTCGATTTTCCGAAAAAGTAAAGGGCTGTGGCGTAGGCCAATCCTACCCAAACACAAAGGCTCAAGAGCCACGGAGATGCTTGAGTGATTAAGTGTGCCATAGTTTACATGTGCATACCACCACAAACGTGAAGCGTTTGTCCTGTAACGTATGAACTTAATTCAGATGCTAAATAAAGTGTTGTGTTTGCAATGTCTGTAGGAGTTCCGCCGCGCTTCAATGGAATGGTGTTTCTCCATTCTTCCACCACTTTCTGATCTAACTTTTCAGTCATTTCCGTTTCAATGAATCCAGGAGCAATGGCGTTGCAACGGATGTTGCGAGAACCCAATTCTTGCGCAACGCTTTTCGTGAATCCGATCATACCTGCTTTCGATGCAGCGTAGTTCGCTTGTCCTGCATTTCCTGTAACACCTACAATAGAAGTCATGTTAATGATTGAACCGCTGCGTGCTTTCAACATAGGCTTAATGACTGCTTTCGTTAAGTTGAAAACAGATTTCAAGTTCACGCGAAGGACTTCATCCCATTGCTCTTCGCTCATGCGCATAAGCAATGTGTCGCGCGTGATACCTGCGTTGTTCACCAAAATATCTACGGTTCCGAATTCAGCAACCACTTCATCTACCAACGTTTGTGCTGCGTTGAAATCTGAAGCATCGCTTTTGTATCCTTTTGCTTTCACGCCTTTCGCAGCCAATTCGGCTTCGAACGCGCGTGCTTTTTCGTCAGATGATGCGTAGGTGAATGCTATAGTGGCGCCTTGATCTGCGAACACTTCAGCAATTCCTTTTCCTATTCCGCGAGATGCGCCAGTAATGATAGCGACTTTTCCTTCTAATAATTTCATGATAAACTATTTTTACAAATCTACTGCTTCTGCTATTAATTCAGCAATGTCTTTCACTGCTATGGTATGCTCTTGTTCGAAGTGCTTCACACCATCGGTCATCATGGTGTTGCAAAACGGACATCCGGTTGCAATAACGCTAGGCTTCACAGCTAGCGCATCTTCCGTGCGTTCAACGTTAACTTCTTTGTTTCCTTTTTCAGCTTCCTTGAACATTTGTGCGCCCCCAGCACCGCAGCACAATCCGTTGGTTTTGCAACGTTTCATTTCAACCAATTCCGCATCGAGTGCTTGAATCAATTGGCGTGGTGCTTCGTATTCTCCGTTTCCTCTTCCGAGGTAACACGGATCGTGGAAGGTGATTTTCTTTCCTTTGAATTCTCCACCTTCAATCTTCAATTTTCCTGTATTCAATAATTCTTGAATGAGTTGGGTGTGGTGAACCACTTCGTAGTTTCCGCCCAATTCAGGATATTCATTTTTTAATGTGTTGAAGCAGTGCGGGCAACCGGTTACAATCTTTTTCACTTCGTAAGCATTCAAAACACTGATGTTTTGCATGGCCATCATTTGGAAGAGGAATTCGTTTCCTGCACGTTTCGCTGGGTCACCTGTGCATGATTCTTCAGAACCTAAAATGGCAAACGAGGTGTTTGTATGGTGAAGAATTTTTGCAATGGCTTTGGTAATTTTCTTTGCGCGGTCGTCGAAACTTCCTGCACATCCCACCCAAAAAAGCACTTCGGGTGTTGTTCCTTCGGCCATGCAATCGGCCATTGTACGTATCTTGAAATCCATGTTGTTCGAATTATTCGTTGGTCCAGTCTGCACGGTTCATAGCACTCATAGCCCAAGGCGCTCCATTGTTTTCTACGTTGTTGAACATAGATGTGATGCTGTCGGGCGATTTAGATTCTTCCATGATTAAGTATCTGCGAAGATCTACAAGCACTTCCATGGGGTTAATGTTAATGGGGCAAGCATCGGTGCAGGCATTGCAGGTTGTGCATGCCCATACTTCTTCTTCCGAAATATAATCGCGAATTAAACTCTTTCCATCCTCTACCCAAACGCCTTTGTTCGCTGCTTTCGCATTTCCAATTTCTTCCATGCGGTCGCGAACGTCCATCATGACTTTTCTTGGTGAAAGCAATTTCCCTGTTTGATTCGCAGGACAAACAGAAGTACATCTTCCACATTCGGTGCACGAGTATGCACTTAGAAGTTGGGTGCGTTTCAAGTCTGAAACATCTTTCACCCCGAAGCGGGTGAATTCAACCGGTTCAACAACAGCATTCGGATCTAGCATAAGCTTCACCTCGTTGGTAACTGCTTTGTCGTTCGATAAATTTCCGGGCGATTGCAACTTGCTGAAATACGTTGTTGGAAAGGCGAGGAGAATGTGTAAGTGTTTTGAAAAAGAGAGGTACACAATGAAACCAAGGATTCCAACAATGTGGAACCACCAGCAGAAGTGACTGATTCCTTCCAACGTAGAAGTAGAATATAAGTTTAAGAAGGGTTGTGAAATTTGACTCACCCAGAACGAAGGCACGCGCGCGGGTGTTGCACTGCGAACAGTCAACAAGCTGTCGGCAGCATTCATGATTAAGAACGCCTTCATTAAAAGAATTTCAGTAAAAAGAATAATGTTAGCGTCGCGTTTCGGCCATTGCTTTATTTCAGGAGATTGGAAGCGCTTGATTTTGCCGAAGTTTCTTCTCATTAAGAAAACGACACAAGCGATAATTACCAATCCCGCAAGGACTTCAAACAGATTAATTAAAAGTCTGTAGTAGCCGCCGAAACCAACAAACGAACGGTGCTCACCTGTAAGTCCGTCTACAATAATTTCAATCAATTCAATATTGATCACGACGAAACCAACGTAGAGAATGAGGTGCATAAGTGCCACGAACGGACGCGAAAACATTTTGCCTTGTCCGAAAGCCACGAGTATCATGGTTTTTAGACGTTCGCCTTTGCGGTCGGTTTCAGGACCTTTTTGTCCGAGGAGAATATTTCCCTTAACAAACTGATATCTTTTAAAGATGAAGAATCCGGCAACGGCCAGTAACAATGCGAATATGATTTGAGAGATCATAAATGATTTCGATTTTTAAATTGAAGAATTACTTACCACTTTTTTCCTGAATCATTTGATCAATGATTTTTTTCATGTCTTCCAATTCTGATTTGGAAAACTTATCGGCGTCACGTCTTCCGAACAACGAGAAACCAACGTAGCTCTTCGGATGATTGCGCATGTCGTCTAACAACAAGTCGAGGCTGTGTGTGGCATTCACCAATTCATTGTGAAGGCTGTCGTTGTTCACGAGCTTACCAAGAGTGCCTTGTCCGCTGTTCACCTTAGCCATAACCTCTTCAAAATGTCCCATGGCTTGGTCTACTTTGTAGAGTGTGGTTGTTAAGCGAATGCGCGATAGGGTGTCGGTAAATTGAGAAATGTTTTTTATGGCCTGATCAATTTTATCGTTGTTTGCTTTAAGCGTGTTGGTTAACGATTGTGCATTCGTAATAATTTCAGAAACCTTTCCGCCGTTGTTGGCGATAAGGACATTCAGCGATGCTGAAGTGGATTCTAAATTGTTCATGGTTCGTTGCAACGAACTGAACAACGAAGGAAGACCGTCGGCGCCTGAATTGTTAAGCGTACGTTGAAGGCTTGAAAGAACACTGTCTACTCCTTGGAAAATTTCGGCTGACTTTTGCTTAATTGGGTCGATTTCATTCTTCAGCGTTTCCGCTAATCCCTTCTCAATGACAGCAAACAGCGTGTCTTTGGAGTTCGCCATAACCGAGCTGTCGCCCAAGACAATTTGAATGGCTTTCCCTCCAAAGAAATCGGAATCGTAAATCTTCAATTGCGAATCTTTGGGAACAGCAACTTCGGCATTGTTCAAGACCACTTCAACCACCAATCTGCCTGAACCGTTCGATTCGAGCTCGATGCTTTTGACAATACCAATCTTGTATCCGTTGATGATAACCGGAGAGGAGACTTCCAATCCTCCAATTTCTTCGTAGATGGCGTAGTATCTTGTTTGAGTTGAAAAGATATTTACGCCTTTTAAAAAACTTACTCCGAAATAGACCAAAGCAAGAACCACAATAACTACGGCTCCTATGACTACTTCGTTGCGTGCTTTTTTACCGCTCATTTCTGAATTTTTTTAAGGGCTTCTTCGTTGCTAATTCGGATGCCATTTTCGAAGGCGACAACAAACGCTCCGCTGAATCCAGCATCGCGAAGAATCTTTTGATTCTTCTTGGCGTCGTCTAAACTTCGAGTGCTTCCCACTAGGTACTTGTGTGCGCCGTTGCTAAGGTATTCCTCAATTCTGTCTAATCCTTTAAATTGCTTTGATTTTTTTTGAAGAGGTGTAGCAGAACTTAGGATTTGAACTTTAAACGCCACCTCTTCAACGGGAATCTCTTCCCAAATAAGTCCTTCAAAGGCATTGTGCTGATTGGTTGGCTCAACTACAGCGGTTGGAGCCGGGCTGTTTGTAGGCTGAATGTTGAAAAGTTTGCTCTGATAGTCAACGAAGGCGCGGTATACCGCGGAGCTTAATTC
>CANGEF010000056.1 GCA_947452685.1 Flavobacteriales bacterium | reverse complement strand
TCGTTGAAATTTCCAACTACAAAATTATTTGCAAGGTCAGCGCAGGGCGCGTTAACCGAAGGGTCTAATACAGAGATGTGAATGTTGAAGTTAACAGCTTCTTGAATGAGCATTCTGCCCAGCTGTCCACCTCCCAAAATTCCAAGTTTGGTTGAAAGATCTACCTTGTGATTCATTTTTCAAAGATAGAATTTCTTTCGCGTTTATAGATTTACCTGTGTAAATTGCCGTTCATATATTCTTCAACATGAAAAAAGTTTTATTCTTTGTTTTTGCAATCACTGCATGTGTATCACAAGCGCAATCGTTAACAGCTATTGAAGGTGTTGAATACGACCCTACCAATCAAATCTTTTTAGTTGGAAATGGAAACAACGTTGTGCGTATGCATAGCGATGCGGTTCCGCAAGGGACGTTGGGTGTAGCGAAAGCGAACTACGGAATGGAAGTCATGAACGGTGTACTTTTTTCAATTGTTGGAAGTACCATTAAAGGTTACGACGTTACATCGGGAGCCGAGGTTATGAGTGCGGCAATTTCGGGCGCTACCTTTTTAAATGGAATGGCCAGTAATGGCACCGACAAGTTGTGGGTGTCTGATTTTTCAGCAAAGAAAATTTATGAATTGAATGTGTCCAACCTCGCTGCACCGACAAGCTCTGTAGTTGTTGCGAATACAACCAGTACTCCGAATGGATTAACGTATGACGCAGCCAACAACAGATTGGTTATGGTAAGTTGGGGCGCGAATGCACCCATTAAAGCCATTGACCTTTCAACCTACATGTTAACGGTTTTAACTGCAACGACAATTGGAAACTGTGATGGCGTAGACCATGATTCTTATGGAAACTATTACGTGAGTTCTTGGAGTCCGAATGCCATTACGAAATTTTCAAACGACTTCACTACTACTTCTACAGTTACTGTAACAGGCGGTGTTTCTAGCGCAGCTGATATTTGCTACGCAGAAGAGTTAGATACTTTGGCAATTCCTTGCACAGGAAATATGGTGGTGAAATTTGTAGGTTTCAATCCGTCATTTGTGGTGGAAGGAAATACTACTGAATTTAAGGCCTACGGATTTCCAACTGAAGTGAAAGACATGTATACGGTTGGATTCGATTTACCACAAGCGATAGACGTTACTGTTCGATTGTTCGATGTGAATGGAAGATTGGTGAATGAGGTGGTGAAGCGAACTTTTCCTCAAGGAAACAATCAGGTTATTGTGACCGATTTGCCTTCTGAAAGCGGAATCTACTTCGTTCAAGTGTGGGCCGGAACTCACCTTTCTGTTGTTTCATTTATTCGCTAATGAGAGGGTTTATCATTGGAAGTATTTTGTTGTTCGGGTTGAACGCTTTCGCTCAGCCCGATGACTACGTGAATTCACTTCCCGCGCAGGATAAACCGGCAGATAAGTTAAGCGACTTGACCAACCGCGAGCGCACCGTGGTGGGTGGTTCGTTGGGATTGGGATTAAGTTCTTCGAACGGATCGGGTATGTTCTTCGGATCTTTAACACCGCTTGTCGGCTACAGAGTTACCGAGAGACTTTCAGCAGGGGTTGGATTCAATTACACCTACTATAAATCACGGTTGTATGAAGAACAATTTTACGCAGGTATTGCCTGGGCTCGTCTAGGATTGTTCAACGGGCTGTTTGCCTGCGCCGAAATAGACCAAGTGAATGCGCCTATTTATTCAGCAAGAGGTATGACCAGAGAAACCTTTCCACTGGTTTTAGCAGGCGGAGGAATTTCTCAGGGAATTGGTCACGGCTTGGGTTCGTACTTCCAAATTATGTACGACTTCACAGAGGAAGTTCGCTCGCCATACGGACCTTTAATTATTCGAGGTGGATTGCTTATTCCCTTGAGTCCAAGGAACTAAATTACATTCCCAACTTCGCAGCAATCTCTTTCGGAATAGCGTCTTTGTGAACAATCATACACACCGTTTTGTATCGGAAGTATGGAGCCGAAACGTAAAGTAATCCGCCATTAGGAAGGCCTTCAGTACCCCATGAGTTTTTCACCAAGTAGTACGAATTACCTTTTTCATCTTTCGCCGTTCCTGTAATGTGCATCAAGTGATCGTCTGTTGTCTCGAAACTGTCGAACGCAGTTTGTCTCGTTTCTTGGGTTACTTTCGGTTCGTTCTGGAAGTTGTCTACGAACGCGAGTCCTTTACGCGCATCGAACGTTTTTTCACTAACGTCTGCATCCCAAGCAACCGTATAGCCTTTGCTTAAAGCGAAATCGGCCACGCGTTGGAATTCGTCGAGTGGCAGGTTGTAATAAGATTTTTTGGACCAGTTGTCTGGAACTTCCAACACGAAAGAAGAATGGAAAGGATGGTGAGTGAATGAAGTTAAGCACACATATTCCTTCGGATTAATTTTCATGGCATCTCTGAAAGATGCAGGTGTGTAGGATGTTCCGTTGTATTTAAATTCTGCGGGAACTCGACCAATTTCATTGTCTAAAATGCCTGTGACACTTTCTTGGTAGCCGTTGGTTGGAGACTTCACAGCATCGTTTACCAAGTCTGTTAATTTCAAATCGAGTGTTTCGTGATCATAGGTAGTAGCGCCGTTTACAAAACCTGAATACGCTTCTTCCGGAACAATTCCATATTCTTCAATAATGGAAAGCACGTCGTGACTTAATCCGCCTGGACCGAATTGTTGTTTTCCTTGAAAGCGCACAAAGCTCTCTGCTTTTTTCGGATAGGTCAAGCGCACGTTGTACATTTCAGAAAGGTCAACAGCTTTGTTTCCTTTGCGAATAATTTCAGATTCAATGAATGAAGTGGTAGCGAAGCTCCAGCAAGTACCGGTCTTGCATTGATTTTCTACGTTACCGTGCGCATTGTCTTTCACCACGGTGAATTGTTGTGCTGAAGCAGTGAATGAGGCAGCTGCTAGGACGAAAGAAAAAAGAATTGATTTTTTCACGACAAATAATTTTTGGAAAGTTAAGGAGATTGTCATCTTTGTAAAAACAAAAACGCATGAAAAAAATTGCAGTGGTCTGTGGCGGATATAGTGGCGAATCGGTTGTGTCTATGCGCAGTGCGAAGATGGTGATGGAGAACATAGACCGTTCGAAGTTCGAGCCCACGCAGATTGTGATTGAAGAAAAGCGTTGGTATGCGTTGGTGAATGAAGCGGAAGTTACGGTTGATCGCAACGATTTTTCTGTTGAAGTAGATGGAATGAAAACGACGTTCGATGCGGTGTTCATGATGGTACATGGTACTCCGGGTGAGAACGGCTTGTTGCAAGGATATTTCGACACCATTGGCATGAAGTACACCACGGGCGATGTATTGAACATGGCGTTAACGTTCAACAAGAAAGCCACTACGCGCACGTTGGGTGCCATGGGTTATCGCGTTGCACGTTCCATTGTTGTTCGAAAGGAAGAAGTGATTACTGCTGAAGAAGTGGTTGCAAAAGTGGGATTGCCTTGTTTCGTGAAACCGAATTGTGGAGGAAGCTCCATTGGCACCTCGCGTGTGAATGAAATGAGTGGAGTTACGGAAGCCATTTCCCGCGCAAGAAACGAAGACGAAGACATTATTGTTGAAGAATTTATATCTGGAAGGGAAGTCACGTGTGGGGTTATTGTCATGAACGGAAAACCAACGGCCTTGCCTGTTACAGAGATTGTGAGTGAGACGGAGTTTTTCGATTTTCAAGCGAAGTATGAAGGGAAGAGCAAGGAGATTACTCCGGCTCCGATTAGTGAATTTCATTACGCTCGCGTTCAAGAATTGGCTGCTCGTATTTATACTGATTTGAATTGCGGCGGCATGATTCGCGTAGACTTTTTGTTACCCGACGAAGAACCTTCGGTAATTGAAGTGAACACCGTTCCTGGATTCAGCGCAGCCTCTATTATTCCTCAGCAAGCGGCGGTGATAGGCATGAGTAAGATGGAGTTGATTTCAGTCGTGCTAGGAACTACGTTGTTGTAACTTCGTTGTTGGAACTTCGTTGTTAGAACTTCGTTGTTAGAACTGCGTTTTTTTCTCCCGATAGCTATCGGGATGCGTAATTGGAACTATGTTATTCTTTCACCGAAGGTTTGATCGCAACGCGATTGATTCGAAGAATTGATCATGGCAGATGATTTAAGGTTTCTTCCGTATTGTCTATTGACTCAACGAAATCTATAAGGCAGTCATCGATATATCTCAGTAGCTCGTAAATCGACTGATGTATGGCTTGAATTTCCGAGTAACTGAACTTATTGTCGACAAAGCAAATAGGTTCATTGTGATTGATTCTATTTCTGAATTGTCGAATTGCATTGAGTTTGTTTAGTATTTCTTTTCGTCCCATTCCCTGAGGTAAATCGCGAAATATTTGAATGGGCTTTCCTTTTAAGATTTTATAATGGTGAGGTTCAAAAAAGTTCGTCCAAAACCCGAAAGATTGCTCTGCGATAATATTTCCAGCGTTGATAGACATTGAAGGGGTGTTTGAATATTTTATTTTCAATTTTTGTTCAGCCTTAAGAACTTCTCTTTTCAAAAAGTCGTTTCGTTTGGAAATTTTGGATGGATCGTTTCTGAATACTAAAGCTTTGTCGGACATGAATCCTTCTTTTTGATTTACAATCCAATTCTCATCTTGAAAGTAATTGCTAATAGCGTTGTAAATTGAATTTCTAAGAACCACTTCAAAGACGCCAATTACAGGATGAATAGACTGTGCAACGAGCAAATTTTGTTTATACATGCGAATAGCTTTCTTCCGAGATGAACCAGCCGCATAGTAATATCTATTTACTCGAGGTTTTGAAAAGTGTAATTCGAAATTCTTGTAATTCATTTTTTGTGATTTAATTAATTCTATTTATCTTTGAATCGTGATGCTTGGTAAAGCCTCTTATTTCTCGAGATAACGTAACCAAGTGTAAGATTCAAAGTCCGTGAAAACGGGCTTTTTTTTGTGAATTTCCGAATAGAAATCAACTCTTTTCTCAAATGTTTATGCTAGTGCTGGACTGAATTTTATCCAAAAAATCAGTATTGACGAAGGCTGAGGGAGAAATTTGAAAAGCATAAGTAGGAACTCTGAACTACGTTGTTGGAACTTCGTTGTTGGAACTACGTTGTTGGAACTACGTTGTTGGAACTGCGTTGTTAATTACCAGTCGAAGACATTCGCCGAAGGCATTCGTGCTTGCACATTCGTTGCTACGCAACATTCGTGCTTGCACATTCGTTGCTACGCAACATTCGTGCTTGCACATTCGTTGCTTTGCAACATTCGCCCGTAGGGCTATTTGTCCATTTGCTTCAACAACACGCTATACACCGCTTCTTTTTCGCGAAGCAGTTCGGTCAGAAATTCGTTTTTGTCTTGGTAGCGTTGAATCACCAGTTTGTCGTAATCTGTTTGGTGTTTGTCTGAGTAGTGCTGAAAGAAATTGTGATTTAGCACTTTGCAGAGGCGTTCGAGCAGTCCTGTGTCTATGGTTTCTCGTCGGTATATATCGAAGACGTTTGGCTTTGAGACGTTGAGTGCGGAAGCTAATTCTTCAACGGTAAATCCTCTCTTCTTCACTATTTTCTTTATTTCCTGCCCAATGGAGAACTTCGCCATAGAACTAAGCTAAATGGAAATAGGGACGCGCTAAAGCGGTTCATTCAGAAGAAAATATAGTTAAGTAATAGTTGTATTTTCATTATGTCTACATCAATCCATTGAAAAAAGGGTAAATAATGGATTTATCATGTTAATAGTTTTGTAATATTGCTATAGTAAAACTATAGTTAAGCATGAAAACAACCGGGCCCAATTTCTTCGCCTCTCTTACCTTTTCTTACCCTCTCTTAACCTTTCTCACCTTTTTTGCAACGAGTGTTGCAACAGCGCAAGTACCATCTTACGTCCCAACAAACGGACTAATTGGATACTGGCCTTTCAGTGGTAATGCGAATGACGTAAGCGGGAATAACAATAACGGGACTGTTAGTGGTGCTGTTTTAGGTAGTGACCGCAATGGTAATGCGAATAGCTGCTATGATTTTAATGGACAGGGTGATTATATTCAGTGTCAGCCGATTCTTCAACTGGACAACTCGCCCTACATGACATTGTCTTGTTGGTTTAAAATTGAAGGCCCCAACACAAACTTGGATTGTGTAAATGGTTGCGCTCAATATTTAATGTCTCAAGGAATAGATGCTGCCACGGGTAGTTCGTTTTTTGGATTAGCCTATAATCAAAGTGTCGTGCCATACTCATTCGGTATGGTAAATGGGTATTCAAATTTATTTATTACATCGTTGTCTGGAACTTCTGATTTTTCTGGTTGGAACCAAATGACCTTAGTCTTTTCTTTTGGTGCGAATAAGCTTTATTTAAATGGCAGTTTGGTTGCCACAAGTAATTATATGGGGGTAGTTTCAAGTCCGAATCTTCCACTTTTTTTTGGTAAGTACAACGGAGACATTGGTTTCCCTTATTACGTGAATGGCAAAATAGATGACATAGGAATTTGGAACAGAGCACTTACTGAAGCGGAAGTAGCTGAGTTATATTACGGGTGCACAGTTTCTGCTACTCTTCAACCAATCGATATTAGTGTTTTATCTGGAAATGATGCAAGTTTTACTGTCACAGGTTCAAATCCTAATTGTACTTTTCAATGGCAAACAGATTTAGGTTTGGGGTGGCAGAACCTCACTAATGCTGGGCAGTATTCTGGAGTAAACACTTCCACATTAACAGTATTCAATACAAATGCTTCGAATAACAATCAGAATTTCAGATGTTTGATAACCTCAGGTACCTGTAGCGTTGAATCATCTTCTGCTGTTCTTACTGTATTGCCTGTGTCTGTTACAGAAAATGAAAATTCAAGTTTTGCCTTATTCCCGAATCCGGTAACCACCGAACTGAACTTTCAAACCACAACTGAATTCATCGGAACAGATCTAATCATCTTCGATGCATTAGGAAAGCAAATTCACAAACAACAAATCCTTTCAACAAACATGCATATCAATACTTCGTCATTTGCAGCTGGTAATTATGTTGTGAGAGTGGGTGGGGTGGTGAAGAGGATTGAAGTAATCAAATGATAGACCTAGAATAAAAATGAATCGATTTAAAACTAACAATCTTTTCTATTTCCAGAAGAAAACAAACATTTGAAGAGCTACAAAAAATTAATACTGAAATGATAAAATTCAACACAACTTTTAAATTCCCAATTCTTCTCTTTCTCTTATTCGTTGTAAGTAATGTTAGCGCACAATTCGACGCGTTTAATCAAAATCAAGGTTACGATAGCAATGGCACAACTGCAGGAATTTTCGATACTGGTTTCATTCAAGGAAATGTTCAATCCATTGAAGCAACTATTTATATAGACGGAATCGATTATCCCAATAGCTGCGGAGTTTATCCGCAAGGTTATTACACTTGCGATTTATACATAGACAATCAGTTAATTGATATCGATTTATGTTCAACTCAACTTGAACTGATTAATTACTGGCCTTTTTCAAATGTATACATCCAGTCTTATGATTCAGATTCCGGACAACCTTGGGTTTCGCAAGAAATGATTACCCTTTCAATTGGATTGAATGTAACCACCTGCAATTTCCAAATTGACCAAAATGTCACTGAATTTTGTGTGGAAGAAGGTATGGAGTTGCCAGCAATCTTCACCTCAGACCCTTTAAGCTTTCAATATTACGATGAGTTCGGAAATGCGCTTGGTCAAGCATCTACTGTTGTCCCTGTGTATGAAGGTGTGAATACATTTTTTTTAGAGGCCTATTCCAGTTTCGGTCTATGTCAATCCGAAACACTTTATTCAACAGGAGTTGTCTGCGAAACATTTACAGGATATGTCGATTGGCAAACACCTTGTCCTTATACCCTTCCAGGCATAGAGTCGATCATCACCGGAGACCTCTATTTAGATCAATTTTCAGGAATAACTTCAACAGAAATTCAAGTTACAAACTCAGATTTCCCATCGGATATCTTATATAGTGAGGTTTTAACTAGCAACGCTATATCATTCAACACTGTTAATCTGGACACTCAAGGTGTTTACTTTGTCGATGTCATTGGTTACGATGATTTGGGTAATCAATATTTTATAGATTCTATTTCCTTTGAAATAACTCCATCGCCTACATGGATGGCGGATAATTCAAATTCTGCCATAACAAGCTCAACGGAGTCTTTAGTAGACAGTAATCTTAATGATTGTATAAATGAAATAAGAGTGACCTTGAATCTTCCAAATTCTCTTCTCACCCTGCCAAACGATATCATTGGTATTAAGAATAGTGAGTTTAATGTTGAAAGTGTAAATTATCAATTTGACTTAGAATTCAATCAAGGAACTGGACAATTTGAAAACCCTTCAAACGGTTCGTTTCAGGCCTCATTTAACGTGTTGAATCAATCTACTTTCAATTATAATGAGCCCACCACATACCTGCCAGAAATTTTATCAAACAATGAACTCATTTTCGATTGGTCTGAAAACTTCGTTCTTGGAGAACAAAATTTAAATTTCCCTCTTGGTGCTGTTCCTTTAGTTTTTTGCCCTATACCAATTAAAATTGATTGTGGAATAAAAACGAATCTGAAATTAAAATCGAAGCTGAACTTTTCTAGCTCTGAAGCGGGAATTCAAGTGGATACCGCTTCAATATCAGGGTCGGCGCAAATTCAAGGTTTTTTAAGAGCAACATCAGATGTATTAATAGCTAAAGCCAATGCAAGTTTAATCTTAACAGGAAAAGTTGGCGCAGGAATGTTTATAAACCCCGATTTTAGCGAAATGCAACCAATTAGCGGAGTGACCTTAGATGTCGACGGTGAAGTTTCATGGGGATGGTCGTGGAATCAGAATACGATTAGTCGTAATTTTTATCACTATGCATCAAATCCCGATTTTGATAACAGCCCATATTTTTCGCCTCTTTTCCAAGAGACAGATTTAAATAATAACACCTTACGTGTATTTGATCAAAATACAGTACTAAAGTCGCCAACAACCCTTCCACAGCCGCATCTATCTGGAAGAGATTCATTGATATATGTTGTTTGGTTAGATAATGACATCAATACAGGAACAACATCCCTTCTTTTAACTTACAAGTATGCGAATGATGACGCTTTTCTTTTGAATCCGATTGAAATTGATAATGCAGAATCTCTTGGCACACCAAAAGTTGCAATTCTAGAAAATGGAAATGCTCTTATAGTATGGACTAAGTCATCTTATACCGGGAATATTCAATTGGTCGACACCACAGATCTATTCAAATGTCAAGATATTTATGTGTCGTATTTCGATAGACAAAGCAATTTATTCAGCTCTCCAGTTCAAATTTCAGATGACCAGTCAGCCTGGAATAGCGGAAGAGCCGAGGGAATGCCTAACATTTTCATGGGACCGGGTACAAGTGGGATAATTACTTGGAATGCTCTAAATGAAACCAATACTGCCAACTCTGACATTTATTACTGCACGGTAGATCAATCGGGAAATTCAGTGACCCTCGGCAATCCTCAAATAATATTTCAAGACGAGGGTGAGGTGAAATCAATAAATTTTGCGTTCTACAGCGATGATAATGCAATAGCTTCATGGATATATGATCCTGATGGCATCGAAGAAACCTTAAATAGTGATATCAGATATAGCCGCTATACTGCCTCGTCTAATCAGTGGTTACCTCCAACAACATTGGTTACCGTAGATTCAAACACCAGTTTTGACGAATTATCTATGGACTTTAATGGCAGCTATGGTGCGATTTCATACACTACTACAACCTACGACACTACTTATGGAATTGCGAAAAGTATATATGCGCTCGCCTATGATCCTATCCTTCAGAATTGGGCGCAGCAACAGTCCGCTCACTCAGATTCTACTTCTTTCAACAAACCAACTATTGCATGCAATAACAGTGGGATAATTGCACTTTCCTTTCAAGAAATTAGCTTGGATAACACAACAGACAACATTGACCAGGGAAGTATTCATTATTACTTTAACAACTCTTCACAAGATCCAAACGCATGGATTCAACAAACAGATATCGTTTTTGGAAGTAATGACGACAACAGCTATGTTTGGGATATGAACTCTGCTTTTGATGACAGCAACGGGTTTTATTTAATTACACATGAAATTGATTCAATTACTGGTCAAGCACCTTTAATTGATCCCGCCTATGGAGCGCCGTTTGGAAACTCATACATGAATTTAATTTTCCGAGAATTCCAAGTTAGTGATAACTTAGAAGTTACAAATGTTCCTGAGAGTGTTGTTCCGAGTAGTTTGTCTTTAGAAGATATTCTGAACATTTATCCGAATCCAGCCAGCACTGAGGTGAATATAGGATTGAAGTTAAGACAACCTGGACAAATTGAAATTTCGATTTTTGATTCATCAGGAAGTTTAGTTGATCAAATTAAAAAAGGTTCATTTGGAAGTGGCGCTTACGTGTTCAACTATCAACCAAATAACCTTGCACCTGGAATTTATATTGTTCGTGTTTCCTCAAACAATTTTAGTGTAAACAAGAAACTTGTTATTCAATAATCAAGAGGGAATTCTTGCAATGTACTTTCTAGTTCTCATCCATTACTATTTTCAACTTCGCAGATGGGAATTATGTTGTGAGAGTGGGAGAGGTGGTGAAGCGAGTTGAAATAATGAAGTAGAGCTCGCTCTGCGAGCGGCATGGGTAATGCCCCCAGTGAAGCTGGGGGAGAAAAATCTAAAGAGAGCTCTTACACCTGAGTAGGAGCTCTCTTTTTTTGTTAGCCCTTTTTGCTTGAAATTATCTCTCATCTCAACCTTTATCCCCCAGCTCTGCTGGGGGCAGTTCGGATGTCGCCCTAAGGGACTCAGGAACTACGTTGTTGGAACTACGTTGTTCCTCCCGATAGCTATCGGGATTCGTAATTCCTACTTTGTAATTTGAACTTCGTTGTTCCACCACCAAAGGTTTGCTCTCAACGCGATTGATTCGAAGAATTGATCACCGAAGGTGATTGAGAACTTCCTGCACCAATCCGTCTAGCTTTGAAAACGCAAACCACCTTTTCCCCAGATCTTTCAAGGAAGCCCCAAGATGATAAAGCTCTTTTTCATCGAGAATTAGAAAACGGTCATGAGCGTTTTTGAGAATTAAAATTTCAATAGGTGGATATTGCGCGTTGTGTTTTTCAAGGTCGAGCTTGAGTTGGTCGGTTATTCTTTCAGTATAAATCGTACAACGAACTTTTTTATTTCTTTTTGAAAGTTGAAGCAGTGTTGTTTCGTCGATGTAGTTGTCGATGAG
>CANGEF010000055.1 GCA_947452685.1 Flavobacteriales bacterium | reverse complement strand
ATTCCAACCTTCAACGAATGTAAACTCACATCGTAACTGTAGGTTGTGGCTTTCGCTAGATAGCCTCTTCCCACTAAATTTCCAATGCTTTCGCCAATGATCAAGTCATGGTAATTGTCTTTGAGAGGAAGTTTAATATTGCTACTTAATGGAGTTGCGGTAACACCAAGAATAACCTGCTCTTCAAACCAGCCGAATAATTTTCGGAATGAATTGTAGTGTGCTTCATCAATGATAACCAATCCTAAATTCGCGAATTCCATCTTCTCGTCGCGTAAACGATTGTGAAGCGTTTCCACCATTGCAACAAAGCATTCATATTCCGATTCATCGGGAAGCTGTTTAACCTTGCTAACAATGATTTTATTCTTCACCGAAAAGTTGTTCAGCACATTGCTGGTCTGACTTAACAACTCTATTCGGTGTGTGAGAATTAGAACTTTCTTTCCCGTTTCTTGGATGTAGCGCCGCGCTATTTCCGAGAAGATTACAGTCTTTCCACCACCCGTAGGCAACTGAAAACACAAGTTATAATTGGTAGGAAATTCATGAATACGCGCGAAGATTCGCTCAAGAGCTTTTTCCTGATAGTCGTATAGTTTTTTTTTCTCTTGTGGCACTTCACCCATACTTGGCGCGTTGCTTTTTTGGGCAACGGGCAAAAATAGGACTATTTAAGGGTTTAGAGGAAAAGAACTTATTAAGAATTCGTCAAGAAAATTAGTTAGCGTCTGGATGAAACGGACGCATAATAATCTCGCTTACATTCACGCCATTCGGCACTTCAATAGCATTCATGATTTGCTGAGCAACCCATTCAACAGGCATTCCAGCAGCAAAGCTTGGACGGAATTGCGCAAGTAACGCTTCGTTTTTCGTCTGTTCTACGAAAGGCGTATTTACAGAGCCTGGGCTAATTGTGGTGACACGAACTTTTTTTGCTAACTCGGTGCGAATACTTTCGCTAATAGCGAAAACGGCATGTTTCGTTGCGCAATACACTCCGGAATTTGGAAACACGTAATGTGAAGCCAAAGATCCAAGATTAATGATGTGACCTGTAGAGGCTACCAAATGCGGAAGACAAGTGTGCAATACATTCAATACGCCTTTGATGTTCACATCAACCATGGTGTGCCAATCTTCCAATTTCGCGTCTTCCAATAAATCGAAAATGCCCAATCCAGCGTTGTTCAACAATACGTCAATGCCACCCATTTGTTGAACCGCTGCTGTAGTCATGGCCTTCACTTCTTCAACATTGGTTACATCTGTTTTCAAGAAAAAGGTGTTTGGATTCTTCGAAGCCATTTCAGCGAGTACCGCTTCATTCCTTCCCGCAATAAAAACGTGATGTCCGTTTTTTATGGCTAATTCATAAGTAGCAGCGCCAATTCCACTGGAAGCACCCGTGATTAAAATTCTTTTTTGAGTCATTATTTCTGAGCTTTTGTATAAAGTATAAATGCAAGTATTCCGAAGAGTAAATTAGGAAGCCAAACGGCTAATTCAGTTGGAACTCCCAGGTTCATTGCGCTAACCGCAGTAATGCGAGAAATGAAAATAAAGATGAATCCAAGAATGATTGCCAAAGCTAAGTGAAATCCAATTCCGCCGCGCGATTTTCTTGAGGCTATTGAAACGCCAATAACTGTAAGTACTAAAATGGAAAATGGAGTAGCGGTTCTATTTTCTCTTTCCAATTCGAATTTCGCAACATTGCCGGAACCACTGAGTATTTGATCGTCGATGAACGAATTCAATTCAGTCCAATTCATGGTGGCTACAATTTCCGATCTCAAACCAAAGTCTTCCGGACGAACTTCCAATACAGTGTCTAATTTCTGTTTGAAATAAACGTGTTCAGTGCTGTCTTTGAAAACACGAACCTGCGCATTGGTTATGCTCCAGGAATGCGTTTCAGGTTGAAAATTAGCGGAAGAAGAAATTAGTTTGAACGTCAGTTTTCCATCTTTCCAATGCTCCAAAGAGAAGTTACTTCCTCCTAAATTTCCTGGATTGTATCGCTGGAAATAGGCGATTAATCCGGGTTCAATTTCTCTGTGAATGTTCTTGTCTTGAATGGTCAATTGCTCTTTCAGATATTTAACTTCAAACTCAAATTTGCGTTTGTTCGCCAATGGAACAACGTAGTGTCCGAAGGCCAACGAAACGGATATTAATGAAAGAGCCACAAGAATATACGGACGAAGAATACGGTTGTAACTTATTCCGGAAGAGAGCATGGCTATTATTTCAGAGCGCTGCGCCAACTTGCTGGTGAACCAAATTACAGTCAGGAAAATAATAAAGGAGCTAAGTAGATTTCCGTAATACAAACAAAAGTTGAAGTAGTAGTCTACAATAATCTCCCACATCGTGGCCTTCGATTGAAGCAGGTCGTCTATGTTTTCGCTGATATCGAATACAACAGCAATAATAACAAAGACACCAATCATGAACAGAAAGGTTCCGATGAATTTTTTAATGATATAGAGGTCGAGTTTTTTTATCACAAACGAACAGATAGTCTTTTCACAGTTTCATCTTTCCACGCGGCGAAGGTACCTTCAATAATTTTCTCTCGAGCTTTTTCCACCAAACGCAGATAAAAGTTCAGATTGTGCACAGAGGCAATCTGTAGCGCCAATATTTCATTTGCTGCAAATAAGTGTCGCACATAGGCTTTGGTAAAATAGGAATCAACATAGCTATCACCTGATTCATCAAGAGGTGAGAAGTCGTTTTCCCATTTTTTATTTTTCATGTTAATTGTTCCGTTCCAAGTAAACAACATTCCATTGCGCGCATTACGAGTAGGCATAACACAATCGAACATGTCTACGCCAAGGGCAATGCATTCTAAAATGTTTGCTGGAGTGCCTACACCCATCAAGTATCTTGGTTTATCGGTAGGAAGAATGGAACACACAAGGTCGGTCATTTCGTACATCATCTCATGCGGCTCACCAACACTCAATCCGCCAATGGCATTGCCGAATGCACCTTTGTTTGCAATGTATTCAGCACTTTCTTTTCGAAGGTCAGGAAACACACTTCCTTGAACTATTGGGAATAGCGCTTGCTCATATCCATACAAAGGATCTGTTTCGTCAAGCCTCTGAAAACATCGGTCTAACCACTGATTGGTAATGCGCAGCGATTCGCGTGCATAGGTTTTGTCGCAAGGGTAAGGCGGACACTCGTCGAAGGCCATAATAATATCGGCGCCAATGCTGCGCTGAATGTCCATTACATTTTCAGGAGTAAATGTGTGTTTCGATCCGTCGATGTGTGACTTGAACACAACACCTTCAGGATTAATCTTTCTGTTTTTGGAAAGGCTGTAAACCTGATAACCACCGCTGTCTGTAAGAATGGGACGGTCCCAATTCATGAACTTATGCAGTCCTCCAGCTTGCTCTAATATCTGCGTGCCGGGTCTCAAATAAAGATGGTATGTGTTTCCCAAAATAATTTGAGCCTTGATATCTTCTTTTAAATCTTGTTGAGTAACCGCCTTCACAGATCCAACGGTTCCAACGGGCATGAAAATGGGGGTTTGAATTTTTCCATGTGGAGTCTCTAAAACTCCCGCCCGCGCTTTCGATAAAACGTCTTTCGCTTCTATTGAATATTTCATTATTTCTTCTTCACTTCAACTTTTGGATTGTCTTCAAACACACGTGTCTCAATATGCGATAAATGTTGAAGCCAATTTGAAATGCCGTCTAACTCGGCAGATGAAACGGTTATGGAACGATTCGTCTCTGATGTGTTTTCAGTCCATTTAATTTTGTTTTGTTTGGCCAGTCCTTTAAGTCTCACTTCTTGGTTAGAGAGCGCAGATGAGTATACCAAATAGTTCGCTTTTTTAGAAATTTTCAATCGGTCAAGTGTCGCGTAATTCGACTGAGCATCTTCACCAAACATGCGCGCAGCAGTCAAATCTTGTCCATATTCCTTTCCGGGAAAGTCAAGTCTGTTCAACGTTATTCCGGTGAATGAATCGTTTCCAGTGGAGCAGGCGTTCAAAGCCAAATAAGCTCCAAGGCCTTCTGCCACTATAAAAGTATTGTCGGGTATTGTCGGATATTCTTTGTTCAGGTAGGCGAGAACAAGTCCAACGTCCTCTGGAAAAGCACCCACCAAGTCGGAATAGGCAAATCCAATTTTAGGACGAAATGAAAAACGCGTGTTCCAAACAAAAACCGCATAACCGTTTTGACAAAGGTGTTGAACCGTTGGATTGAATTGATTCGAGTAGGGAAGGAAAATGTTCTTTGGAATGTAAATCACCAAAGGAAAAGTAGACTTGTCTGATTTTGTTGGAAGATACATGCGCCCCGTTTGCGGAGCCATTTCACCGGTTGGAATTTGTGCAACTTCGCTCGCAATGAAAGTGAGATTCTTAGCGTCGAACTTGTCAGATGCAACGGGCATTGCTTTGTTGTTTTTCCAGACGAAGTATCTCGGTTTTGTTATTTCGCCCTGCACGCAAAACAAAGCCGTACTGTTTTTTTCATTGAAGTCGACAATCTGAATGGACGATCCTTTAAACGCGTCATGAGCGAAAGCTAGAATTTTTTGAACGGTCGTATTCTGCGATTCTTGATATTCGGCAGCGTGGAGGTTGTGGGTAGTCAGCGCTACTTCGTTTCCTATAACAAAAAGATCGGTGCAACTTTCGCCAGTCTTGCTGTTGATGGGTTTAATGCCCGTTTTGGTAATTGCGCATGAATAGGTTGTCGTGCTTTGAAAATTAGTCACCCCATAAAATACGTCTCCGTTGGCGTTGCATCCTTTCGCTTCAAAGTAAAATCCGGAAGAAAATTCAAATAAACTCGTTCCCAATTTCCCGTTTTCAACCGAATAGATTTTAGAGCGCATATTGCTATGAATAGCCACTCCAACAAGTCCTTTCGATTTTGAAAAATACCAGCCAAATACTTCTCCGGTTACTGTTCCAACTGTTGTTTGTTTTTTTGAAGCCAGGTCGAATTTCTCAATGGATGCGCTGCTTGCAGTTTGGTTACTGAAATAGGCTATGCCAGCAGAAGTTCCAAGGTATTCATTCGAAGTCACATAGGCCACCACTTTACTTGAAGAAATTTCAATCACATCGAACGTATGAGTTTCATTCTGAATTTCAAGTGCAAGGAATTGGTCATTTAAATAGAAAACACTTGACGCGTTCGCAACATGAGTGGCCTTGATTTCACTGGGCTTATCCGTTAAAAGATCTGTTGTTACCAAAGACTTTACTCCATTTGTTTGTTGAAGTTTTGCAACCTTGTCCCCCGTGTCATTCAGGTCTATCGAGAGAATCTGTGGTTCACTGAAGAAGAAGGTTGAAGGGTAAGGAGGGTGAGAAATAAAAACAGTCTGGCTGGTTTTCGCAGACGGCGGATTCACTTGCAAGCCTTGGCTAAACGATAGGAACGAAGTCATAACTCCGAACGAACAGAGAAATAGTGAAAGAGTCTTTTTCATGTTTCAAATTTAGTGAAGGTTCACTAGAATGGAGTTATTCACATTCAATGTGTTCGGTTTTTTATAATTTCTGTGAAAAATGAATTTTATGTTTGGATTTGAGGGGGTATATTTGCAGAAATATTGTTAAAAATCAAAAACCACCCCCTAAAAAATGGGGGTAAACGAAAAAAAATATGAGTTTAAGAAAAAACGCACAACAGGAAATCAATAGCCGAGTGGCTCTACCAATCGCTTCAAGCGGACAAAGAATTAGTGAATACTTCGGAGACAACGTATTCAATCCGCATAAAATGCGCGAGTATCTTCCGGAAGATTTGTACGACAATCTAATGTCTTGCATCAATCAAGGAACACGAATCGATAGAAACGTTGCAGATCATATTGCAGCCGGAATGAAGGAATGGGCCATTAGCAAAGGTGCAACACACTTTACTCACTGGTTTCAGCCATTAACCGGAGCTACTGCAGAGAAGCACGATAGTTTCTTCAAGCCACTTGGCGATGGAAGAGCGATTGAAAAGTTTGAAGGAACCATGTTGGTTCAACAAGAGCCAGATGCTTCTTCGTTTCCAAATGGAGGAATTCGAAACACCTTTGAGGCACGCGGTTATACCCTGTGGGACCCGTCGTCTCCGGCATTCATCGTTGGTAACACACTTTGTATTCCAACAATTTTCATCTCATATACAGGTCACGCACTCGATTATAAGATGCCTTTAATTAAAGCGCTTAACGCTGTTGACCTTGCTGCTACTGCTGTTTGTCAGTATTTCGATAAAGACGTAAATAAGGTAAACACAACATTGGGCTGGGAGCAAGAGTTCTTCTTGGTCGATTCGGCTTTGCACAAGGCTCGTCCAGACTTGGCTATGACAGGAAGAGTCTTGTTCGGACACAAACCAGCCAAAGGCCAACAATTGGAAGATCACTATTTCGGAAGTATTCCGGAAAGAGTGTTAGCCTACATGAAAGACTTCGAATACGAAGCGCATTTGTTGGGTATTCCCGTGACCACGCGTCACAACGAGGTTGCTCCAAATCAGTATGAAGTTGCTCCAATGTTTGAAGAGGCGAACTTGGCAAACGACCACAACCAATTGTTAATGGACTTGTTGAAGAAGATTGCTCAAAAGCATAACTTCAATGTTCTTCTTCACGAGAAACCTTACGAAGGCGTTAATGGAAGCGGAAAGCACAACAACTGGGCACTTTCAACAAACACAGGAGTAAACCTTCTTCGTCCTGGAAAAAATCCGAAGTCGAATCTTCAGTTCTTAACCTTCATGGTAAACACAGTTGCAGCCATTCACGAAAATGCCGATGTGCTTCGTGCGTCTATTGCAACAGTTGGAAATGATCATCGTCTTGGAGCAAACGAGGCTCCTCCGGCAATCATGAGCTGCTTCTTAGGAGAGCAGTTGAATGCTATGCTTGATAATCTTGAAAAAAATATCAAGGCTGGAAAGATGACTCCAGAAGACAAAACAGAATTGAAATTGAATATCGGGAAGTTACCTCAAGTGCTTTTAGATAACACAGACAGAAATAGAACTTCTCCATTTGCATTCACCGGAAACAAATTTGAATTCCGTGCGGTAGGCTCTAGTGCCAACTGCGCGAACGCAATGATTACGTTGAACACCATTGTTGCAAATCGTCTGATTCAATTTAAAAAAGACGTGGATGCTAGAATTGCAAAAGGAGATGATAAAGACGAAGCAATTCTCAAGGAGCTTCAACGCTTGATTAAACAAAGCAAAGCCATTCGTTTTGAAGGAAACGGATACGGTGACGAGTGGGTAAAGGAAGCGGCGAAAAGAGGGTTGTCTAATTTGAAAGACACTCCAGCAGCATTGAAAGTATGGAAAGACAAGAAGGTGATTGCTATGTTCGAAAAGTTGAACGTCTTAACAAACGAGGAAATTCATTCTCGTTATGAAATTGAAGTAGAGAATTATGCTCGTCGCCGAGAAATTGAAGCCGAAATCGTTGTGGACATGGCTGTGAACCAAATTATCCCGGCTGCTTTAAGGTATCAAAGCGAATTGATCAATAACGTTCAAGGATTGAAAGCCGTTCTGGGTGCAAAAGAGTACAAGGAATTGACCAAGACACAGCTTGGACTCATCACAGAAATCTCACAACATGTGAATGGTTTGAAAGCCTGCACCGAAGGAATTGTAGTGGAGCAAGGGAAGGTTAATCACGGAAACGCAGAGAAGATGGCCGACACTTATTGCCACAAGATTAAGCCACTTATGGATGCCGCGCGTGAAGCCGCAGATGCGCTAGAGCAAATCATTGACGACAATACTTGGCCAATTCCGAAAATGCGTGAACTTTTGTTCACCTGTTAATATGAGGATTTAGATAATTGCGATTTTATGAGGAAAATTGACATTTTTGATTATTTTCGCAATTACTAACTTTTAACTAGACTAAAACATATCGTATGAGATTTTTCAAATCTATAATGGTTTTGTTTGTTTGTTTGTCAACGGCATCGTTGATGAATGCTCAAAATAAAAAGATTCAACAAGCAGATATCGAGTTTGCTGGTCAAGGCTATAACCAAGCTGCAACCATGTATATCGCTGAAGTTACTAAGATCAAAAACATCGATGAAAAGGCGCGTGTTCTGTACAACATTGCTGAATGTTACAGAAATACCAAGCGTTATGGAATGAGTCTAGATTATTATGACAAGGCAATCAATGCCAAGTATGATAAGAAAACAGCAGATGTTTATTTGAACTACGGAATTGCGTTGCAAGAAATGGATCGTCTTGAAGATGCCATTGTGCAATACAACAAATACAAGGAACGCGGCGGTAAAGCAGCTTTAGCAGACATGCGCATTCAAACATGCACCAACGCAGCAACAGCAAAGAAGACCAGTGCGAAATCTCGTTACGTAGTTGAAAACGTTGAATTCTTGAATACGACAGAAGAAGACTTTGGTTTGGCTTATTCATCTAAGAAATTTGAAGAGTTCGTTTTCACATCTGCGCGTAAAGAATCGGTTGGAAGTGGCTTAAGCCCAATCAACGGAGATGAGTTCAAAGACGTATTCGTTGCCAAGTTAGACAAGAAGTTTAAGTTTCAAGGTGCTCCCATGCCTGCAAGCATAACTGTGAATACAGAAGCGCATGAGGCAGCAGGTGCTTTCGATAAAGATTACAAGACATTGTTCTTCACCCGTTGTGGATTCGATAAGAAGGGAAGAATGGGTTGTGATATTTACACAGCAAACAAGCAGGGAGACAACTTCGCAACGGCTGAGTTGATTGACATTATCAAAAGAGAATCAGATGATTCATCTCGCGTAGGACAACCATGTCTTTCTCCGGACGAGCAATATTTAATCTTCGCATCGAACATGCCAGGTGGAAAAGGTGGAAGAGATTTGTGGTACATGACTTTCGATAAAAAAGCGAAGAAATGGTCAAACCTCACAAACCTAGCTTCTATTAATACTGCAGGAGACGAATACTATCCTTACATGACAGAAGATGGAACTTTGTACTTTGCTTCAAATGGATATCCTGGATACGGTGGATTGGATATTTTCAAAGCAAAGAAAACGGGAGAAATGACTTATTCAGATGTGACTGCTTTGCCGGCACCTATTAACTCTGCATCGGACGACTTCGCTTTCATTATTGACAAAAAACCAGTGTTGGATAATGTATTAATGGAAGGTGTTTTCGCTTGTTACTTCTCATCTAACCGCCCAGGCGGAAAAGGGAAAGACGATATCTGGCACGCCTATGAGCGTCCGTTGGAATTCACAATGACAGGTACAGCTTACAACAAGAAAACGGGAAGTACCCTTTCAGGTTGTAAAGTAACTATCGTTGGTTCAGACGGAGCTACTTACAACGTAGTGACCGATGCAAACGGAAGCTTCTTCTTAGACAAAACAAAGGTCAAAGTTGAGACGAAATACACCGTTGATATTCAGAAAGAAAACTTCATTGGTACAGCAGATAAGTTCTCTACCAAAGGAGCAAAAGAGTCTACCAACTACCAACAAGATTATTTCTTAATTCCAGTGGAAATTGGAAAGGAATACCCAATGCCTACAGTATTGTACCCTTTCAACAAAACAGAATTGTTGATCAATGACGAAGTGAATAGCGCTGACTCGTTGAGCTACTTGTTGAACATCTTAACGGAAAATCCAACATTCGTTGTTCAATTGGAATCTCATACAGATGCTCGCGGAGATGTAGCAAGCAACGATAAACTTTCTCAAGGTCGCGCAGAGACTTGTGTAACTTATCTTACCTCAAAAGGAATTGCAGCTGATCGCTTAGTAGCAAAAGGAAAGGGAGAAAGTGAGCCACGCACCATTAAAGAAGGAGATCGTCTTTCAGCTGAGACATTTGCTGAATTCCCAATAGGAACTTTATTGGATGAAGCATTTATCAATGCATTAAAAGAGAACGATTCACGCGAGCGCGCTCACCAATTGAATCGCCGAACAACCTTTAGAATTTTAAGAACGGACTACGTTCCAAGTAAATAGCATTAAATCAAAAAGAAGGGCTGACACTCGCTGTCAGCCCTTTTTATTTATATATGAGTCAAGCCGAAAACAGATACAACAGCAGAGGAGTAAGCGCTTCGAAAGAAGACGTTCACGCTGCAATTAAAAACTTAGACAAAGGTCTTTTCCCAAAGGCCTTTTGTAAAATTGTTCCCGATTACCTAACCGGTAGCGAGGAGCATTGCATAGTCATGCATGCTGACGGGGCTGGAACAAAGTCTTCTTTAGCCTACATCTATTGGAAAGAAACAGGAGATCTTTCAGTTTGGAAGGGCATCGCTCAAGATGCTATTGTTATGAATATCGATGATCTACTTTGTGTAGGCGCCATAGATAATATTCTTCTCAGCAGTACCATTGGAAGAAATAAAAATCTTGTTCCGGGTGAAGTCATTTCAGCCATTATTTCCGGAACCGAAGAGCTTTGCAACGAGCTTGAAAAGCACGGCGTGAAGATTCATACAACAGGCGGAGAAACAGCCGATGTGGGCGATTTGGTTCGAACCATTATCGTTGACTCAACTGTTGTTTGCCGCATGCGCAGAGACGAAGTCATAGACAACGCGAACATTGCTCCAGGACAAGTCATTGTTGGTTTGGCTTCATACGGACAAACATCTTACGAATCTGAATACAACGGTGGAATGGGAAGTAACGGTCTTACTTCTGCACGTCACGATGTGTTTTACAACGGACTTACTTCGAAGTATCCAGAGTCTTTCGACAGTGCAATTCCAAAAGATTTGGTTTACTCTGGATCTTATACTTTAACAGATTACGTTCACGATGCGGAATTGAATGCAGGTAAATTGGTTCTTTCACCAACGAGAACATACGCTCCAATTGTGAAGCGAATACTAGCCAATCGCAGAAGTAAGATCAAAGGTATGGTGCATTGCAGTGGAGGAGGACAAACGAAGGTTCTTCACTTCACCAACAAGGTGCACATTGTGAAGGACAACCTGTTTGCGATTCCGCCTCTGTTTAAAATGATTCAAGAAGAATCGAAAACACCTTGGCAGGAAATGTACAAAGTCTTCAACATGGGACACCGCATGGAGTTTTATACCGATGAAGAAACAGCGTTGGAGATTATCAATTACGCCGATCAGGTGGGATGCGCTGCGCAGATCATTGGACGTGTGGAAGCAGGAGAAGGTAACACCTTGGAAATTCGTTCCGAGCACGGAACCTTTCAATACTAATTAATAAAAAAGGCATGGAGTTAATCGATCGTTTGTCGGCAATTTCCGACAGATATACCGAGGTGGGTAAGAGCATTACAGATCCAACTGTAATTGCCGATATGAAGAAATATCCAGCCCTCATGCGCGAATACCGCGAGCTGGAAAAAATCAACGACGTTTATCTAGAATATAAAAAGGCACTCGACGATTTGAAGGGAGCCAAAGAAATTCTATACAGCAACGAAAGCGCCGACCTGAAGGAAATGGCGCAAGAAGAGTACAACGAATTGTCTCCGAAGATTGTTGAAATGGAAGAGGCCATTAAGTTTCTTTTGATTCCAAAAGATCCGGAAGACACCAAAAACGTTATTGTTGAAATCCGTGCTGGAACCGGCGGAGACGAGGCTTCTATTTTTGCCGGAGACCTTTACAAGATGTATACGCGTTACATTCAAGACAAAGGTTGGAGAATGGAAGTGTTGAATTTGAGTGAAGGAACCATGGGCGGATTCAAAGAGGTTTCGTTCAAGGT
>CANGEF010000054.1 GCA_947452685.1 Flavobacteriales bacterium | reverse complement strand
GCCTACCAGTGGCTCATTGTAAAGAATCTTCTGCGTTTTAAAAAGCGTACCATTCATTTTAATTTAGATGGAAAGAAGTACGATGCTCGCGCAATGAATTTTGTGGTTGCTAACGCGAAGTATTTCGGTTCCGGTTTGGGTATTTCTCCGGAAAGTGATTTAACAGACGGCAGTCTAGAGGTCATAGTCATAGGCGATTTGAATCTTTTCGAGTACTTGTATTTCGTTCCGAAAGTGCGGAAATGCAAGAAGCTTTCCTACCACAAGATTCAATATTTTTCAGCAAAAAAAATAAGCATCGAAACCGAAGTTCCGATGCCTATTGATATGGACGGAGAGTTCGTTGGATTCTCTCCGATGGTTATTTCACTTCAACATACGTTGAATGTGGTGGTTGCCTAGCTTAATTGTTCATGCTGTTTTTTATTAATAAAAAATCATGGCCTTCCATTTCAAGAAGTGTGGACGAAATTTTAAATGTTGAGTCGAATAATTTATCACGCACTACATCTTTTGGTTTTCCTGTAAGTATTGTTCTTCCTTCATCTAAAACAATAAGCTGTGTAGCAAATTCGAATGCCAGAGAAAGTTCGTGAATGACAAGAATTGAAATGAGGTTGTGTTTAATAGTAAATGCTTTGAGCTTATTTAAAAATTCAAATTGAAAGTGAATATCGAGATGCGAAATGGGTTCGTCTAAAATGAGAAGCTTTTCTTCTGAAGCTTCTGTATTGTAGGCTTGAGAAAATATCCGTGCGAACTGCACCCGTTGTTTTTCCCCGCCACTGAGTGTAAGATAATTTCTTTCTAACAGATGGTTTATTTCAAACATTTCAACGGCCTCTAGAATTATTTCCTCGTCAATTGAATTGGGTTTATAGTCGTAGAAAGGAAAACGTCCGGTTGAGATAATATCTCTTACTCGAATTGGAAATTGTATCTGAATATTTTGAGTGAGATAGGCTTGAATAGTAGATCGTTTGTTTTGTTTTATTTCATTTACGGGAACATTGTTCCATAAAATTTCACCCGAATAATTTCTGTTAATTCCTCCGATTGAATCGAGCAAGCATGATTTGCCAGCGCCATTGGGTCCGATAATTATATTTACACTTTTCGCATGTAAGTCTGCAGATACATTTTTTAGTATCTCACGTTGGCCTATCGAAAGTGATATGTTTTCAATTCTAATCATGCGAGGAACTCGTTTTTAGTTCTTATGAGATAGATGAAAATTGGAGCCCCCAAAAGTGCTGTTATTATTCCAATTGGAATTTCTGTCGGTGCAATAATTATTCTTGAAACGATATCTGACAAGCATAGCACTGTTCCGCCTAGTAATGCAGCTGCTAGGACAAGTTGTTTTGTTTGAAGAATACCAAGACCCCTGAGAATATGCGGAATGATTAATCCCAAAAAACTTATAACGCCAACAAACGACGTTGCAATTCCAATTAAGATGACATTGGTAACTATGATTGAAATGCGTAATTTTTTAATTCTTATGCCTAACAAGAAAGCTTCTTTTTCTCCGAGTTGAAGGGCGTCAATTGATTTCGCATTTTTAATGGCCATAAAGCACCCAATGACTAAAGTGAGAGTGCATGTAGTGACAATCTTCCAATTGGCTGAAGCCAACGAGCCCAGCCCCCAGAAAGTAATAGAACGAGCTTGAGGGTCGCGTGCGAAGAAACTCAAAATTCCAACAAGACTCATGCAAATTGCGTTTACAGCGATGCCAGTTAACAGGAGTTGTGTTGTGCTTGATTTTGATTTTTCATTGGAACTGTTGATTCCGGTTGTTGAGAGAGTGGCAAGCAAACTTCCAATGAATGCGCAAATAGGCAATGTCCAGTAGGGAAAAACTGTCGCAAGGATATTGCTCGATAGAAAGTAAAAAGAAGCGCCTAATGCGGCACCGCTGCTTGTTCCTATTAGTCCCGGTTCTATCAATGGGTTTCTAAACAATCCCTGCATAAGAACACCGCCAATGGCAAGTGAAGCACCAACTACAAAGGAAAGAAGGGCTCTAGGGAATCGAATGTTTATGAAAATATTCTCGTGAAGATTCAATTCGTTGCCACTGAATAAAGTCTTTGAAATTGAATTGAAAATCTCTGCCAAAGACAAATGCACAGCCCCAACAACGCAAGAGAGAAAGAGGGCTAGAAGAGAGGCTAGAAAAAAAAGAATTATTAAACTATTTTTTTTCATTCTTGTTATTGATGAATGGTCTTTTGCAGTTCAATAATGTTTTGTCCTGTTCTTGGACCTAAATATACAAGGTCGTGTTCACGAATTCGAAATATTTTATTCGCATTGCTTGCGGCTGTTCCGCGAACACCCGGGAGGTCTTTTATGCTCTCGATATTTCCTAATTTGTCGTATCCGAAATCGGTTACCAATATTACATCTGGATTCGCATTCGCGATGATTTCAGCGGAAAGAGGTTTCATACCTTTCAAATTATCTTCAATGCAATTTTTGCCACCTGCCCATTCGATCATTTTAGCTCCGGTGCTTTTTGAGGTCATGACCAAATAGGTGTTTGAGGCTTGCCCGTAGTGAATGATCAAGACTCTCTTCGTGTCGGTGAAGTTTTTGCAATTGTTCAGTGCTGTTTGAAAGTCATTGTCCAAAATGGTGCAGAGGGAATCTGCTTCCTTCGTCTTATTAAAGTAGTTGCCAATTTCGCGAATAAGAATTTGAGTGCTGTCAATGGTTTCACCTTTAGTGAAAGTTTGAATAGGAACTTTGAGATCTTTGAGCTGTTGCAAAACGCTTTCTGGGCCAACGTTGTTGTCATGCAGAAATAAAGATGGATTTAAACTTAAGATACCTTCAATACTTAGAGCTCTGTGATATCCTACTTTAGCGATGTTGCTTAATTTTTCAGGAAAGGTGCTTGAAACATCAATGCCCACAAGGTTTTTCTCGGCGCCTAGTGCGCAAATTATTTCATTGTATTGTTTTGAAACGCAAACTATTCTCTTCTCTGAATTCTCAGATTTAGTTGCGTTCTCTCCGCAGCTGAATAGACTTATGCCCAATAAGAGGTAGATGATTTTTTTCATGGGATATAATTAGAAAAGCGGGGATTTCTCCCCGCTTTTTTTGTTAGAATTTCTAGTTACTTAGAAATTGTATTTAAGATTGATACCTCCGAAATAATTGATTTCATTTGGTCCAGGAACAAATGCATCAGGAGCTTGATTTACAAATACCATTGTGTAGTATTGCGCACTTGTCATGTTGTTAGCACCAACATATAAATCTAAATCCAATGCTTTTATGCTTCTTCTGTATCCAATTTTAGCGTTTAATAGAGCGAAGGCGTTGGTTTCATTTGTATTGTCGCTTGTGTAGTACATGCTGCTGCGGTAGTTGTAGTTCGCATTTCCATAAATTCCTAGTTTTGTTTCAATATCAAATCCAAGATTGTATACAAGTGGAGCTACACCCGCTACTTGCTTTCCGCTGTAGTCATAGGTTGTAGCGGTAGTGTTACCATTAGCAGTAACGGTATATCCGAAATTCTCATATTTGTAATTTGAAAGTGTCAAATTTGCAAATGGCGTTAAGCTCGAAATAAATCCTTTTTTCGATTTAATTGCGTTGTACTTAACAAGAACTTCCACACCGTTGTTGTTTAGGTTTCCACCATTAGTCAAGTAGGTATAAAGTGTTGCGGTGTTTGCAGGGTTAGGAACTGCGATAGTTGTAAATTTATTTTCAAACTTGGCGTTGAATAATGCTACGGTATAGAATAATTTACCATCTAGAAGATTTCCTTTTGTTCCTATTTCTAATTGCGTTCCTTTTTCAGGTTGCAATGTGGTGTTCACCTGACCGGTTGTTGCTACTAGAATGTTGCTGCTTACTGGTGCTTTGTATCCTACGGAGTAGTTGATATAAGCAGAGGCAACTTCATTTATTTTCTTGTTGATAGCAATGCTTGGAGAAACAAGGTTTGTGTATGAAGATTCGTAAACTTTTGACTTCGAGTTTCCTGGGTGGTTGTTTGTAGATCCTGAAGCGTTAGGAATTCCCCACATTCTATCTTCCAAACGAATACTCATGTTGCTAATTCCAATTCCACCTGTGATTGAAAATCCTTTAGGAAGAAGAGCTGTCCACTGTGTAAAATAGTTGTAAGTAGAATTAGTCGTTGCTTGGTTACTCTTCATAGAGGTGATTGTGTTATAATTGTAGATACCACCAAGATTGGTACTGTCTGCGCCCATATTATAACCAACTGTAATTGCATTCATGCGTTGCATTTCAATACCCGTAATACCGCTAAGTGTTACGTTCTTTCCTAAATTGAATTTAGAATTGAAGGTGCTGCGCATTCCATAATTTACAGGAATTTTGTCTGTCCAACCACCTGCTGAACTTGCGTCAATGGCCTGCCCAGATCCGAATACGCTGGTTGTATTAGAAAATTTCGAGTTGAAGTTATAGGTGTGTCCAATTCCTCCACGAAAAGTTTTCACAGCTGCGTGAGCATTGTTTTTAATGTATGCAGTATTACCCGAGTAGTCAAGGGTGTCATATTGCCCTTGAGTTAATTCACCATTTCTTTGATCGTAGCTATTTGCATAACCGAAGTACGAAGTGAAAGTTTGGTTGTCGCTCACGTTTGATTCAGCAACAACATTTACGAATTCTTTGTCAGAAGCAGTATGCTGCATGAATCCGTCTGAATGTTGTTTGCCGTAGTTAATCATGTACGAAGTTTTGTCTCCACCAATGGCAACGCGAGTTGTTGCGCGTGTTAGGCCGTAGCTTCCAACTAAATAATCTTGTCCAATTGAAAGTGTGTTTTTAGCTGCTTTTTGCGTTTGCAAATTCACAACACCTGCAATGGCTAATCCATATAAAGAACCTGATGGGCCTTTTGAAACTTCGACATTGCTAATAGATCCGAAATCTATATCGTCCATAACAGTTATGCCTTCAGCATCGGTGATAGCAATTCCGTTTAGATAAACCTTTGTCCCTTGTCCGTCGAAGTTGCTGTTTACTCCTCTAACGCCCATGCCGTTTCCGTAGCCACGAATGTTAAATTGCTGTCCTGAAGAAGCTGCTCTGCGAACCATCATTACCCCTGGAACGTTTCCATTAATGGCATCGTCAAGGAAAAGTCCAGTCCCTCTTTTAATCTCCGTTGGTTTCAACGAAACAATAGAGCTCGGTTGATCGAGTTGAGACTTGTTGGGGTCAGATGTAGCGGTAATTTCAATTTGATTCAATGTGTTGTTTTCATTGGTCAAATGAATAACCATGTCTTTGCAAGACATTCTTTTTCTAAAAGAAGAATATCCGATAATGTGTATTCGAATGTCTACAGAATCACTTGAGCAGTTGAATTTAAAGATTCCCTCTTCATCGGTTAATAAAGTTTGGTTTCCTTTGATTTCAACTACGGCGCCAACAACTGGCGAATTTGTTTGAGTGTCAATGACTTTTCCTGATTTGGTTTGGGCGAATGCCACTATGGTGCTACATAAAGAAAGTAGCAATGAAAAAACTATACGTTTCATTATAAATGTTATTTGTTAAATGTTCAATTCTAAGCTGTGAAGCATGATTCCTTTGGAAAGATGTTTCAAAAGGTGCAAGCAAGGTGTTAAACAAGGTTCCTTTGGAAAGATGTTTCACAAGGTGCAAGCAAGGTGTTAAACAAGATTCCTTTGGAAAGATGTTTCACAAGGTGCAAGCAAGGTGTTAAACAAGATTCCTTTGGAAAGATGTTTCACAAGGTGCAAGCAAGGTGTTAAAAAAGATTCCTTTCGTAGAACCTTGTGAAACATCTTGCAGGGCATCTTTCAAAGAATTGGGGGAAGTTCGTTGAGACGAACGTGTGGAGATGAAATGAAAAAACGATTTGTCGCGAAATGAGAGGTGTTCACTTCGAGAAATGGAATTTCAATAAAATGGAAATCACAAGTCCATTGCGATTGAAATTTGTAGAAGAAGTTAAGTTGTTCTTGTGTTTGTTTTTTGTCGGAAGACTTTTGAACGAGTGATTGCAAGAGCTGGTTTAACTCATTCTGTTGGTCGTCCATAAGCGCGTACAAAGTCACAGAGCCATCGGAATGAATCACTTTTTTGGAAAGGTCATACATTGTTCCTTGGTATTCGAATTCCCAGGATTCCGGCCAAGTCACATTTTTATATTCTTCCGGAGAGAAATGCATGGGAGTGAGTGAATCTTCATGCGCACCTTTCAGAACCAGGGACTTCATTTCCTCTTTTATGGAAATTAATTTGCATTGAAGAATCAAATAGCCCATTCCGCCCTGAGCTAGGAAAAGCACAAGCAAAAGGGAGAGTATGATATTTGTTGAAGGACTATTCTTCATTAGCGTTGCGAAAATAACAACTTAAGTGAAAGAATCTAGCACCTTTTATTTTTTCTTACCCTTCGTCTTAAGTTCAATGGCAGACTTGAAATGCTCGGGCACCGTTCTTTCTTCAACCACCTCGAGGTTCACTTGCGTTAGACCGTTTTTCACGAAATCGAGCTCAGTGGCTGCAGTTAAAGTAAGGTCTATGCAGCGCTTCGAAGACTTGGGCAATCTGTCGTTCACACGAACGTAAACTACATTGTTGTTTTTCAGGCAAGTTACTTTTAGCCAAGTTCCAAATGGCAAAGATTTGTGGGCGCAGGTGAATTTACTTTGACGGAAAACTTCTCCACTTGAAGTTCCATGTCCTTCAAATTTGCTGTGATAAAAGGAAGCTTTTCCTGTCTCTGTCTGCGCCTGAGTATGCAAGCAAATCAAGAGCAGAGAGAATCCCAAGGCATGTTTAAGTCGTGCTATCATAGTTAGCAATTTACGAAAAAGACTTTATCTTCGCTTAAATCTTAACCAAAATGAAAAGACTGCCTCTGATAGGACTGCTTGTTCTTTTGCTGTTTTCTTTCAATCCTTGCTCTGCCCAAATTAAGCGAATGGACGGGTTGGTCTCTGCTGGTCTTGGTTACAGTTTGTTTAATGTAAATGTCAATGTAAGTGCGTTGGGTGATTCTAGTCGGACCATTAGTAAGACGTTTTTACCCTCTGTAAATTTCTCAGGCGATTTTTCATTAACGAAGGGGAATCGAAAAAAATGGCGAGTGATTTTTGGATTTGGATTCTCGACACAAGCGTTAACGGTGAACGCCACAGATTATAGATACAGAGATCAGTTGGGGCACATGGCGGTGGATCCGTTTGTTACCTGGAATATAAATAAGAGTACAGCTGGAGCGAGGCTTTTGTTTTCATACAACATTCAGCATATTAAGAAGCGGAAGATTTTCGGATTTAAGAAGACCAGTTGTCTGTTGTATTCAGGAATAAGTACGAATCTGAATTGGTATGGCGTTCGAGAGAATACCACAGATGTTAATTTTGCGAAGAAGTCTTTTGGGACTCGATTAACCGAGTATCAGCTTGTGGCCATTGGCTTTACCGGCTTTCCTTTTAGAAAGAAAGTAGGGGTGAATTGCGAGTTGGCGTGGGGCGGACCTTATCTCATTAAGGCCGGTGTTGTTATTGGACTTTAATTTTTTTTAGGTGAATGCTTGTGGGAAAGCAAAAAGATGGTATATTTGCACCCACAAATCCTAAACGGCCCGTTCGTCTAGGGGTTAGGACAGCAGATTTTCATTCTGTAAACAGGGGTTCGATTCCCCTACGGGCTACAAGCAAAACCCTCAACGAAAGTTGAGGGTTTTTTATTTAACAGAAACTTCTTTTGCTAAAAGGAAATGATGTCCTTTGGACGAATGTCTTCGACGAATGCTTCGCGAATGTCTTCGACGATTTTAATTACGAAGTTCCAATTATGAAATAGGTATTACGCATCCCGATAGCTATCGGGAGGAATAAAACCGTAGGTTTTCCAATTACGAAGTTCCAATTACGCATCCCGATAGCTATCGGGAGGAATAAAATCTTTGATTTTCCAATAACGTAGTTCCCATTACGCATCCCGATAGCTATCGGGAGGAATAAAATCTCCGATTTTCCAATAACGCAGTTCCCATTACGCATCCCGATAGCTATCGGGAGGAATAAAATCTTAGATTTTCCAATAACGTAGTTCCGAAGGTTCGGGAAATTAAATCGCTAATACAATAGCCAAAATAATATTAATGACCATGAGCGCAGGATAGATGCCGGCGAGGACAAGTCCAGTGATGGCGCGACTGCGGTATTTGCGATATTCAGGATCTTTACCTCGACGACGTAAGAATCGAGTGGCAAATATAATTGCAGTTATTTCCAAAGCAAGAAATAGGGCAACTCCGATAAAAACGGATACTCCTAAAAGTGCCCAAGAGAATCCGGCAGCAGCGCCAATACCGAGAAAAAGAATAGTAGCCCAAATGGGTGTCGACACTGATGCAATTCCAAGCCCAAGAGCCCAGTTTGCTAATTGTTGGTCGCGAATATCTTGCGGTTGTTCACGCGAAATATAATTGTTGCTGAAATATTCTTCGTGCTGAGATTCCTGTTTTGGGACCACGGTATCTTGCGTAGCGCTTACGGTTTTAAATGAAAACGTTGAAATTGGTTTGGAAGTAATCAGTTCTTCATGAGCGCTTGCACTAGCAGAAATCATTTCCACCGAATGTTCGTTCGGGTTTTCAATGGCTACAATCTCAGGTGATTCAATTTTATTTTGAACGATTTGTACAGAAGATTTTTCTGAAGGAACAGCATGACGATGCTTCCAAGAAATATGATATCCGTCTTGATGCACGCGCTTCTCAACGGTACACGCGCTGAACGATAATGTAATAAGAAGAAGATATAGAAATCTGAAGTGTGTTTTAGTCATGGTTTGTTTTAGTTCAAGAGATGTTCTATTTTCGGTAAACCAAAAATAACAATTACATACCCACTTGATACAGTTATTTCGAAATTATCTCGCGCAGCGAATTCCGCTTGGTTATGTTTTGCTTATGGCCTCTTGGATTTTTCTTTTCAGTTTTCCACTTGAATTGATTCATGTATTTTCTTTTTTCGATATCCTGAAAATTGTTCTGGTGCTCGTTAGTTTGCGTCTCTACGACGATGTGATTCAGAGTGAAAACGATTCGCTTCAAGAACTTAAACTTCCTCTGGTAATTCTCTTAAGTTTGAGCGCTCTTTGCTGGATTCAGGGTGGGTTAGATCTGTCTGCTTTTTGGATATATTTCTTCGCGCTCAATCATATTTTATACAAGGCCTTGGGTCATAGAAATTTTTGGGCATTTGTTCTTCCAGCATTGCAATTCCCGGCAATTTTAGTTGCGCTTACATATACGCTTTGGCACGGTTGGATAGACAGCATCTATTTGCTTTCAGCAGTGTCTATCTTTTTATCGGCACTTATTTTTCGTTGGCTCGAGCAGTCGGAAGAACGGAAGCAGCCCATTTGGATTTATCTTTTTTCTTCGGTCGTGGTTGCAGTAACATTTTTAAATTACATGTCTGTTCTTTCATTTGTTTTGGCCATTGGTGCATTGATTTTTCTTCTTATTTTGTTTCTGTTTTGCAAGCGGAACATGCATCTTTGGTGGGCCCTTATCATTGGGCTGCTGCAGATTGGTGCCTTTAATTTTTCGATATAAATATGTAAATTTTTTGAAGGTATGAGGAAGTTAGTGGGCGTGTTCTTTTTGTTTGCTTTTATCCATTCATGGTCACAGCCCTCTTCGGCTTACACCTACCCGAGTGATCATTCGGTTCGGGAGAATCTAGAGCATTGGCGCGATTTAAAATTCGGCATTATTATTCATTGGGGAATTTATGCGGTGCCGGGAATAGTGGAGTCTTGGTCTATCTGCAACGAAGATTGGGTGGGAAGAGACACCGCTTTGAATTACGAAGAATACAAGAGATGGTATTTCGGTTTGTCAAAGGAATTCAATCCAACGCAATTCAATCCGGAAGCTTGGGCTACTTCAGCGAAAAATGCAGGCGTGAAGTATTTGGTTTTTACAACGAAGCACCACGATGGGTTCTGCATGTTCGATAGCAAATACTCCGATTTCAAAATCACGGACGGACCCTTCCAATCGAATTCAAAATCGAATGTGACGAAGGAAGTATTCAATGCATTCCGAAAAGAAGATTTTTTCATTGGCGCGTATTTTTCGAAGCCCGATTGGCATTCCGATTATTATTGGTGGCATGCTTTCGCAACCGGTGAACGGAACAACAATTACGATATTCGGAAATTCCCGGATCAGTGGAAACGCTTTCAGAATTACACCGCGAATCAGATTTCAGAATTGACTTCTGAATACGGAAAGGTAGATATGCTTTGGCTAGACGGCGGTTGGGTGCGTCCGTTGGAAACTGTTAACGACGAAGTGAAGTCATGGCAATGTCCTATTCCTGCATGGAGTCAAGATGTAGACGTTCCGCGATTAGCCGAAATTGCACGAAAGAACAATCCGGGAACTTTGATCGTAGACAGAACCGTACATGGTGAATTTGAAAACTACAGAACGCCTGAACAGCGCATTCCGGAAGGAAGATTGGATTATCCTTGGGAGACCTGCATGACATTGGGAAATGCCTGGGGATTCGTGCCCAATGACAAATACAAATCTTCTCGCGAGGTTATTCATAAGTTGGTTGAAGTCATAGCCAAAGGCGGAAATTTATTGTTAGGAGTGGGGCCAACTGCAACAGGTGTTTTTCCGGAAGAGGTGAATAAGAGATTGAAAGAAATAGGCGATTGGACGAGCGTTCATTCAGAGGCAATTTATGGCACGCGTAGTATTTCTAATTTTCAAAAAGACAACATGTATTTTGTTGAAGGAAAAAACGGCGAGCAATACGCCTTTGTCTTGTTGAAGGAAGGCGAGGAGGTTCCTTCTGAAATTCAATTGCCATGGGCCATGACGAACAGAGATCAGAATCTGATTGAATTGTCTACTCAAGACAGTCAGTCTTTTCGCATGAAAGAAGGGAAGATGTTTTTGTATCCGAGCAAGAAAGTTAGAGACTTGTCGAAAGACCTTCCTGTAATGGTTTTTAAGTGGAAGTAGCGAAAGGTTTTATTTCACTGAAGTAAACTGAAATCCCATTCTCTTTCCGGTGGCCAAACTTCCGCTGTGATTAATGTCTTGCATTTCTTCAACAGTGATCTGGTGTAGGTTTTCGTAAGGAGGAATAAGAAGATCGAAGTTCAAAGCGTAGAGAACAACTTGATCTACAAATTTTATTTGATTGGCAGCATCGAAGTTCGAGGCAACAATGTCGTTGAACATAATTCCCAATTGCTTTTTTCCTTGGACAACAAAATGATTTTCTTTGTTAATGAAAACGCGCGCAAGCAAGTAGCCGATATCTGAAGTTCTGTCGTAGCGAAAAGAGTCTGAAAGAAAATTGTAAACGTTAATGGTGCCTACATAACTGTTATCTGGATTTTCCTTCAAATAGCCGGTTTGCCAAAAACTACTTTCTTGCTCGAATTGAAAAACATTCGTGTGCATTTGAAAAATAAGCAGATCACCCGCTACGCGAATTTCACACTGAAACGCTCCTCTGTCGCGGTATTCGAACGTAACGCGCTCGTCTGTTTTTCCAAATTGATCGGATAAATCTTGCACCGTATTTTTCAAAACTTCTTTCAACGCATTGAACTGCGCAATGGTGTTGTGAAAAACGTCTTGCTTTAAAACGCTTTTGTTTTTCAGTAACGAAAGAATCTGTTCTTTTGCTTCCATGTTAATATGCTCTTGCGAATAGTACTCTACGCTCGCTTGGTTTTCCTGTCACCATACAAACGCCAGGTTCTGTTGGCCCGTCGAAAGGAATGCAACGAATAGTGGCTTTGGTTTCTTGCTTAATCAATTCCTCCGTTTCAGCCGTTCCGTCCCAATGTGCCAAGAAGAATCCCGTTTTTTCATCGAGCAATTTCTTGAATGTTTCGTAATCGTCTACTTCGGTCATGTGTCCATTTCTGAACTCCAATGCTTGGTTGAACATGTTGGCTTGAATGTCTTCCAACAATTGTTCAATGGTGTTTTCAACGCCTTCGAATTGAACAGTAGATTTTTCGGAAGTGTCTCTTCGCGCAATTTCAACGGTTCCGTTTTCTAAATCTTTTGGCCCGAGAGCCAAACGAACGGGAACACCTTTCAATTCGTATTCAGCGAATTTCCATCCACTGCGCTTGCTATCGTCATCGTCGAACTTAGCAACAATGCCTTTTGCTTTCAAAGCTTTTACAAGAGGAAGAACTTTTTCGCGAATCACTTCAAGTTGTTCAAGACCCTTGTATATCGGAACAATAACGGCATGAA
This sequence comes from Flavobacteriales bacterium, assembly GCA_947452685.1. GTDB lineage: Bacteria > Bacteroidota > Bacteroidia > Flavobacteriales_D > Sanyastnellaceae > CAIZGX01. Next base: position 46 of record CANGEF010000054.1, on the reverse strand, counting down.
TAGGCGCCAACTTCGGCTGAACACGCAGTCCCTTATCGTCGCTGTG
>CANGEF010000053.1 GCA_947452685.1 Flavobacteriales bacterium | reverse complement strand
CCATTCAACAAGGTCATTGAATTCGCAGCCGGACCGGTAACAAAAATCTTCGCGTCTTTCTTCAAAGGAAGAATGTTGTTTTTGTTTTCAAGAAGCGTTATGCTCTCTTCCGCTGTGTGCAATGCCGCAGCTTTGTGTTTTTCAGATGCAAATTCAGGAAACGCTGCAAGGCTAGGAGGCATGGCGTTCTCGAACAATCCCAACTTCTTCTTTGTCTCCAAAATTCTTCTCACACTCACGTTCAAACGCTCTTCTGAAATTCTTCCTTCCTTCACCAATTCAATTAAATATTTGGTGAAGTCGTAGTCGTTCGGAACCATGCACATGTCTATTCCCGCCATAACAGCCAAATAAGTCGCTTCTTTCAAATCAACAGCAACGCGGTGGTTCTTCACCAACTTAATAATGTCTTCCCAGTCGGTAACAGCAAGTCCTTTGAAGCCCATTTCAGTGCGCAACAAATCGATTAAGATTTTCGGATTTGCATGCACCGGAATTCCGTTAATCTCTCCGCTGTTGATCATCACAGTTAATGCGCCCGCATCAATTGCCGCTTGAAAAGACGGACGATAAATTTCGCGCAATTCAATGTCTGAAATAATTGCCGGTGTGCGATCGAATCCGGTGCGTGTTCCGCTGTAACCCAAGAAGTGTTTCATGCACGCCGCAACGTGAACGTTGTCTACCGAAGAACCGTTTCCACCTTGATAGCCACGAACAAGCGCGCTTCCGAATACACTGCAGACATATGGATCTTCACCAAAAGTTTCGAAAAATCGCGACCAATTTTTATTTCTTCCTACATCCAATACTGGAGAGAAGTTCCATGGAATACCTGCCGCGCGTGTCTCATAAGCCGTAATTCTTCCTCCCTCTTCAGTTAAGCTCGGATTGAAGGTTGCAGCCTGTGCCAACTGCTGTGGAAACAACGTTGATCCTGTTACATAGTTCGCTCCGTGAATGGCATCTATTCCATAAAGAATTGGAACCTTCAATCGCGTTTCAGTCGTAGCTACTTTTTGAATTCCTCCAATGATTTCATGCCACTGCCCGCGCGGATAAGCATGTCCGCCACAATTCAAAATTGAACCCACGTGATAATCCACTAAAGCTTGATGAAGTTTCGCGGCATTTAAATGATGTGGTTCAACCAGTTTGTAAACTCCCCCCTCACAAACGACATCTATATTTAGCTGAGTCATTTGTCCCACTTTTTCTTCAACAGTCATGGAAGAAATGTAGTAGTCAATATTCACATCTTTCTTTTCTTTCGCAACTGTTTTTTGTGATGTACAAGAAACATTCATTGCTAAAAACGCAAGAATAAAAACCGATTGAAAAATATGTTTTGAAGTCATTTTCATTCTAAAGTAATTTCTGGAATGGCTATTTTCAACTTACCCCAAAGAGATGGATTCGTATTGAAATTCTCGTTGTTCACCGAATTCCATCGCTTCTGGAAATCGCGTGTGTCGTCGGTTGTAGACTGATCAATGGCAAATTCAATGTTGTAGGTTGAATTGTCTTTCCACGGTGCTACACCCAATTCGCTCCAAGGAATAACACATTCGAAAACATATTTATTCTGAAGGGGCTTCACAGAAATTTGCGCTTGAATATTCTTTTCGCGCGACCAATCGTACACGTCGAAATTTCCACCCATCTTAATTCCAATGTGACGATCTCCTTCGTAAAACATCATGCGCTTGTCGCTGATTCCGGTTTCTGTAGAGAAGGCAATTTCTATCGCATCGCCGTTCCAAATGTCTCTTCCGCTTTGCATGTTTCTACATGGAGAAACATCTTCAATTTCACCACCGATGTACAATTCTTTTTCGTTCCAGTTCAAATAGAGAACCGAACCATCGATGTTCGCTTGTGCTTCAAACTGGCCACCTTCAATAAACTGGCGACCTTCAATGAATCCGTCGTTCACCCAACCGTAAGACTTCGTTACAACAAGTGTGTTTGGTTCTTTCGGTTTGAATGGAATAATCTTGAACTCGTCAACGAACACGGTTCCATTCGATTCGAATTGAATAAGCAATTGCTTTATGGTTCCGGCATCTAAATTCCAACCTTCAAATTGAAAATCTACCAACGGTATTGTGACGGTTCTCCAAGAAGTATCTACGATTCCACCTTCCACATAACCGCTTGTAACACCTATCCACGCTTGTGTTCCAGCGTAGTCTTCCAAGGCCATGGCCCAAGGCAATCCTTTCATAGATCCCTCTTGCGTTTTCACTTTGAATGAAATAGCCGCGCTGTTTTCAATTGAACCCAAATCCTTTCCGCTCCAATTCGCCCATCCAATTCCAAGACCCAACCAAGGGCAACCGCCAGCTTGTTTGTTCCACTTAAATTTCATGGCACCTGTTCCAGCGAAAACTTCTTTTCGTTCTGAGGTCACTGTTAAACAAGCCGGACTTGGCGTGAACCAAATTTCAGAAGTGATGTCGTCTTTAAAAATTTCGGTCAACTGAAATCCATTGACTTCCTTCGCTTCCGCTACAGGCACTTCCGTTTCATAAAGTGCAAGTTCTTGCACAGAAACACAGCTCGTGAATAAAAGAAGAACAGACCAAAATGCGTATTTCATATGCAGAAATTAAGGCTCTAGTGCAGACCCTTCAGTGAATATCATGTAATCTAACCATGTCTTCGAATAACCCGAAGTTGGATTCGCCAAGAACAAAACAGAAACTTCAATCACCTTATTCGGTTCATGAATTCCGTTGCCTATTGGTCCAGATGCGGCGCCATTCACCAACGTTGGTATGTTGTCGTAACGCTGCGAAATCTTCGACCATCCGTTTGCGGTTAAGCTCACTTGAATGGAATACATGTCTTCCGATCCGGTTGAATACATGCCGTCTTGGTTGTCGTCTTCTTTTATTTGGAAGAGCACCATTCCGTTATCTATGCCCGCAGGCTTGTATAACATGGTGTTGAAGTATAAGTTGGAAGGATTGCTTGTCAACGGATAATACGTCGAACCGTATGCACTTCCTGGCATATTCACCAAACCAATTAACCAATCCCAAGAAACGGCACCCGCCATTTCGTAATAACGTCCGCCTTGTGCCGCGTTGTTGTTTGTTTGAACCGCAAAGCTCATGTTCGCTCCGCTTTGAACATAGGTGTTCCATCCGCTGTTCCATCCGTTTTCGAAATCAGCAGCAACAAATCCTTCATACAATTTAGATCCAACCACCGTTAAAGTATCTCTCAAAGTATCGGCTACATTTTCAATAGAAAGTTGCACTGCGCAATCTTCCACACGAAACATAGGTAAGTCAGTTGTAGTACCATTCCATGTAGCATTCGAAACATCAACTACATTCGAAAACCCTTCGAAACGCTTAACAGCACCCGATTGCAGACCTTTCACTTCAATTTTCCAATTCACATTTTTGGAAAAAGCAGCGGTGAAGGTGGTGGTTTCTCCAGTTGAGAAATTTACATTTCGGTTGGAAATATCCAGCCCTGTTACCAAACTGAAATCACCATACAAATCAACCAAGGAAGGTCCTTCGAATTGTTCATCTACTTTACACGAGGTGTAAAGCACTGAAGCGAAGAGTAGGAAGTAAATAGACTTTTTCATATTAAAAATTCATTTGATAAAGTAACATAAACTGACGAATAGTGTAATTCTGTGTTGCGTCGAACGCATCGGTATTCTTGAAGTTCGAAAGGTTTACAGACAAGCTAGACTTGTCAGAAAAACGATAACGTAAACCTGCGGCTTTCATAAATTCATTACCGTTGGTTTGGTATTCTTTGAAGTTATAAATTTGAGAGAAGTTGTTTCGAACAGCGGTGTAATCGAATCCGTTGAATGTAATTTGTTGAACGCCCAACATCACATCCCAATTCTCCCAGAATTCGTATTCCATACCCACAGAAAATATTTGTGTTGAAAGGTCTACTGCGCGAACATTCTCCTCTGCTTTACGCGATGTTTGATCATTTCTGAATCGAACAGTCACATCAAATAACTTGTCTTTGCTTCCAATTATTTTACTCAAGTGGGCGGTACCCTTCACCTCTGAACGCATGAACTTACGAGGCAACAGCGTTCCTTCTCCACGGGTCTCTTGCAACATCAATTGCGTTGCGGCTATTTCGAATAATTTGGTGGAATTCGTGTACTTCGCGTTCACGGTTAACCCTTGTCTGTTCGGAGTAGCCGTTCCGTAAGGCGTAATGTTGTCGTACTTCGGTTGTGTTAACATTAAGTTGGAAGAAAGCTGACGGTTGTAAGCATTCGACTCGCGCATTAAATCGAATGAAGTAAGATTTCTTACTACTTGATCATTCGTTATTCTTCCGAATGACGATGGCTGATAATTGTAATTCACACGCTTGGTTTGTGCACCTGGACTGCGGAAATCAGAGCTAACATATTTCCAACCTGCTTCAACGGTTAATCCATTCGATGTGTTTGCAGCGATCCATTTCGCATCGAAGATTTTTCCTTTTGTTTCAGGTGAACCTTCAAATTTCTCGTAGTAGGTTCTTGAAGTTCCGCCTTCCACGTTCACCTTCATTTTCCAGTTAGCAATATCTTTCTTCAACAACAAAGTACCCGTTGTTACAGGGTTGTGAAAGGTGCTTAAGTTGTGCGAAGTTCCTTCAATATCGAAAAGTGTTACATGATTCACCCCTACTTCGAAGAAATTACTTTGAACCAAATTCACATTGTATCCAGCGAACAAGCGATCGTTGATGCTTCCGAAATCTGTTGTTCTCACGCGTGTTGCAACCGTGTGAAATTGCAGCTCCTTCACAAATTTTGCAAATTGCAATCCGAATTCTGCAGCAGCACCTTGCTGTCTCCATGAACTGTCTGCAGCGTAAAAATTATCGTAATTCATTAAGCGAGTTTGCTGCTGAAAAATAACCGGCCCTTGCGTAATGATTTCCTGCTGCGTATTCGAAAGTGTATACGGGGAAAGTTTGTAGTTGATGTCGCCCAATTGGTAGCGCACAATTCCTCCTGCCACACCTTTGATGTACAGTTGACGCACGTCGAAGCTCACTCCGGAACCCCAAAACCCCCCGTAGTCGTTGCGTACACGCACCATCCCTTGAATTTCGGTGTTTCTATTCGGACGAATATTCATTCCTAAATCAACCAACGTATGCCCGCTGTTCATGCGTGGAATGGTGATTGAATCTTCTTGATTTTGTCCAACTTTATCGCCGTAATAGAGTCCACGTGCAGCGCCCGTGAATACAATTTTGCGAAAATCTTTTTCTTGCGCCGAAACAAACTGAGCCACTAACAGTGCAGCTATTCCAACAACGATATGCAACTTATTTTTCATTAAAAAAACGCTTTTAATTCAACCACTAATTCTCTTCCATTGAAATGATCTAACGAGAAACTTTTATCTTCGAAAGAGAACCAACGGTGACGTATATACAATCTTGTGTTTCTTCCCAATTCAACATCTACTCCCAATCCATAACCCTTTCCGTATTGGTTTCTGGGTCTTCTTGTAATTTCATCTATGTTCGTCAAGTAATTCGCAATGGTTCTTTCGTAACCAATATATCCAGTTAACATAACAGTTGAATTCAATTCGAAATACGTTTCCAGTTCTGACGAATATTGACGCACATATGCGCGTTCGTTTGTAATAACAATTGGAGAGAATTTTCTTCCAGCGCTTTGCGCTTGCAACAACGAAAAGAAGAATATTTTGTGCGCACCAATTTTCCCTTGGTACTTCATCTGCGCCTCGGCCACGTTGAAATATTTCTTGTGCACCACCACGCCCGAACTGTCGTCTGAAAGTTGAACGGTTTCGTACACATCTCTGTAGATGTCTGAGTATCTGCCATACGGACCTACATTAGCAGGGAACTGCCAGCGCCACAGGCGAGAGCGTGTAACGTTGTTCACAGGATGTCCAAACGTAATAACTCCAGCGGCTGCTTCAATTTCGGCTGAAGTGCCCATACCACCGCTAAACTTGAACTTCTTCGTTCCCCATTGCACATTCAAATTCACACCTTGACGGTTGTTGGTCATCTGACCCAAGCGAATCATAGAACTTCCGAACGGTTGAAGTAAGGAAGAACTTCCAATACTTCCCGCAGGAATTTCATTTGCCGTGTACTCGCGTGTTGAAGTGTTCCAGAAAATTGCTGAATTGTTAATGACCTTAGGGCTTAAACGAAACGCATGCACTTCCAAAACAGGTCTATTTCCAACAACCGGAGTAGACCAACGCACTTGAAGGGCTTCGCCCCAGCCTCTTGAATGTCTCGGGCTATAATAATTCCCTGCACCCAACTCGGCCTTCAAAGTATGTCCTTTGATCGTCGTAACACCTTCAAGGGTTACCACGTTTAGTCCGAACGATTGACGTGCAAGACTATCGGTGTAGTTCACGCTGTTGAACGTGTTCAATGCAACGTATCCTTTTTTCTTTCCTTTGTGAAGTAATTTTCCACCGTAAGAGTAATTCGGAGTCACAAATAAACCTCCGTTAATTTCACTCTTTCCGACCATACCAAGGAAATAAAAATTCTTCGGCAATTCTTTTCCTTCCACCACAACCCCTTGAAACGCTCTGTTTCCCCAACGCGAATCTTGGTCTATGCTTCCTTGATTGAAATACTGCTGGTATCTGGAAGATGCGCTGTTTCCCATGGGATCCCAAGGGTTTCTTTCAAACAACATAAAGCGGTTGTACCCCCTGAAAGAACCAAACGTTAAATCGGAAATGCTTACCCATTGAATACCTCCTACACGCACAGCCCATTGCCCATATTTCGTTTTGAAATTCCCGTACAAATTCATTCCCAACATGGTTCCCAAATTTCCACCTAGCGCAACAGTTCCCAGAGGCTTTTGAATACTCGGGCGAAGTGAATCGGCGACTTGTGCACCGTAAGAAGGGTTGATGACTCCGTTTAAAAATTGAAACATTCTCAGATCAAATCCCCAACTGGATTTGTCTGAAAATTGTCCTGCTACATTCACCAACAAATTCGGAAGTTGCGCATCGTCACCAATGAAAAAACTTCGTGGTAAAACAGTATCTGTTGGAACCGTTAATTGATAAGGGTTATTTTGTTTGGTGTAGGTTCCAAAGAATCGATAGAATCCTGAAACACTGATCTTTCCTGGTATTAACGAGTCCTTCTTCGGATAAAGTCCGTAAGAAGAAGTAAGATTTGTAATCTGTCCCGACGCAACATTCCCTTCAACCAAAAAAAGAAGTGCTAACAGCGAAAACAGATAGGTGAATTTAGACTTCATTCGATTTAAGGTTGAAATTCGATTGGTTTGAAAGAGACGGCTCTTTTCGGCGCTTGCCCCGCTTTTCTTGGCATCACATAAAACGGCACATTCGTATAAGCGTAATGCCCATTTCCATCTACAGTTTCAAAAAACAATCGGTAAGCGCCTTCGGTAGAAGGGGCAAAAAATTTAGCGTTCGACGTCAATTTCTTTTTGAACAATCCGGAAATAGGCGTTGGTGCGCTTTCCGCATCACCACCCGATTTTATATCACGGCTTTCTGGAACAATCACCCACGAAGATCTCAAAGCATCGCCGTCGGCATCTTTCACAAAAGCACTTGCCTCATATATTTCATCGGCAGTTAGCGTAATGTAATCGCCCTTCTTTTTTCCATTCACCAAAAGAGAATCTAAGACGGGGGTTCTGTTTTTCACAGTTCCTGGTTTCCAAATATCTTGAAGCACTTCCACTGCTTCGGAAGCATTTCCTTCAGCAGAAAATAATCCGTACCACGTTGAAGTGGTTTCTTGTTTGTGTCCCCACAAAAAGACGTAAGATCCTAAACAGTAATTTTTATCGGCTTGAATTTCATTGCTCAAACGCTCCTTGTATGACTTTGCTTTTTCGGAACTGCTTTGTTCCACTGGGGCACCCCATTTCGTCTTGGCAACTTCCCAATGTCCGTTTGGTCCCCATTCGGTAATCATGTACGGTCCATTCCATCCGAAGCTTCGTATGTTCTTTCGAACTCCTGCAATATCTCCGTAAGTATTCACACAATAGACATCAATCTCTGGCGCATCGCGAAGAATCAACTTGACTTCCTTTTCATCCAATCCCGCCGTAACGGTTGAAGTGGGATGGTTCGGATCAACAGCATGAGCAAATTTCGCAATATCATTAATGGCGGCCCACACACGTGTGTTTGTGTAGAATAAATCTACTTCGTTTCCAATACCCCACATGAGTAAGGCTGGATGATCTTTGAATTGAAGAATTACTTTTTTGAAACCTTCCAGTTGTTCCGCAACTTTCTTCTCATCGTTATAATCGAAACCGTGACGTTCGTGTTGAACCCACAACCCGAGCATTACGGTTAAACCTTTCGAATAAGCCTCATCTAAAATTTCCTGAGCATTGTCAGTACTCCATGTACGAATAGAATTTCCACCGATTTCGACCAACTTATCAAGTTGAACATTTCCTCCTGCACCTTTGACTTCGTAGGGCATTCCGCCTCTCGATAGATGCCAAGCACCTGCTTCATCTTGGAATACCTTAACGGGTATTGCCTGAGCCATTCCATCAGTAACACTGAAGAAAAGGACCATTAAAATGAACAAGTAGATTGGACCGCTGTTTTTCATTAGATATTCATTTCAGTTGAAGGAATCGCCGGCAAAGTACATAACATTTGACAAAACATTCACACATTGAAAACAAAAGTATTAAAACCTTTTTGTATAAAGTACAATTTCTCTAAATTAGCAAAAAACTAGATCATGAAAAAAATTCTATTCTTATTCTTTTCAATTTTCTCTTTGAGCGCCGTGGCTCAAGTAGACATCACCTTTCAAGTAGATATGAACGGCGTTACAGGATTCACCACCCCTGAAGTAAACGGAATTTTCAATGCGTGGTGTGGAAACTGCGCGCCCATGAGCGACGCCAACGGCGACGGTGTTTGGGACCTTACCATTTCTTTAGCCCCTGGGTCTTATGAGTATAAATTTTCATATGACAACTGGACCGGCCAAGAAACATTGGTTCCCGGAAGTTCATGTACTATGACAACTGGCATTTACACCAACCGTGTTTTGAATGTCTCTGTTGCAGATACTTTACCTGTTGTGTGCTGGGGAAGCTGCGAAGCCTGCGGTATTTCTTCTGGCCCATACAACGTAACATTTGTTTTAGACATGGGATCAAGCGGTATCACCTTCACAACACCGGAAGTAAACGGTGTATTCAACAACTGGTGTGGCGGTTGTGCGCCCATGAGCGATGGCAACGCCGATAATGTTTGGGAACTAACTATTCCTTTGAATGCCGGAACGTACGAATACAAATATGCTTATGACACTTGGGCCGGTTCTGAAGCGCTAACCGCTGGAGACCCTTGCACAGTAACGAACTCGGGTTTCACGAACAGATCATTGGACGTAACCGGAACACTTGTTATGGACACTGTTTGTTACGGAAGTTGCCTTGGATGTGGCGTTATTCACGTAAACGAAATAGAAGAAAATCAGTTTACAATTTATCCAAACCCTGTTCAGAATTCATTTATGATTCAAAGTTCATCTTTGGTTAAATCAATTTCAATTTTAGACAATACGGGTAAGCGCATTGCGGTTCCAACTGTAGCCTTAAACAACAATGTTCAAGTGAATACAGAGGCCTTGTCTTCAGGAATTTATCACGTGCAGGTAGTTACCGCAAAAGGTGCAACCACCCAACGTTTCGTGAAGCTTTAAGAATAAAATTAAAACTCGAAAACAAACCCTTTGTCGCGATACTGTTTAAACAGTTTCGCGTCGAAGCGGTATAAACTTGAAGGACGGTGACGCACATTTTGTTGTGACTCGTCCAATCGTTTTAAGAATTTCAACCCGTTGATTTTCTTTCTGAAATTACCCTTATCGAATTCCCTTTGCAAAATCGTCTCGAAAAATGCTTGGAATTCGGTGAGGGTAAATTTTTCTGGAAGAACCTTGCTCCAAAGAGGTTCTGCCACAATGATATCTTTCAACGCTCTGAAACTTTCATTTAAGATTTCTTTGTGATCGAAAGCCAATTTCGGAATGCGTTTTATGCTGTGCCATTTGGTTTGCTTCGCCCATTTCGAAGGAAGCGGATTAATATCCATCAATTCAACTAAGGCAATATATCCAACGGTAATTACACGTCCCAATGGGTGACGATTTACTTTTCCGAAGGTGTGTACTTGTCGCATAGATACGTCTGACAAGGAAGTCAGGTCATTTAAAACACGCATAGCTGAATCGTCAAGATCTTCATACGGATAAACCAAGTCACCGGGTAGTGCCCAGTAATCTTGAAAAGGATCTGTACCTCGTTGAATAAGCAACACTTTCAGTTCTCTTTCGTGATAACCAAAGATGACACAATCGACAGAAAATGCCGACTTGAAAAACTCGTCTATTGGAATTGAATAGATATCGTCCTGCTCTATTCTTGTCTTTGCTATTTTTTTCGAAATTGCCATTTCACAAATTTGAGCGAAAATAAATGACATTTATTAGGACTTTTTGTAAAAAGTACAATTTTTTTTCGAAAAGTGTTTTTGTCTATTGTACAATTACTATATATTCGTCGCAACCTTAAAATATAATTAACTAAAATGAAAAAGATTTACCTACTCTTTTTGCTCTTAACTTCTTTCTTAGGAGCGAAGGCGTTCGATGTCACGTTTCGCGTAGACATGAACGGCACTGGGCTTTCCAACGTTTCCATTAACGGAACGTTTAACAACTGGTGTGGCTATTGCGCCCCAATGACCGATGCCAATTCTGATGGCGTTTGGGAAATTACACTTCCACTTGCTGCGGGTACTTACGAGTACAAGTTTACAGCAAACTCTGGAGGAACTTGGGAAACATTGGCTCCCGGATCTTCTTGCACGGTTACGAACTTTGGTTTCACCAATCGTTCTTTAGCTGTTTCGGCAACCACTACTTTGCCTGTGGTTTGTTGGCAGTCATGTGTGTCATGCAGCCAAGCTCCAGCGAGTTACCCTGTAACCTTTAAGGTAGACATGGCCAACGTTACCGGATTCACTACACCAACAGTAAACGGATCATTCGACGGATGGTGCGGTAACTGTCATCCAATGACCGATGCAAATGCAGACGGAGTTTGGGAAACAACTCTTTCTCTTCCTGCTGGAACTTACGAATACAAATTCGCCTACGACAACTGGGCTGGACAAGAAAACTTAATCGCTGGAAGCAGCTGTACTGTTACCAATTCAGGTTACACCAACAGATCAGTTACTGTTTCTGCTGCAGCTACATTACCTACTGTGTGTTGGGCTTCATGCGTGGCATGTGCTCAGGTTCCACCTTCATACACAGTTACTTTCAAAGTTAACATGCAAGGACAAACAGGGTTCACAACTCCTGAGGTTAACGGAACATTCAACAACTGGTGCGGAAACTGTAACCCAATGACCGATGCGAACGCAGACGGTATCTGGGAAACAACTCTTACACTTCAAGCGGGTACTTACGAGTACAAATTCTCTGCAGATGGATGGGGTTCTCAAGAAACACTAGCTTCTGGAACTTCTTGCACCGTAACCAACGGCGGATATACCAACCGTGCGTTAAACTTAACTGCGAACACGACACTTGATATTGTTTGTTGGGGATCTTGCGTGAACTGCGCACCTCCAACTTACCCTGTAACTTTCAAAGTTGACATGGCGAATCAAACCGGATTCACAACTCCAGAAGTTAACGGAACATTCAACGGATGGTGCGGCAACTGTAACCCAATGACCGATGCGAATGCAGACGGAGTTTGGGAAACGACCATTAACCTTCCAGCTGGAACTTACGAATACAAATTCTCTGCTGACGGTTGGGGTTCACAAGAAACCTTAACTGCTGGTTCATCTTGTACGGTAACGAACAGCGGATATACCAACCGTGCTTTAACCGTTGGAACAGTTTCTCAAACGCTACCTGTAGTTTGTTGGGGAACTTGTACTTCATGCACTGCTCCTACTTATAACGTAACGTTCAAAGTAGATATGACTCAAACTACTGGATTCACAACTCCAGAAGTAAACGGTACATTCAACGGATGGTGCGGAAACTGTACGCCAATGACAGATGCGAATGCAGACGGTGTTTGGGAAGTTACAGTAGCCCTTTTACCTGGTACATACGAATACAAATTCTCTGCTGATGGATGGGGAATTCAAGAAAACTTAACCGCAGGTACCTCTTGTACCGTTACAAACTTCGGCTATACCAACCGTGCTTTAACTGTTGGAACAGCTGCACAAGTTTTAGGAACTGTATGTTGGAACTCTTGCAGCGCTTGCGTTATTTCAACTCCTGGTT
>CANGEF010000052.1 GCA_947452685.1 Flavobacteriales bacterium | reverse complement strand
TTTTCAAGTCCATTGAAATAATCTACACGGTATTCATTACATGGCTTCAACACAGCTAAAAACTCACCGTCCTTTGAATTACCCGGTGCTTCTTGCTTCTCACCCGACTTTGTATTGAAGACAGTCACTTTCAAATTCTCTGGCAATGTTTTTCCTTGAACAGGCTTGAATATACCTTTAAGCGTGGCCAATTGAGCTCCCATTGCCTCGGGCATTTCAACTTCATAAATATCTAGGTCTCCACTTCCACCGTCGCGACGAGAACTGTAGTAAGCACGTTTTCCATCGGCCATCGGCTGGAAGAACACATCATCGTCTACAGTATTCAAAGGATAACCCATGTTCTCTGGCGCACCCCAATTTCCATCTTTATCTTTCTTACTTACAAATAAATCAAATCCGCCCATTGTCTCATGTCCCTTCGATGCGAAGTACAAGTAGCGACCATCTGGACTTAAAAACGGTGCATCTTCGTCGTACGCTGTATTGATGATTCCTCCTAGGTTTTCAGCTTTTCCCCAGGTTCCGTCAACGTTTTTATTGCAACGATAAATATCGCGCTTGCCTTGTCCGTTCGGACGATCAGAAACGAAATACAACTCGTTACCGCTTGCAGAAATGGTGCAATGTGTTTCCCAATACTTCGAGTTAATGTCTGAACCTAACTTAACGGGTGCATTCCACGTTTCTCCAATCAAAGTAGAATATTTCACTTGACCGTCTCCAAGACTATCCTGATAAATAAACAAGGTGTTTCCGTCAGGTGAAACGGAAATAGTCGCATCGTGATCATCAGAGTTTAAGTTCAACAGCTCGGGCTGTGTCCATTGTCCGTCTCTTCCTTTGAAAGAAACGTAGATATCATCGCGGTACTTGTCTGTTTCAAAATCGCGAATGTTTGCGTTGGTTGAATCCGGACGAAGTCTACGGCTGGTGTAGAAAATACTGCTCTCATCGAAGGTCAGCACAGGTCCAAAATCGGCAAAAGAAGAATTCAAGGTTTTGCCCGCATTCTTGATTTTATATTTTTTTGGAGCTGCAACTTGTTTCTTCGCAACTTCATTTACAGCCATTGCGCGGTTGATTTGAGCAGACAAGCGATGGTTCTTGTTCACCTCAGATTTCATCTTTTCCAAACTCACATTTGAATCGTCGAACTTCATGTTCAAATGCTGCGCTATGGCCAAGTAATACAAGGCCTCCACGGGTGCACCCTTTTCATTCGGATCGAAAGGATCGTAACTCGCGTTCAAACTCTTTGAAGTGGCTTTTTCCAAATACTTTAACGCATCTACTTTATTGGTTTCTGTTTGCAGCAAGCAATAGCCCAACTTGTAGTTTACGTTAATGTTCTCAGGATCCATTCCGAGCACGTTTCTCCATTCTTTCGCAGCTTGGTCCCAAAATTTTTCTTCCATTAATTTATTGGCTTCCGTGAAAGCTGCAATAAATTCAGGCTTGCCCAAATTCGAAGCCGCGCAGACGTTGCTTACAGCAACAAGCGCAACCATCAAAAGTGAAAAGAAACGTGTCTTCATAGGTGTTATTTTTTCAAAAATTATATTTCACGATTAACATCCCACTCCTCTAAATAGTCTGCAACGCGACGAACAAAACGTCCGCCCAAAGCGCCATCCACTATTCGGTGATCGTAAGAATGAGATAAGAACATCATATGTCTAATTGCAATGGCATCGCCCTGCGGTGTTTCAATAACTGCCGGCTTCTTGCGAATGGCACCTACCGCTAATATAGCTACTTGTGGCTGATTAATAATAGGCGTGCCCATTACATTTCCAAACGAACCCACGTTGGTTAGCGTATAGGTTCCTCCCTGAATTTCATCTGGAGTTAGCTTATTGGCTCTTGCACGATCGGCCAAATCGTTCACCTTCTTCGCAATGCCCACCAAATTCAATTGGTCTGCGTTCTTAATCACCGGAACAATTAAGTTTCCAGTTGGAAGGGCCGCAGCCATTCCAATGTTAATGTCTCCACGCATAATGATGTTGTTTCCATCAACACTTGCATTCACTCCAGGAAAATCACGAATTGCCTTTGCAACCGCTTCAATGAAAATTGGCGTAAACGTTAATTTCGTTTTCGCGTTGGCTTCGAATTGCTTCTTCACCTTATTTCTCCACATCACTACATTCGTTAAATCCGCTTCCACATATGACGTAACGTGCGGAGAAACTTGTGTGCTCATGACCATGTGATCGGCAATAATTCTGCGCATGCGATCCATTTCAACAATCTCGTCGTTCGGACCTACGGTTATCGTTGGACCTTTCACGCGAGGTGCTTCAACGGCTTTTGCCGTTGCCACAGCAGGCGCAGACGCCGGAGCAGATGGGGCTGAAGGCGCAGCAACAGGCTTATTTCCTCTTGTGGAAATATATCCCATTAAATCTTCCTTCGTTACACGACCGTTTTGTCCTGTTCCTGAAATACTATCCAATTCCGTTTGAGAAATATTTTCTTGTTTCGCAATGTTCTTCACCAACGGACTGTAAAATCTATCTGAAGATGAAACAACAGCAGTTCCTGAAGGAGTTGTAACGGGAGCTGACGCTGCAGGAGCAACTTCTGCGACTGCGGGAGCCGCAGCAGCAACAGGTGCCGGTGCACTCGCTCCATCGCCTGTTTCAATAATGGCAATCACGTGTCCAACTTGAACTGTATCTCCCACATTCACACGACAAGAAACCAATATCCCATCTTCAGGAGATGGGACTTCGCTGTTCACTTTATCTGTGGCTATTTCAACCAAAGGCTCGTCCGCAGTAACACGGTCCCCCTCTTTCTTCAACCAGCTTAAAATAGACGCCTCTGCGACACTCTCACCCATTTTGGGTAACTTCAGTTCAATTGTTGCCATTTTTATAAATTTCGCAACGAATTTAAGGAAAATAAAGGACTTGTCCTAATACTCTCTTCTTACCCTTTTGCGTAGTCAGATTTACTTTTTCTATGAAGAAGGAAAAACATCCAGAAGCCAATGAAAACAAGGCCTTGCTGAAGTTCCAACATGCTTTCAAAAATGAAATGAAAAGACACTCCCAAAACGAAAACAAGGAAAAACAGGTCGTTCATGCGCCAGGCGCGTCTTAATCCGGAAACCAACAAGGCCAATAACGTGAGTAATCCGAGCCAGCCCCATTCAACCAAAATCTGTAAATACGCATTGTGCGCAGGATGCGAATGTTCGGCTGCAAAGCTTGCACCTTTTTGAGTATACCTCTCTTTGAAATGCGACTTCCAATTGCCAGTTCCTACGCCTAAAGGATAGTCCCTGCCTATTTCCCAAGCGGTCTGCCAACTCACAATTCGCTCGCTCGTGCTTGCCACCTTCTCTTCCTTTTTCGTTTCTGAAATGGATCTGGAATTTTCCACAGCCTCTTTCGCCCTTCCTGAGATGGGCGAAAAACTTAAAAACAAAACAACAAAGGATAGCAACGAAGAGGAAACCACAACAAGTGCTCGCTTCCTGTCTTTTCCATTTCGAAACACATAAAAAACATAAATAGCGTAGAACAAAAACAACGCTAAGAAACCAGCGCGTGAAGCCATGAATGCGGTTTCCAGAGAAAAGAACACAATACCCAGTAACAACAAATTCGATTTCTTTTTATTTGTTGAATCGAGAAACTCTCCGGCCAAAAAAACCATCGAAAGCAAATAGAAAAATCCTAAGTAAGTCGGATGAAAGGTCCACGAAAGTCTTCCATAAACAAATTCTTCCCACAATCCTGTTTCGAAAAAACCGAAGACTGCGTGCACATGGCAAAGGAGTGCAAAGCAAACACATCCGCTGACCAGAGCCCACTGCAACTTCTTTAAAGAACAAAGAATAGTGCTTGAGGTAAATAAAAATAAAAGGGGAAAAGCGAGGAATGAAATCTTGGTTTCAATTTCAGACAAGGCTGTTTTGTGATTCCATTCATTCCAAAATCCGGAAAGTAAATAGGCCGAGAACACCCCGTAGAACAGGAAAGCCCACACGTTGAAACTTCGCCACTCGATTTTCCTTCCACCAAAAAAAACTTGAATGACCATGGTTAAAAAAGCCAACGCAAAAAAAACAGTGACGCCCTTCGAATAAACACTCATGCAAAACACACCCAGGGCCATGAACCACTCGTGAATGTTGTATTTCGTTATGGAAATGTTCATGCTTTGCGCTTCATTTTCAAATGCGGAATATCGTCTTCCAAATACATCTCGCCTTCTTCAACGAATCCGAATGCATTGTAAAATTTCAACAAATACTGCTGCGCTGAAATGGTAATCGTTTGCTTACCCCATGACCTTTCACATTGCTTCAGACATTCCTGCATTAACAGTTTACCAAGTCCTGTGAGACGCGATTCCATTGACGTGCAGACACGACCAATGCTAATTTCCTTGTATGAAATTCCGGCAGGAAGTAATCGCGCGGTAGCATGCACCTTGCCGCTCTCATCCTCAGCCCAAACCCAAATGGACTGCTCATCTTTTCCGTCTAAATCTTGATAGGCACACGTTTGCTCAACCACAAAAACATCGGCGCGCAACGCAAGAATGCGATACATTTTCACGGAAGGAATTTCAGAAAAGGGAGCGGTGTAAAATTTCACTCTTCGAAAATAACACAATTGCGCGGGAATGTCTTGTGCTATAATTGAACAAATTCAACGAACTTCGCGCCATGAATGTATTATCAGTTGAAAATGTGTCGAAGGCCTTCGGTATTCGCGAGTTGTTTACAGACCTTTCTTTCGGAATTGAAGAAGGACAAAAAGTAGCATTGGTTGCGAAGAACGGAACAGGAAAATCTACGTTGCTGCACATGCTTGCAGGAAAAGACGAACCCGATGCGGGCAGAATTACATTCAACAAAGAAATTAAATGGGCCATCTTGCTTCAAGACGAAGCGTTCGATGCCAAAGGAACAGCACTCGATTTTCTCTTCGCAGCAGACAACGCCATGACCAAAGCCATTCGTGCTTACGACGTTGCAATTGAAACGGGAGAAGGTCTTCAAGAGGCGCATGATATGATGGAGCATGCCGATGCTTGGGACTACGACGCGAAGGCAAAACAAATTCTAGGCGCATTAAATATCATTGACCTGAACCAACAAATGGGCAACATGAGCGGTGGTCAGCGCCGACGCATTGCACTGGCGCGTGTGTTGTTGGAAGAGGCCGATTTCTTAATTCTCGATGAACCTACGAACCACTTGGATCTTGATATGATTGAGTGGTTGGAAGAATATTTAACGAAGGCACGCATGACCTTGTTCATGGTAACGCACGATCGTTATTTCTTGGAAAACATCACGAATGAAATTCTTGAATTGGAAAACGGAGAGCTATACAAATACAAAGGAAACTTCTCTTATTATCTTGAAAAGAAAGCAGAGCGCGAGCAACTCGAAGCTGCTTCACGCGACAAGAATCTAAATTTATTTCGTCGCGAAGCCGAATGGGCGAGCCGCATGCCGCGTGCCCGCGGGACGAAAAGCAAAAGTCGCATGGACTCGTTCGAAGAATTGAAAGACAAATTGAAACGCAAACCGGAAGACGGCGAATTGGATCTTGAAATAAACATTACCCGCATGGGATCGAAGGTGGTGGAATTCATTAAGGCCACCAAATCTATGGGCGATTCCACTGTAATGGACGGATTCGACTATGTCTTCAAATCGAATGAACGCATTGGTATCATTGGAAGAAACGGATGCGGAAAATCGACCTTCCTGAACCTCTTGACCAAGCGCATGGAGCCCGACGGCGGAAAGATTGTGAACGGCGAAACGGTGGTGTTCGGATTTTACGAGCAATCGGCTTCGAACTTAATACCCGAACAACGACTCATCGAATGTATTCGCGACGTAGCAGACTACATTCCACTAGCCAAAGGAAAGACCATTAGCGCTTCGCAAATGCTCGAGAAATTTTTGTTCCCGAAGCACATGCACTTCAACCGCATTGATCAATTAAGCGGTGGCGAGCGCAAACGTTTGCAGTTGCTTTTGGTCTTGATGAAGAATCCGAATTTCTTAATTCTCGATGAGCCTACCAACGACTTAGATGTGTTCACGCTTTCTGCATTAGAAGACTATTTGTTGAACTTCCCCGGCTGCTTGGTTATTGTGAGTCACGATAGATATTTCTTAGACAAATTGGTTGATCATTTATTTCTTTTAGATGGAAAAGGAAACGTACACGATTTGCTTGGAAGCACCCTCGATTTCCGCGCGGTATTGAGCGAAGCTTCAGCGAAGCAAGAAAGACTTGCTGAAGCAAAGAAGCAAGAAGAACCGACCCCTTCCATCAAAGAAGAAAAGAAAAAACCAGCCGGAAAAATTTCGTTCAAAGACAAACACGAATTCGAAACGCTCGAAAAGAACTTGCCTTTGTGGGAAGAGAAAAAAGCTCAGCTTGAAGCCGAGCTTTTAACAGCCACTGATCATATTCAAATGGAAAAAACCGCATTAGAGCTTGGAGCGTTATCTGATCAAATAGACAACGGAACCATGCGCTGGTTAGAGCTTTCGGAAATGATGTAGTTTACGATTGAGCCTTGTGTCCGCGCATGTTCAAGTGACAGCGCTCACGAGACTTCACAACCATAGAAACTTTCTCAACAGAAGTTCTATTCTCTTCCAATCCCCATGCATCGATATCCGTAAGAGAAATACTCTTTAAGAATTGATGTGCTTCGAAAACAAAGTTCTCGTTCACTCCCAGTTCGTTTTCAACGCTCAAATATTTTTGAAGCACCACAAAACGTACGTCAATGCTGTTGTTGTATTCTCCGTAAGGTTCAGGCTTTTGCAATCGATTGAAGTGATTCTTCGTTGCTAAATCTTGAAGAATAAAGCAGAAGTAATTGTGCACACGTGCTTGAACACGGAAGCCCAATTTAATATTCACCTTAATGATTAAATCGTCTACCAATTCTTGCGCTTCATATTCCATAGTGTAAGGCTCGTTGGTGCGATCTACGTGCAGAAACCAGTATACATCGGCACGCTTGGGTGTGCCTTCCAAAATAGAATCGATCACTAACTTTTCAACCTGGTCTGTAAAACTTGCCTTCGTCATGTAAACCAAGTGTGTCGAGTATTTCGGAACACTGGCATCTACTGAAAGTTTTCTTAACGTATCAATATGCGGATCAAGAGAAATGAATCCTACGCGCTCATTGCTGAATTTTCTGTAACGAATGGTCACATACATGACCATTAAAATTCCCGCGTAGACAATGAGCATCATCCAAGCTTCTTTCAACTTAACCGAATTAGCAATGAAGAATGAAAGTTCAACTGCGAAAAATAACGAAGCAATTCCTGCAACTAGAATGAACGGCCAATGACGGTGGTAAATCAAGTAATACGAAAGCAACAAAGTTGTCATAAGCATGGCCACCGTGATGAACAATCCGTAGGCGGCTTCCATGTGCGCCGACTCTTTGAAGTAAAGCATTACCCCTATGCAACCTGCCCACAGCAACCAGTTCACACTCGGAATATACAATTGACCTTTTGTTTCTGTTGGAAATTTAATGGCCACACGTGGCCAGAAGTTCAAGTTGATGGCCTCACCAATGAGTGTGAATGAACCTGAAATTAATGCCTGACTGGCAATAACGGCGGCCACTGTAGCAACAATAATTCCTGGCAACAAAAACCAGTCGGGCATCAGTTCGAAAAACGGATTTTTCCCATCCAACGAAGTCTGTTGCATTAACCATGCACCTTGTCCCATGTAATTCAAAACCAAGGCTGTCTTGACAAAAATCCAAGTCACCCGAATGTTCGCTCGGCCGCAGTGTCCAAGGTCACTATACAGCGCTTCAGCTCCCGTAGTACAAAGGAACACAGCTCCTAACAACCAAAATCCTTTCGGATAATTCGCCAACAAATCGTAAGCGTATTTCGGATTTAACGCATTGAAAATTTCAGGATGAAGAAAGGCGTTGTAGGCTCCCAATACCGCAAGCATAGAAAACCAAATAAGCATAATGGGTCCAAAGGCAACTCCCACTAATTTGGTTCCGTAGCGCTGAATCATAAACAAGCCCGTTAGAATAGCCAATACAATAGGCATTACCGGAATGCCTTCATCGAATACTTTCAAGCCTTCAACCGCAGAAGCAACAGAGATTGGCGGAGTAATAATACCATCACACAACAAAGTCGCAGCACCAATCATAGCCGGCCAAAACAGCCACTTCCCTCTTCTCTTCACTAAGCTAAACAACGAGAAAATTCCGCCTTCACCTTTGTTATCTGCGCGAAGGGTCATCCAGATATACTTGATCGTTGTCTGAATAGTCAACGTCCAGAAAACACAAGAAATACCTCCGTAAATAAGCATTTCACTAATAGGCTTGTCGCCTACTATCGACTTCATTACATACAAAGGTGAAGTTCCAATATCTCCGTAAATAATACCCAGTGTAACAAGTAATCCGGCGGTCGAAAGTTTGTGGTGCGTTGACATATAAAATTTATTCTTGGCGAATGTATAAGAAAATGAGTGTTAGGGCCTTCACCACTTCAAAATAATTTTTCCAGAGCTTTTTCGGCTCTCTAAATATTGATGTGCTTTGGCAATTTCTGCGAATGCAAATTCACCGCCAATTACGGGTTTAATTTTCCCTTCTGAATGCATCTGAACCAATTGATTCAAGAGGGCTCCAATGATTTGCGGGTGCTCATCTGCGACTCTAAGCATGTTCACGCCAAGAACAGACTGACTCTTTCCAAGCAATAACAACGGGATTAATCTTCCCATATCGAACACCAACTTCAATGTTGCCAACTTTCCGCCCCACTTGCTGGTTCGATCTGAAAATCCGAACAACATCAATCTTCCCCCAGCTCCCAACAAACGCATGTCTTGCTTGAATGTCTTCCCTCCTATGCTGTTGAAAGTCACATCCAGATTGACTTTTCCCAAGTGCTTTCGAAGTTCAACTTCGTAATCATGCGTATTGTAATTTATAGCCGTAATGCCTTGCTTCGAGAGGGCATTCACCTTTTCATTGCTTCCCACGGTTGCGAAAACCTCACAGCCCTTTTCCTTCAACAACTGTATCAACGCAGTGCCTACTCCGCCAGCGGCAGCATGTATAAGCACACGTTCTCCTTTTTTTGTTTGTTGAAGGAAATCGCTCATGTACAAAGCCGTCACGTATTGCGTGGCCAAGGCACAGGCTTCGTTGGAAGAAATGGAATCTGGAAGTTCAGCAATGCCTGTAACAGCAGTACAAACCTTTTCAGCATAACCTCCGAAACGCGTTAAACAGGCCACGCGTTTTCCAATCCAATTGGAAGAAACTCCTTCACCAACTGCCTCCACCATTCCAACCACATCGTATCCCATAACCACAGGAGGCGCAGGCAGAGCGGGATACAACCCCTTCCTTCCCAACACATCTGCGAAATTCAATCCCGAAACTTCAACCTTCACACGCACCTCTCCTTCACCTAAAATCGGATCAGCAACTTCTCTGATTTCAAAAGCCTCGTGTGCTTTTCCGAACTTCGTTAAATAGATTGCTTTCATTATTTCACTGCGCCGTTACGTTTCAAAATTGTTGTTTTTCCACTAGCCCGTTTCACTTGAATTTCGTCTTGTCCGTTTACTTTTTTATACTGAATGGAAGAAGGCAGATCACCTTTCATGCTTGCTACATTCCAACCCGCTGTAGGCTTTCCGTTCGACATGTAATTGTAAACGGTGCCGTTGGAACAGCCAAAGAAGATGCGGTAATCTCTTGCGTTGGAATAATCGGCCACGCACAAGTTCGTGCAGGGTTTGGAAGAAAGAACAACAGGATAACCCACGACATTTTTTCCATTGATGTCTAACATTTCCAATCTGGAATTAGTCAGAATTAGCAATTGCTTCTTTCCATTTTTAAACGCGTCGATTTGCTCCACGCCTCTGATTTCAGCCGAAAGCGTGACAGACCAAGTTGTTTTTCCATTCGCTATCCATTCGATTTTCGAACCGGAATATTTGACTTGCTCCGTCTTGCCTGTGATGTGATTTGTTACCGATTTTGTTTTTCCAGATTCCACAACGGGCGCTGGTGTTGGCGTTGACTGTGGGACAGCAACAACTGTATCCAGCGGAATCTCTGCCGGCAAAGGATCCTTTGGATCCTTTATATATCCTTTTAATACTAAACGCACCTGAGTCCGATTATCAACAGGAGTATAATGCCAAATGCGCCATTGGTGATCGAACTTCGGAGAGAGTATACTGGAATATTGGGTATCGACACCCGTTACTACACCGCCGTTCGGCAAGTATGGCATTTTATTATCAATTGACCCTGCAACTGCCAAATATTGCTGATGTGCCAGCAACAGCTCTTTCGATTCTGCGAACATGAAAAAATTCTTATAACGCAGGCCGAAGTAATTCATCTCACTCGGATAAATTTTATCCATAGCGAAGAGCTCCGCTGCATTTGCTTCACGAATCGGATCAATAGCCAATGAATCTGAAAACAAAACGCTCACATTCACACTGTCCGATTTCAATCCTAAAGCGTAAATCATTCCGCTTTCGCCAGGGGTATCACTTCCGAAATTCGCCATAGCCAATTCGCCGGTGGCGTTGTTATTCAACCAGTCTAACAACGAAGCATTCTTCTTTGCTTCTTGTTCCATGCGCACACTTAAGAAGGCATTGCGTGCGTCTTGCGGACGAAGAGAATCGAGATAGGTCAGCAACGCTAATGGACTTCCTGCATGAACGGCCTTGAACCAATAACTCGTATTGGTTCTTCCATTCGTAAATACTTTTTGAAAGGTGAAGTTCGATTGATTTGCTGGAAGGTTCAGCGGCTTGCATTGAAATCCGGCAATCATCGAAGATTCACTTCCGCGCATGTCGTCTAAGGCTGTCCAATCCTGATCTACTTTGAAATAATAATGGCAATTCGAATCGAAGGAAGTGGTTCCTTTCACACACATGAATGATTGAGAATCATCGAGCTGATTTCCTTCTTCAGGAAGGGATACGTTTCCACTTCCATATATAGCAAAGGGTTCTTGGAAAAGAAATTTCAAATCAGGAAATTTCGCGTTCCACTTTGAAGCGAGCGCTTGTCCTTCTTCACCATATCCGACAGGAAGAACAATCAAATCATCTGCACCATTCTCTACAATAAAAACCGACTGACTTTCGAATTTCAATCCTTGCGGATCAGCAGAAATTTCTTGAAGCATTCGACTTATTCCTTCATTCAATGAAAATTCTGCAGACCATTCCAAAGCTTCAGCGAATGATTCGGGCTTCTTCAACTCTACAACACCTGCTGCGCTTGAGGGAATGTAGGCCAAAGGACTTGTCCATTCAGCGTGACTTCGATTTAAAAAATAATAGACTCCACCAATTCCCGCAGCGAGAATAAGTAGGACAAGCGCAAAGCGAATGGTATGTTTAAATGAGTTCATGCTTCCTTACGAAAATAGAATTCGAATGGAAGTAAATTCCAACAAAAAGGGCTGTCTTACAACAGCCCTTTGTTAATGAATTTCGAAAGCGATTACTTCGAAAGTGCGCTTCTTGAAATGACAATTTTCTGCACTTCGCTGGTTCCTTCGTAGATCTGTGTAATCTTTGCATCGCGCATCATACGCTCTACGTGATATTCTTTCACGAATCCGTATCCACCGTGAATTTGAACTGCTTCAACCGTGTGCTTCATAGCCACAGTAGATGCGTACAACTTCGCCATAGCGCTTGCTTCGTCGTAGTTCATGCCTTGATCTTTCATCCAAGCTGCCTTGTACACTAACAAACGTGCAGCTTCGATTTCAGTAGCCATATCGGCCAATTTGAATGCGATAGCTTGGTGTTGTGAAATTTCTTTTCCGAATGCCTTACGCTCCTTAGAATAAGCCAAAGCCAATTCATAAGCACCAGCGGCTATTCCTAAAGCCTGCGCAGCAATACCAATACGTCCACCACTCAACGTCTTCATCGCGAACTTGAATCCGAATCCGTCTTCACCTATGCGATTTGCCTTTGGCACTTTCACATCGTTGAATAACAACGTGTGCGTGTCGCTTGCGCGGATGCCCATTTTGTTTTCTTTCGCTCCAACGATGAACCCTTCCATTCCGCGTTCAACGATAAGTGCGTTAATTCCTTTGTGTCCCTTTTCTGGATCGGTTTGCGCAATTACCAGATAAGTAGAAGCCGTGCTTCCGTTGGTAATCCAGTTCTTGGTTCCATTCAACAAATAATAGTCGCCCATGTCAACGGCAGTGGTTCTTTGAGACGTCGCATCAGAACCCGCTTCTGGCTCAGACAAACAGAATGCACCAATCTTTTCTCCACTCGCCAAAGGCTTCAAGAACTTCTCTTTCTGCTCTTCGTTACCGTAAGCTTGAAGACCGTAACAAACTAAAGAGTTGTTCACGCTCATACAAACTGAAGTAGAAGCATCTATTTTAGAAATCTCTTCCATGGCAATGGCGTAAGACAACGTATCCATGCCGCTTCCGCCGTATTGTGGATCTACCATCATTCCCATGAATCCAAGTTCCGCTAATTGCTTCACTTCTTCGGTTGGAAAACGCTGATGCTCGTCGCGATCAATTACTCCTGCT
>CANGEF010000051.1 GCA_947452685.1 Flavobacteriales bacterium | reverse complement strand
TTCTCTGCTAATTCAATAATGGTGTGTCCGAATACATCTTGATACAACGGCGGTTGCGGATTTTTCGGAACCACTTTTACAATTTCTCCGGTCTCTTTGTTGAAGAGTCCGGGCGCGTGCCATTTCGTTGGAGAGCCCGCCTCTGCTGGTGCGTAGCCTTTTCCTTTCTTCGTAACACAGTGTAATATTTTCGGACCAGGGATGTCTTTCAAATCGCGCATCACCTTCACCATATAATCCACATCGTGTCCGTCAATAGGACCGAAGTATCTCCACTTCAACGATTCGAAATAATTACTTTCTTTGATTAACGTGCCTTTCAGCGCTTCAGAAATTTTGTGTGCAATGTGTTGCGCGTTCGGTCCGAATTTCGAAACCTTTCCAAGCAATTGCCACACATCGTCTTTCACCTTGTTGTAGGTGTGAGAAGTGGTAATGTCTGTTAAATATTCCTTCAACGCACCCACATTCGGATCAATGCTCATGCAATTGTCGTTCAACACAACAAGTACATTGCAATCCGCTGTAGATCCGTGATTCAAGCCTTCAAAAGCTAAACCTGCCGTCATTGCACCATCGCCGATAACAGCAATAACTTGACGGTCTTTTTCTTCTTTCACTTTGCTTGCCACTGCCATTCCAACTGCTGCTGAAATAGAAGTAGAGCTGTGTCCAACACCGAAGGTGTCGTATTCGCTTTCGCTTCTTTTTGGGAACCCAGAAATGCCTTTGTAAATTCTATTCGTTTGGAAAACATCGCGTCTTCCGGTTAAAATCTTGTGTCCGTAAGCCTGGTGTCCAACGTCCCAAATCAATTGATCATAGGGCGTTTCAAACACATAGTGCAGCGCAACGGTCATTTCAACCACGCCTAAACTGGCACCGAAGTGCCCCCCTTTTTCAGATACAATGTCAACAATGTATTGGCGCAATTCGTTGCACAACTGTTTCAGTTGTTCGTCTTTTAGTCCATTGCGAAGAGCAATTGGATTATCGAATTGAGCGAGTAAAGGGCCTGGAGTGAATGTCGACATATTAAACAAAGTTAACAAACACGAGCCAAGTTTGTTCAACGAAAGCTTATTCGAAAATAAGTTTTCGATGCGTCACAGCGTTTCCACTTTGGATTTGAACAATGTAGAAACCGGCAGCTTGCTTCGGAATTGAAAACGTATGTGTTCCAACACTCAGATTTCCGTTGTAAATCTGTTCAACAATTTCACCTGCGCTATTGTACAAGACAACACTTGTTTTCTTGTGCGCTGCGCTTCCAAGAACCAAGGTTGCTGCATCGCTTGTTGGATTCGGGTAAAGTGAAATCTCCAACGGAGACTCAGTAATTTCAATGAAGTTTCCAAGGGTATCTACCGCTGTGATGTTGATGTCGTCGAGGTAAATATTGTTTCCACCATAACTAATAAATTCATATTTAAGTTGGAAATGGTCTGTCATGAAACTGGGTGAAGTAAGCGTAAGTGTTTCGCCGCTCCACTGAGCAGTAGTTTGCGGAGTGAACGCCGTATTGGTAGCTGTTCCTGTAGGCAAATTGGTTGTTCCTTTGCGAATGCGTGCGAGTGTCCAAGATGCGCCACAATCGCCTGATGCACTCACTCTCAATCTATCGTCGGTAACCGTTACTCTGCTTGCATATGCCCATTTGTAACTCACGAAAATGGTGTCCATGGCACTCATGTCAAAGGTGTTTGAAATGAACTCATCTACGTGTCCAGATTCACTGGTGAAATTTGCAAGTTTTAATCCTTTAGCTCCAGTGTAATGCGGAGTTACGACTTGCCAAGTTTCATCTCCATCTGGATTGTTCACGAACCAGTTGTTACCTGGCCACGTTCCTTCAAAACCTTCCATGAGTGGGGTAGTCATTCCGGCTGGACCCAAAACAGTAATGATGTTGGAATACGTTTTTGAAAGTTGAGCGGCACCATTGCTAACGGTCAAAGTCACCGTATAAACCCCCGGAGTGTCATACACATGCGTTGGATTTTGGTGAACCGCTGGATCACTTCCAACAAGTACAACACCGTCGCCGAAGTTCCAATTCCAAGAGGTAATGGCGTGGTATGAAATATCGGTGAAAGCCACGCTGTCACCGGCACACAAAATGTTCTTATTGAATTCGAAATCGGCCACACACAGCGAAGGATTGGTGACTCCAGTAGCCAATAAATTGGCGGCTGTAATAAGGTTGCTTCGTTCCGCTACACTGCTGGTAATGGCTGCACGCATGCGTGTGCGCTGTCCTTGCGTAAACATGCGTGAGCAATAGGAATACTCCATGTAATTCTGAACATTGTCAACGGTATTTCCACATGAACTTCCTGTTAAAGCGCAGGTGGTCCAACCAATGGTATTCGGAGTGTCGGTAACGTTATCATCTTGGTTACAATTGGTCGCAACGGCAGGTGAATTGCCGGGTCCCCAGGTGTGGTAGAGGTTTAGCCAATGTCCAGATTCGTGTGTAAGTGTTCTGCTGTGCAATGAACTGCTGGTACCAATTGAACCAACATAGTCTGAACGCACAACAATGCCATCTGCCGAAGCACCCCAATTTCCGGCAACATCCGGAGGAAGATTGCTGTAACCCGCAGCACCCGCTGCGTCTTGACAAATCCAAATGTTTAAATATTTATTTCGTGGCCATTGAATAAGGTCTTTCATGCTTTGATCTCCCACCGAAGTTAGCGGAGAAACAATGCGATTAATTCCTCGGGTACAGTTACCGTTGGGATCTTTCGTTGCTAGCGCGAATTGAATTCCCACATCGGCAGTTATGTTCTGAAACGCAGACACCACAAGGCTAATGTCGTTATTCAACATGGCATAATCACGATTCATAATTGCAAGTCCATTCAGAATCTGCGCGTCTGAAATGTTTTCAGGGCCGTTGTTGTGAATCACATGGAAGACAACGGGAATGGTATAAATAACTTGCGAACCACGCTCTGGAGCTTCATCTATGAAATTCTGAGTATACGTCTCCAAAGCTTCACTTGCTCTTCTAGCAAGGCCTTCTGCCTCGGGGTTCAAACCGAACATGCGCACACGACTTTCACGCTCTCCGCAATTCAAGTGGTCGTCTTGAGCGAAGGTACAGGTTGCAACAAATCCAAGTATTGCAACAAAAACTGATTTCAAAATTTTCATGGTGAACAAAAATAATCGAATGTTGGCTAGAACAATTTTTGTTTCCGAGTATTTTCTTTTCATTGTTTTATACCTAGCTTTCGATGTAACTTTGTAGGTCTTAGAAAGAACATGAAAAATATTCGAAATTTTTGCATCATTGCGCACATTGATCACGGGAAATCTACCCTTGCAGACAGAATGTTGCAAATAACCAAGACCATTGAAGACCGCAAGATGGTGGCCCAAGCGCTAGACGACATGGATCTTGAGCGTGAGAAAGGAATTACCATTAAAGCGCACGCCATTCAGATGTTGCACAAAGTGGGTAACGAACAATTCGTTTTGAATTTGATCGACACCCCTGGGCACGTTGATTTTTCTTATGAAGTTTCTCGCGCCATTGCTTCGTGTGAAGGTGCCATTCTTATCGTAGATGCTTCTCAGGGAATTCAAGCGCAAACGATTTCAAACTTGTACTTAGCGTTGGAAAATGATTTGACCATCATTCCAATTTTGAATAAAATAGATCTTCCAAACGCCGACCCCGAGTTGGTGAAAGATCAGATTGTAGATTTAATCGGTTGTGAGCGTGATGAAATTTTGGCCGCAAGCGGAAAGACGGGCGAGGGTGTTCCTGCCATTTTAGATGCCATTTGCGCGCGCATTCCAGCTCCGGTTGGAACCGTAGATGCTCCATTGCAAGCGATGGTGTTCGACTCGGTATTCAATTCGTTCCGTGGAATTATTGCCTATTTCCGAATCAAGAACGGTGTTCTTCGCAAAGGAGACAAGGTGAAATTCATGAGTACGGGCAAAGAGTATTTTGCAGATGAGGTGGGTGTGTTGGGAATGGATTTGAAGCCGCGCGACTTTGTAGCTGCTGGCGATGTTGGATATATTATTTCTGGAATTAAAACAGCCACGGAAGTAAAAGTGGGTGATACCATTACAACGTTAGCTAACCCATGTCCAGAAGCCCTTCAAGGTTTTGAAGATGTGAAACCCATGGTATTCGCGGGAATTTATCCTGTTGATACCGACGAGTACGAAGAGCTTCGTGCGAGTATGGAAAAATTGCAATTGAACGATGCTTCTTTGGTTTTCGAACCGGAGAGTTCTGCGGCACTTGGATTTGGTTTCCGTTGCGGATTCCTAGGCATGTTGCACATGGAAATTATTCAAGAACGCTTGGAACGCGAGTTTAACATGACCGTTATTACTACCGTTCCGAACGTGAGTTATTTCTGCTACACCACCAAAGGCGAAAAGTTAGAGATTAACAATCCGTCTGAACTTCCCGAGCAGAATTTAATTGAACATGTTGAAGAGCCTTTCATTAAAGCGCAAATCATCACCAAGACCGAATTCATTGGTGCAATCATGACTTTGTGTATTGAAAAACGCGGCATGCTTACCAACCAGTTGTACCTAACAACTGACCGTATTGAGTTAACGTTTGAAATGCCATTGGCTGAAATCGTGTTCGATTTTTACGATCGCTTGAAAACGATTTCGAAGGGATACGCTTCGTTCGATTACTTCAGAATTGGATACCAAGAAAGCCAATTGGTAAAATTAGATATTCTTTTAAACGGAGATCAAGTAGATGCGTTGAGCGCACTTATTCACAAAGATCACGCTTACGAATTAGGCAAGAAAATTTGTTTGAAATTGCGTGAACTTATCCCAAGACAACAGTTCTTAATCGCTCTGCAAGCTGCCATTGGCGCGAAGATCATTGCTCGCGAAACCATTAACGCCTTGCGTAAAGACGTAACTGCAAAATGTTACGGCGGTGACATCTCGCGTAAGCGCAAGCTTCTTGAAAAGCAAAAAGAAGGTAAGAAACGCATGCGCCAAGTCGGATCTGTAGAAGTTCCACAGGCAGCGTTCTTGGCGGTGCTTAAGCTAAATAGCTAAACTCAGACTACGTCTGATCAATCAGTCTTCGACTGATCAATCCTTCGGATCAATTGCGGAGCAATCAATCACGTTGTGATCAATCCTTCGGATCAATCAGTCTTTGACTGATCAACCACTTCGTGATCAAACTTGATATGATTTTTGCGCAGTATTTCTCCGTTAGGATTAATCTGAAAGATTGATTGCGAAGCAATTGATCCGCAGGATTGATTACGTAGTAATTGATCAGTCAAAGACTGATTGATCCGAAGGATTGATCACCGAAGGTGATTGATTGCTCCGCAATTGATCAGACCTAGTCTGATTACATAGTCCAATCTTCCAAAAACTTCGTCGTGAAATTCCCAGAACGGAACTTCTCGTCTTTCATAAGTTTTTGGTGGAAAGGAATTGTGGTTTTAATTCCTTCAATGATATACTCGTCTAACGCGCGTTGCATTTTAGCAATGGCTTCTTCACGTGTTTGTGCAACAGTAATCAATTTCGAAATCATAGAATCGTAGAACGGGGGAATCACGTATCCAGCATAGGCGTGAGCATCTATGCGAACACCGTGGCCGCCCGGACAATGATAGTCGGTAATTTTACCCGGAGAAGGCATGAAGTTTTTGTAAGGGTCTTCAGCGTTAATCCTACACTGAATAGCGTGCATGGTTGGATAGTAATTTCTTCCTGAAATAGGTTCACCCGCAGCCAATTTAATTTGCTCCTTCACCAAGTCGTAGTCTATCACTTCTTCGGTAATGGTGTGCTCTACTTGAATACGCGTATTCATTTCCATGAAGTAGAAGTTACGGTCTTTGTCTACCAAGAACTCTACGGTTCCAACGCCTTCGTACCCTACAGCAAGAGCAGCTTTAATGGCAGCCTCACCCATGCGCTCGCGTAATTCCGGAGTCATATATGGAGAAGGAGTTTCCTCTACTAATTTCTGATGTCTTCTTTGAATAGAACAATCACGTTCTGAAAGGTGACAAGCTTTTCCGTATTGGTCTCCGGCAATTTGAATTTCAATATGTCGAGGTTCAACCACGAATTTTTCCATGTAGATTCCGTCGTTTCCGAAGGCAGCACCGGCTTCACGTTTCACCATTTCCCATGCGCTTTCCATTTCGTCTTCGCTGTTCACCACGCGCATACCTTTTCCACCACCACCAGCGGTAGCTTTCAAGATTACAGGATAAACAATTTCAACGGCCAATTCTTTCGCATGCTCAAGACTTTCAATAAGTCCGTCGCTACCCGGAATGGTAGGAACTCCAGCATCGCGCATGGTTTGCTTTGCCGAAGACTTGTCGCCCATAGAGTCGATCATTTCCGGAGAAGCACCAATGAATTTGATTCCGTTTTCTTTACACACCTTCGAGAAGGTAGCATTTTCAGAAAGGAACCCATATCCCGGGTGAATAGCGTCTGCATTGGTAATTTCTGCAGCAGCAATGATGTTTGAAATCTTCAAATATGAATCTTTGCTCGAAGGAGGTCCAATGCACACGGCCTCATCTGCGAAGCGAACATGAAGACTATCGCGGTCGGCAGTTGAATAAACAGCAACCGTTTTAATGCCCATTTCTTTGCACGTGCGAATAACACGTAGCGCAATTTCGCCGCGATTGGCGATTAATATTTTGTTAAACATGAGAAGTAGTGTTTAGGTGCAATTATGCTGGTTCAACCAAAAATAAAGGTTGGTCAAATTCAATTGGTGACATGTCGTTCACCAAAATCTTCACGATTCTACCTGAAACTTCAGATTCAATCTCGTTGAATAATTTCATGGCTTCAACAATACAAACTTTGTCTCCAGCTTTAATTTCAGAACCCACCTCAACGAACGCAGGTTTCTCTGGAGAAGCTGAACGGTAGAAAGTACCAATCATTGGGCTCTTTATCTCAATTAAGTTCGAAGCAACAGGTGCAGCAGCAACAGCAGGAGCGGCAGCAGCAGGCGCAGGCGCAGCAGCAGGCATAGCCATTGGCGCTGGTGCGGCCATCATTGGCGCAGCAGTCACTTGAACGAATTCTTGCTTTCCTTTACCTGGAGTTTTAATGGTGATTTTAAAATCCTTTTGTGTGATTTCCACCTCACTTACGCCACTTTTCGCAACGAACTTGATTAGATCTTGAATTTCTGAATTATTCATCGTTTTTTGAATTTTTCGTTAGAATTGAGGGCAAATATATGGGTTTTCGTTAAAAAAAGGTTCTAATTACTACGAAAGATGCGGAGCAAGATTCTTCGAAAGATGTTTCACAAGATTCTTAGAAAGAAGTTACTCAAGATGCAAGCAAGATTCTTCGAAAGATGTTTCACAAGATTCTTCGAAAGAAGCTTCGCTAAGGAACTAATTGCCGAAGGCATTTTTTGAAAAATTTTGCTTGCATCTTACGAAGTATCTAGGTACTTAGGAAGTATTTATTCGTCTGAAAATGTTGTAGCCATTGGGGTTGAGGAATTCTAATGCATAACGATTTGTTTCCGCATTGGTTTTCTTTTAAGAATTTTGAAAGAAAAATGAAAAAAAAGAGTGTTTATAAGAAAGCAGAAGACTTTTCATTCGGAATTTTGGAGTTAGTAAATGCAACGGATAAGTTTAATAAAGATTTCCATGTTTCGGATCAAATTTCGCGGAGTTCAACTTCCATTGCCGCCAATCTGAGTGAAGCGAAATTTTCTATTTCGGATAAGATGTATCTGCATAAGGTTTCTCTGTCAATTCGTGAAGCTGAAGAAACGAGTTACTGGCTGCGAGTACTGAAGATTAAGAGACACATAAGTCAAGACCAATATGAGATTCTTGAAAAAGACTGTAAACAGATTGTTGCAGAGCTTTACGCCCTTATGAGATTCGTTCGGAATAAGAAAAAGTAAGTCATCTCACAGTCTTGCCCTAGTCATCTTGCCTGCATCTTACGAAGTATCTTGCTCTGCATCTTGCCGCAGGCATCTTGCGAAACATCTTTCGAAGAATCTTGCTTGCATCTTGCCAAAGGCATCTTGCTCGCATCTTGCGAAACATCTTTCGAAGAATCTTGCTTCGCGTGTTGTTTTTCCCAAAAACCGATGTATATTTGCCGTCCTTTTGAAAATCTATCTATGCAAGATTCACTTTATATCCTGAACTTTTCAGGCTGGAAATTGGGAGTGCATGAATTGAACTTCGAATTGGACAAAACGTTCTTTGTAGACTTTCCCGACAGTGAAATTCAAGAATCAAAACTGAATGTCACAGGCACTTTAGACAAGAAACAAAACATGCTCATCCTCGATTTGCAGGTGGAAGGAGAAGTCTTATTGCCCTGCGACAGATGTGCTGAAGACACTTGGATTCACGTTGAAAACGTTGATCACCTTTTGGTGAAATTTGGAGACAAGACAAACACCGACGAAGACGATGTTTGGACCCTTGGACCAAGTGAACACCAATTGGATATTAAGCGACGTATGTATGAAATGGCATTGCTTGCTCTTCCTCCGAGAAGGGTGCACAGCAAAGAAGCCGACTGTAACCCAGTTGTCTTAGGCGCATTAAATACATACAGAGTAGAAGAAAACGCAGACAGCATTTGGAAAGACTTGAAAGATTTTGATACAGATGAATTTGATCCTTCCGACGAGGAAGAATAACTTTTTAAATAAGAACCCATGGCACATCCCAAACACAGGATTTCCCAAACGCGTCAAGCGAAGCGCAGAACGCACTACAAATTAGAAACACCTAACGTTTCTACTTGTACCACTACTGGTCAACCACACCTTTTCCACCACGCACACTGGTACGAAGGAAAGTTGTACTACAAAGGAAAAGTTCTCGCTGAGAAAGAAGCCTAACCTTCGGTAGAACTTTCAGTAGAACGTTCCGTAGAATTTCATAGAACCCAAACGATTTCATCGTAGAACGTTCCGTAGAACCTTCGGTAGAACTTCGTAGAACCTTCGGTAGAACTTCGTAGAACCTTCGGTAGATTGCCTTTTTATAGAGGTAATTCTATTCGGAGGTTTTTGTGTTTTTTCTAATTTCTTTTCGAAGAAATCTTGCGAAGCATCTTGTGAAACATCTTTCGCAGAATCTTGCTTTAGCATTTGGCATCTTGTGTAACATCTTGCAAAGCATTTGCATCTTTCGAAGAATCTTGCGAAGCATTTCCTATCTTCGCATCTTCAATCTAATACCACATGAGAGCAGCCATTACCGCAATAGGCGGTTACCTTCCACCAGACTTACTGACAAACGCAGATTTAGAGAAAATGGTAGATACCAATGACGAGTGGATTCGCTCGCGCACAGGTATTTCAGAACGTCACATCTTAAAGGGTGAAGGATTAGGCACCAGCGACATGGCGGTGGAAGCGGTGAAAGTACTTTGCGAAAAGCGTGGTATTACTCCGATGGACATTGACTTGCTCATTTGCGCTACAGTAACTCCGGATCATTTATTTCCGGCAACGGCAAACATTATATGTGATAAAATTGGAGCGAAAAACGCTTGGGGTTATGACCTCGGTGCGGCGTGTTCAGGTTTTCTTTTTGCTGTTGCAACAGGCTCACAATTCATTGAAACTGGAAAGTGTAAAAAAGTTGTCGTTGTAGGTGCAGACAAAATGTCGAGCATCGTAGATTACACCGATCGCGCAACATGCGTGCTCTTCGGAGATGGCGCGGGAGCCGTGCTTCTTGAACCAACAGAAGACGACAACGGAATCATGGATAGCATTCTGAAAACAGACGGACACGGAAGACATTATTTATATCAAAAGTCTGGCGGATCGGTTAATCCATCTACTGCTGAAACCGTTGCCAACCGCGAGCATTTCATTACCCAAGACGGTCAGCCTGTTTTCAAAGCGGCAGTTATGGGAATGGCCGATGTGTCTGCCGAAATTATGGAAAAGAACAACCTCACTTCAGACGATGTAGCGTGGTTGGTTCCTCACCAAGCCAACTTAAGAATTATCGACGCCACTGCACGCCGCATGGGAGTAGGCAGCGAGAAGGTAATGATAAACATTCACAAATACGGAAACACCACTAGCGCAACCATTCCACTGTGTCTTTGCGATTGGGAATCTCAATTGAAAAAAGGAGACAACCTCGTACTTGCCGCATTTGGCGGTGGATTCACGTGGGGAGCGATCTATGTGAAATGGGCTTACTAGCGTAGATACTTCGTAAGATGCAAGCAAGATTCAGTGAAAGATACTCTGTAAGATGCAAGCAAGATTTTTCAAAAGATGCCTTCGGCAAGCAATTCCTTTGCGAAGCCTCTTTCGAAGAATCTTACAACGTATCTTGTGAAACATCTTTCGTAGAATCTTACAACGTATCTTGTGAAACATCTTTCGTAGAATCTTACAACGTATCTTGTGAAACATCTTTTTCCCAAACCAAAATTTAAACATTAATTTAGCCCTTTATAAAAAATCAAAATGGCAGCAACTACCGCAGACATTCACAACGGAATGTGTTTCAGAATGGATTCACACATCTGGAAAATCATTGAATTCTTACACGTTAAACCAGGAAAAGGTCCGGCTTTCGTGAGAACGAAAATCAAGAATTTGAACAACGGAAAAATCGTTGATCACACCTTCAACTCTGGGGTGAAGATGGATGTGGTTCGAATTGAAACACGCGAGTATCAGTTCTTGTTTCAAGATGATCAGTACAACTTCATGAACTCTGAAGATTTCGAGCAAATCACCATTCCTGCAACCATGATTAATGCACCGAAATTCTTGAAAGAAGGAATGGTTTGTATGGTTATGTTCAATGCGGAAGACGAAGCGCCTATGTCTTGTGACCTTCCAACATTGGTTGAATATGAAGTGACCTACACCGAGCCAGGTTTGCGCGGAGACACTGCAACCAATGCTATGAAGCCAGCAACACTAGACGTTAATGTTGAAGTGCGTGTTCCATTGTTTATTGAAGTGGGCGACAAGATTCGCATTGACACGTCAACCGGACATTACCACGATCGCGTTAAGAAATAAGCATGTATCAATTAGACCAACACACCTTCGCGAACAAAGCGGTGCTCGTGCGCGTAGACTTCAATGTTCCTTTGAATGAAAAATTCGAGGTTACGGATAACACGCGTATTCGCGCAGCAGCGAAAACCATTTTGAAGCTTTCTTCAGACGGAGCGAAGGTGATTTTGATGTCGCACTTGGGCCGTCCGAAGGGAGGTCCAGAAGATAAATTTTCGTTGAAGCACATTCAACAAGAAGTATCCAATGTGTTGGGAAAGCCGGTTGCATTTGCTGGAAATTGTGTGGGTGAAGAAGCGAAGCACGTGGTAGAGAAAATGAAAGCAGGAGAAATTCTGTTGTTGGAAAACTTACGATTCTACAAGGAAGAAGAAGGCGGAGATGAATTCTTCGCCGGTCAATTGGCAGAGTTGGGAGATGTGTATGTGAACGATGCATTCGGCACAGCGCATCGCGCCCACGCATCAACTGCTGTTATTGCGAAGTTTTTTCCAACCGATAAATACTTCGGTTATTTAATGGAAGACGAAGTGAAGAGTATTGATCGTGTTTTGAACGGCAATGCTTCTCCGGTTACTGCCATTATTGGTGGAAGCAAGGTCAGCAGTAAGATTGCTATTTTGGAAAATTTAATGAACGCGGTGGACAACATCATTATTGGTGGAGGCATGGCGTTTACGTTTATTAAAGCGCAGCAAGGCAAGGTGGGAAGTTCATTGGTGGAAGACGACAAGTTAGCCTTGGCGTTGGAGTTGATGGAGATGGCGCGTAACAAGAATGTGAATTTGTATTTGCCTACCGACGCGATTATTGCAGACGCCTTTGCGGCCGACGCAAATCACAAGGAGTGCAGCATAGCTAACATTCCAGCCGGTTGGATGGGATTGGATATTGGTGTGAAATCGCGCGAGCATTTCGCTTCAATTATTGCGCAATCGAAAACAGTATTGTGGAACGGCCCTATGGGTGTGTTTGAAATGGAGGCCTTTGCGGCTGGCACTATTGCCGTTGCGAACGCCTTGGTGGAAGCCACTAAGAACGGATCGTTCACACTTGTCGGCGGCGGCGATTCAGTAGCCGCTATTAATCAGTTTGGCTTAGCCAACGACGTCTCATACGTCAGCACCGGCGGTGGTGCCATGCTTGAATCTCTTGAAGGCATTGAGTTGCCGGGGGTCAGAGCCATTACTTCGTAGATTCTTCGAAAGGTCTTGCAGAAGGTCCTGTGGAAGGTCCTGCGGAAGGTCGCTACGCGAAGCGTCCTTGCGAAGCACCTTCTGTAAGACCTTGTAACACACCTTCCGCAGGACCTTGTTTTTGTATGCCTTACGAAAAAATAGTAATGAATTCCGTTTTTTTTGCTATTTTTGTGGAGTCAATTACATAAAATGAGTATAGTATTAGAAATCAGCAACATATTAATTGAAAATGTTGATCTCCAGTTTCGAAGATTGCTTTTTAGCACCATTGAATGGGAAAATCGGCTCATTGAAATCAAGGGAGCTCGCGGAACAGGAAAGACCACTTTAATGTTGCAGAAGGCCAGGGAATATAGAGATAATCTGAATAAAAAGGTGGTCTATGCATCTTTGGATTTGCCCTATTTCTATGCGTAT
>CANGEF010000050.1 GCA_947452685.1 Flavobacteriales bacterium | reverse complement strand
CCCGTTTTCGATAAGTTGCATGCGCAATTGGGACATGCGATGCTTTCCATAAATGCAGTCAAAGCTTTTGAAATTGGAGATGGGTTTTCTTCTACATTAAGAAAAGGAAGTGAGAACAACGATTCACTTCAAACCAACCACGACGGTGGCATTCAAGGTGGTATTTCAAATGGAAAAGACATCGTTTGCAAAATAGCGTTCAAGCCAACAAGCACCATAGGCAAAAAGCAAATGGCAGTGAATACAAACCACGAGGAAGTAGAACTTGAGGCCGCTGGTCGTCACGATCCATGCGTACTTCCGCGCGCAGTAGCAGTTGTTGAAGCAATGGCGGCAATCACGCTGTTAGACGCAGCCTTGCTTTCAAGAAGCAATAAGATTTAGATCTTTATTCAACAATAAGCTTTACTGTAGAGCTGTTGTTCAAGTCTTGCACTTGCACGAAGTAGATACCAGCTGCAAATCCGTTCAGGTCAATATCAATAGTTCCTGTTTTATCGGTTCGGTTCATTCGCTCTTGCTTGCAAATTTGTCCTTGTAGATTGCGCAAAGTATAGGTCAATTGTTCGTTGAAACCATTGGCAATGAGTTTAACTTTTTGCTTGGCAGGATTCGGCATAAGAAGCACTTGGGTGTTTTTTGTCACCTGTTCTTCAACACCAACCAAATTCGTATTCCAATAAAAATATTGTTCAATTTCAGCTCCGAAGTCGTTTTCGAATTGTTTGAAATAAGCTCCAGCAACGCGGTCTAAATTGCAATAGCCATTTCCATCATTATTAGCGAAGAATGAAAGTCCATCGCCGCCTGTGTCGGTTATTTTGAATCGGTAACAACCGGCATTCAACTCAACGGTATCTCGAAAAGTAGTGTTTGCTTGGTTAAATGTGCGCGTGAAAATGACGTTGTCGTTTATATCGTAAAGTGTATAAGCGTTCTGATTGTATGATAGGTTCGTTCTGAAAATAATGATAAGTTTATTGTTGTCGGTATTTGGCAAATAGGAGTATACAGGAGGACGCGTAAATGCTGATTCAGCGTGGTTGTTGGAAGGGTTTTCATCTGCGCCATTTGCACTTTCTCCGAGATCAATAAAGAATCGGCCCGTTGTTGAACTTGAATTCCAGAGCATGGGATCGGTGTAGGTAAGTTCAACAACTTCACTTTCCATAAACCCAAGATTTCCGGTCCACGTGTATACTTCAGTTGCCCCGCCAATTACACCGTAGGATATCTTAACTTCCGTTAATGGCATTGATCCTTTATTGCGTAAAACGAATTTGGGATTGTCGCAGATGGGGTTCCAACGAGAATGATTTTCCCAATTACTCGGTGCAAGTACTTGTTCAATTTCAGGGTCGTGGGCGTGATTTTTCGCTCCGTAATAAATCACTTGGCTCTCCGTAACATAGTTTCCGTAAGGGTCTGTGGTAATGTTGTATTCAGCACTCACTTGGTTGTTTTGAATGAAAGGGGTGAGTTCGAATTCTTCTGTTTTTCCTTCCATGCCTGGGCACCATCCTGCGCGCGAATATACCCATGTTCCTCCTTGTGGAAACAAAGGGTTCTTGTCACAGTCATGTACGATTTCCCAACTGAAAGTTGGGTTTCCATTTACATTAACTGAATGGGTGTTGTAACAGAATTCGCCACAATTGTTGGCGTCGTTTCCAAAGCCGTGACCGGTTACTGTGGATCGAAGTTTTATTTCGCTTTCAGTGGGTTGAAGGGTGAAAGTTTTTTCGTTTATAACGCTGTTAAATCCGCCAAGACCATAGTTCCCTTGCCATACATTTTCAATGCGTTTTACATCTCTTGCCGGTGTTCCTTCAATAAATACAAACTTCAAATCTAAAAGTTCCTGCCAATTTCCTGCTTCGAGTTCAACACTGTCGCGAAGTAAGTTTGCGAAATCGGTTACGTCGTAAATCCATGTCCAACCATCACCTAAATCCAATTGAATACCATAAGGCGTAATGAATCGGCCTAACTCGTAGCGATTCACGACATCGAAAGGTGCGCTGTAATAGAATAGGGTGTCATTTGTTAAAACAACATCTTCTGCTGCGAACGTACTATCGATCTTTTCACCAATAGCGTTATAAGTGAACTGCCAGCGCGATAAATAAGTTGTTTCAATGTTTAAAATTTCAGGATTGTGATTGGTAATCTGATATTCAATTTTTGAAATGGGGGCGTCATAAACTTCAACATTAAGGGTATTGGTTATTTGCGAAGTCGTTAATGAATTTCCTTGGGTGAAATACGTTCTTGGTCTGAAGTCCAAGGCTTGGGCACTTTGCGTTAATTCATATCCGCTGTACGGAATGAAATTCGGATTACCCAAGGTGTACCCGTTGAAATTGTTTCCGGAAACATCATTCACAACGCCGTTGCTGTCGTTGTTAAAATTGTATTGAACAAGCAAAGACGATCCGGTTGTTCCATTTGAAAATAGATTTTGTATTTCAACATCTGAAAGAGCTGTTGAGAAAACGCTGAAGTCATCGATGTCTCCGCGGTAGAAATTGCTCCATGTTGACGCCGCTCCAATACTGAATTGTGAAATCGCATTCATTGGAAAAACTTTTCCAGTTCCGCTATGCCACAGCGCGCCATTCAAGTAGGCTTTCATTTCACCTGTAACGCTGTTTTTTGTGAAGGCCCAATGATTCCAAACGCCTTCAAAATCTGATGGATTCGCTGCTTTGTCAATACGGTCGTAGCTTCCACCTGAATTTCCCGCGTCCCAATATACGCGGCTGTTGCTCCAAGGTATGTGTGCATTCAATACTCGATTGTTGTTGCTGTTTTTCGCTTCGAAGCAGGTTCCGTTTTCGGGTTGAACAGTTGCATCTCCTCGTAACCAAAAGGCAACGGTTACTTCCGTTGAAATAGATTCGAATGCTGAAGCGGGTATGCGAATCTCATCGTTTCCATCGAAGCGAACGAATTTGTTATTGCCTATGGATGCCATAGCGTTTAAGTTTGAACCTTCGCCCAATGAGGCAATGCCAATTTCTGAAGGGCTGCCGTCGTATGATACTTCAACAAGAATGTTACTCGCACCATCCCAAGTGAAGGGAGAATTTAATGTTAGATAGAATGTCCCATTTTGATTAACAGTTGTATTGCTTAAGTAATAGGTGTTCATGGCGCCGTTGTCCAACGCAGTAAGTGTTGACGAAGTGGTAGCTTTTATTCGAACGCGAAGGTTTTCATAAGCACCTGCATTTCCATTTAGGTC
The DNA here is from genome assembly GCA_947452685.1 of Flavobacteriales bacterium. Classification (GTDB taxonomy): domain Bacteria; phylum Bacteroidota; class Bacteroidia; order Flavobacteriales_D; family Sanyastnellaceae; genus CAIZGX01. Next base: position 9,635 of record CANGEF010000050.1, on the reverse strand, counting down.
GAAACCAATCTGCCAAATATTTCCTGCTAGAACACCCGAGGAGGCGAGTTCTGTGTTGGAATACAACCATTGGAAACGCGCGCTTTCATTGCTTGTAAAAGGCGCAAGGGAAGATTGATTGTTATTTCCAACACCCATAGATACTGCAGCGCTCGGATTGGTTAAGGTGGAAGTGATCTGTTCTGTTTGGAAAATATCGAAGGGCGCTGTTGCGCGAATAGCAGCCGTGGAGAAGTTTTGATTGTTAATTAAGAAATGCGGATGTTGTTGAAGAGTGGAGTCCAACATTCCTGTGTGCTCGAACAGGTTTGTATAGGTTAAGTAATCCCATTCTCCGCATGGATAGGCCAGTCCGCCTGCCGTACCATCGCTGAAACATTTCAGGGTGTGGTACATCAATACCTTCTGATAATTCAATCCATTGTTCGACGCTGGAAATTGAAACCATCTTCTTCCTGGCGAATCGTATGCATTCGCAGGATTGTTTTGAGCTGCAAAAGTAAAGGTTTGAACAAAGGTGGTATCGCCAGGTTGAGCCATTGCGGGTAGTGAAAAAGCGATAAAAAAGAAAAGGTAAAGATGTTTCATTTGGGAAATTTATGCGTTATAAAGATAAGTAAAATCAGGGCAAGTAGCGTTTTTATGGCATAAGCATTTCTTGACTTTTTGCAATTGGCATTCGAATTTCGGTTCATGAAAGAAGAATTTTTACACTTTGTTTGGCGAACACAGTCGTTCGCTCAACTGCCTTTAAGAACAACAGATGGCAATGTTGTACATGTCGAATACCCTGGTTTTTTGAACAGGCATGCAGGTCCAGACTTTATGGACGCGCGGGTTCAAATAGGCGAGATGCTGTGGTGCGGGCCTGTAGAACTTCACGTGAAGTCTTCGGATTGGCTGCTTCATGGGCATACAGGCGACCCGCGTTACGACAATGTAATTCTGCACGTGGTTTATGAAAAGGATCATCAAATACCTGCCAACGTGCCAATTCTCGAATTGAAAAATTACATTATTCCAGGTCAATGGGAAACCGTTCAAAATTGGAAAAACATTCAAGATCACATCCCTTGCGGAGGGAATTTCGGAGGCATACGAAGCGTGGTTCGAACCAATTGGATCAACCGCATGGCCGTTGAGCGTTTGGAAAAAAGAGTTTCTGAATGGCGAGTTCGATCGACAGAACTGAACGGAGACCTCTTGCAATTGTTTTATGAAAAGTTTTTTAGGGCCTTTGGCTTCGGTCTAAACGGAGAGTTGTTTGAACAAGTGGCAACGCGGTTTTCGTTTCGAAATGCCTTGCGTCTCATGGATGAGCCTGAATTACTAAAGGCCGTTCTTGTTCAGATGTTCGGTTTCGAAAAGACACGAGGAAAGGCCGTTGTTTGGAAGCAAGCTACAGCGCTCATTGAAGCCAACCAATGGTTTCTACTAACGCCTCAATCTTTGAATAGCGGAAAGATCCGTCCACGAAGAAGCAACAAAGTTCGGGTTGAACAATTGGCAGATGAGCTTCCTCACATTTCACGCTGGTGGAATATGATTTTCAATAAGGCAGAAATGAAAGAATGGAAATTAGAATTCTATAAAAAAGGAAGAGTGAATCCTTTGTTCGCACATTTGGCGGTAAATGTTTTCGCTCCGCTACTCTTTTTTCTTCACGAAAGAAAAATGGACGAATCGTATGCCGAGCGGGCATTGGAATTGTTAGAGATGATTCCGCTAGAAGACAATCGAATTATTCGCTTATGGAAAATTCATGACGTTGTTGGAACAAACGCATTGGAATCGCAAGGACTTATTCATTTGTATGGAATGTATTGCGAGTCTAGAAAATGCCTAAATTGCGCTTTGGGAGCTGAAAAACTAAAACAAAATGAATGCGATGAAGTCCTTATTTGATTTTTGCGAGCTGCGATTCTTCGGGGTTTGTGATGCATTAGGGAAAAAACTCGATATGAATTCCAATCGAATTCGTCTTTCATTTGTTTACCTCTCTTTCCTTACCTTCGGCTCACCCATTGTTGTTTATCTGGTTCTTCATTTTTGGCAAAAGCACTCTTTATCCGGTTTTCGACTCAGGAAAAAGAATCGAATTTGGGAGTTGGATTAACATTTTTGCAAGCTATTCCCTTGAAAGCTTGGAAGTTTGAAAGTTTTTCGTACTTTTGCCGTCCATTTTAAAATAAATATATCATGAATCGTTACGAAACTGTTTTCATTTTGACTCCCGTGCTGTCTGATGATCAGGCGGCGGAAACAGTAGACAAGTTCAAAAAGTTTCTGAAAGGAAAAGGTGCTTCGATTAAACACGAAGAGAACTGGGGCCTACGCAAATTGGCTTATCCAATTCAGAAAAAATCAACTGGTTTCTACTATCTAATGGAGTTTGAGGCTACTGGAGATGTTATTGGTGTTTTAGAAACTGAATTCCGTCGCGATGAGCGCGTGATTCGCTTCTTAACTACGGTAATGGATAAATTCCACTTGGAATATTCAGAAAGCCGCAGAAACAAATTAAAAGAAAAGAAAGCCGCTTCTAAAGAGGCATAACCTTAAAAAATTGAACCCATGAGCGATAATTCAGAAATCCGCTACCTCAATCCAATTGATATTGAAACCAAGCAAGCAAAGTATTGCCGTTTCAAGAAATCAGGTATCAAATACATCGACTACAAAGACGCAGACTTCTTGTTGAAGTTATGTAACGAGCAAGGAAAAATTCTTCCTCGTCGTCTTACTGGAACTTCGTTGAAATATCAACGTAAGGTTTCTCAGGCAATTAAAAAAGCGCGTCACTTGGCTTTAATGCCATACGTAGCTGATATGTTGAAATAAATTAAGGAGGACTAGGTCATGCAAATTATACTAAAAGAAAACATTGAGAAATTAGGTGCTAAAGACGAGATTGTAGCAGTGAAAGCTGGTTACGCTCGTAACTACCTAATCCCAAGAGGATATGCAATTCCTGCTACAGATTCAGCTTTGAAAATGCACGCAGAGAACTTGAAGCAACGTGCTCACAAGGAAACTAAAATTTTGGCTGAAGCGCAAGCAACTGCTGAGAAGATAGCTTCTGTAAGCATTAAGTTAACCACCAAGGCTTCTGATACCGGAAAAATCTTCGGTAGCATCAACACCATTCAACTTTCTGAAGCATTAGCGAAAGAAGGTTATGCAATCGACAGAAAGAGTATTAGCATCTCTGAAGAGCACATTAAGAACTTAGGTACTTATGAAGCTCGTGTTAAATTACACAAAGAGGTAAGTGCTACATTCAACTTCGAAGTTGTAGGCGAATAAATAGCATATAAGTTATTCTTGAAAAGGCCCGATTTAGGGCCTTTTTTTGTACCTCAGTTTTTCTAATCTAAATTCGCTCGTATGCAATTCAAATTGATAACAGATTTTACTCCGGGTGGCGATCAGCCGACCGCCATTCATGATTTGGTAAAGGGGTTGAATGACAATGAAAAATATCAAACATTGCTTGGTGTAACAGGAAGCGGCAAGACCTTTACCATAGCCAATGTGATTGCGCAAACCCAACGGCCAACGCTTATCCTAAGTCATAATAAAACCTTAGCAGCGCAATTGTATTCAGAGTTTAAGCAGTTCTTTCCAGAGAATCTGGTTGAGTATTTTGTGAGCTATTACGATTACTACCAACCCGAAGCGTACTTGCCTGTTACGAATACCTATATTGAAAAGGATTTGAGCATCAATAAAGAAATTGAAAAGCTTCGATTGGCCGCAACAAGTGCATTGTTAAGTGGAAGACGCGATGTAATTGTGGTTGCAAGTATTTCGTGCATATATGGAATTGGAAATCCGCAGGAATTTCATAAAAGCATTATACCTATTCAGGTCGGAATGAAATTGAGTCGCCAATCATTTTTGTATAAACTGGTGGAATCGCTATACAGCAGAACCAATGCAGAATTGGAGCGAGGAATGTTTCGGGTGAAGGGAGATACAGTGGATATATTTTTAGCTTATGCTGATTATGCCTTACGCGTTGTGTTTTTCGGAAATGAAATTGAAAGCATTAAGATGTTAGACCCTGTTATGGGAAAGACATCGACCTCTTTCGACCAGACAACCATCTTTCCTGCAAACTTATTTGTTACTTCCAAGGAAACGCTTCACGATGCGATTTGGCAGATACAGCAAGACATGGTAGTTCAAACCGAAAATTTCAACAAAGAAGGGAAAAAGCTTGAAGCCAAACGATTGGAAGAGCGAGTGAATTACGATATTGAAATGATGAAGGAGCTCGGCTATTGTTCAGGAATTGAGAACTATAGTCGATATTTCGATCGGAGACAAGCAGGGGAAAGGCCATTCTGTTTGTTGGATTATTTTCCGAATGATTTCCTGATGGTAATTGATGAGAGTCACGTCGCGGTACCTCAAGTGGGCGCTATGTTTGGAGGGGATCGCTCGCGAAAAGTTAATTTGATTGAGCATGGATTCCGTTTGATTTCAGCCATGGACAATCGTCCGCTGACCTTCGATGAATTTGAGTCGATACAAAACCAGGTCATCTTCGTTTCAGCTACGCCAGCCGATTTCGAATTGCGCAAAACTGAAGGCGTTGTTATTGAACAAGTGGTTCGTCCGACCGGACTATTAGATCCTCCAATAGAAGTTCGCCCGTCGTTGAATCAAGTAGATGATTTAATGAATGAAATTCAAAAGACCATAGAAGCTAATGAGCGAGTTTTGGTTACCACCCTAACCAAACGCATGGCCGAAGAACTTCATAAATATCTGGAGCGCATGAATGTGAAGTGCAGATACATACACAGCGAAGTGAGTACCCTTGAGCGAATAAATATTTTAGGTCAACTTCGCGAGGGAGAGATTGATGTTCTTATTGGAGTGAATCTATTGAGAGAAGGATTAGACCTTCCTGAGGTAAGCTTGGTTGCAATTCTAGATGCAGATAAAGAAGGCTTTTTAAGGAATAGAAGGTCTTTAACCCAGACCGCAGGAAGGGCTGCACGAAACGTGCATGGAAGGGTAATTTTATACGCCGACAAAATAACGGGCAGCATGGCTCAGACCATTGATGAAACGGAGCGTAGACGGCAAAAGCAAATGGAATTTAATGCTCTGAATGGAATTGAACCAACTCAGATCATCAAGCACAAAACGTCAATTCTTCGTCAGGCTAGCGATGTGCTTGAAATGAAACCACGCATGTATTCCGAAGGTGATTTTTCAAGGCCTTCGATTGCCGCGGATCCTGTGATGGCAAATTGGGGAGAAAAAGAAATTCACAAGGCGATTTCGGCTTCCAAACGAAAAATGGAAAAAGCGGCAGAGAATTTGGAATTTATGGAGGCAGCCCAATACCGTGACGAAATGAAGGCGCTGGAAGAGAGATTATCTGAAATCAATTCAATTACAGAATGAAAAAGAACTTAATTATTTTTTTAGCAGCATTGTTACTGCTGTCATTCCCCTCTTGCAGAAGGAATAAGGATGTGGCTGTAGTGCCAATAAAAGACTTTCCAAGTATTCAAAATATTTTACCCGTGCAATTGCCTTCAGAGACCAATGCAAAAGGACGGTTAGATAATTTTGAAGTTTTGGAGAAGCACCAAGATGGAGGTTTTTTGATTGTAAAGGTGGCTTATTCAGGCGGCTGTAATGAACATTTTTTCGAAGTGTCTTGGGATGAGCGATACCAGAAGAGCTTGCCTCCTCAGGTAAATTTAAGTCTCACGCATGTCAACAATGACGACGCTTGTCGAGCAAGAATAGAAAAGGAGATTGCCATTGATTTAAGGAAATTGTTTTTGAATACACCGAATAATGTAGTGGTAATTTTGAATGGAAATGTTGAGGGAAAGATACTTGTTTCTCCTAATGAGTAAGGATTTCAACAGAGTAAGGAATTTTGTTCTTTGGTTTTATAAAGATTGAATTATCTTCACGCTTGAAACCAAAAAATTTATGATTAAAAAATTACTCTCTGTTTTTGCCTTTTCGTTTGCTTTGGCAGCAACGGCGCAAGTTTCTTTCGGTGGTTTTCCATACAATTGGGAAGACAAACACGTAAGTTCACAAATTCCTATCACAACTATGCCGGCCATTGATATGGAGGCTTTAGCAGCTGAAGATGCGGTTGTAGATCAATACAAAGAAGCTCCTTACCGCTTTGGGTTCGAGCATGAAACAGCTTTCGGTCTGAATCAAGCTTCATGGAGAGCAATCGAAAACAATAAGAGTATTTGGCAGTTCGGAATTGAATGTACAGGAGCAAGAACAATTAACTTAGTTTTTGAAGATTTTTATCTTCCTAAGGGAGCAGAGATGTTCATCTGGTCTGCAGATCGTGAGGAGTTCTTGGGTTCATTTAATCACAAAAACAATCAAGAGTACCGTGTTTTAGCGACTTCTATTTTGCAACACGATAAAATTGTTGTGGAAGTTCAAGCAAACAATGCGGTGAAGGATCAAGTTTCTTTTGTTATTTCTATGGTGGTTCATGGTTACCGTCCGGTGTTAATGAACCACTTTGCAGAGTTTGACGCAGAGCGCGGACCGTATGGAACAAGCGGAGCTTGCAACAACAATATCAATTGTCCAGAAGGTGCCCCTTGGCAAGTAGAAAAAAGAGCTGTAGCGTTAATCCTAAGCGGAGGTTCAGCAAGTTGCACAGGAGCTTTGGTAAATAACACAGCGAATGACGGTACTCCCTATTTCTTAACTGCAAATCACTGCTATTCTGCAGGCGCAACACCAAGTTGGGTGTTTGTTTTTAATCACGAAACAGCGGGATGCACCGGAACAACCGGCCCAACCAATCAAACCATTTCAGGATGCACTCTGAAGGCGAAAAATGCAGGAAGTGATTTCTGTTTAGTTCAGTTGAGTTCAACACCGCCTGCGAGTTATAATGTTCAGTATGCTGGTTGGGATGCTTCAGACGCCGCTACAGTCACTTCGGCTACAGGTATTCATCATCCGTCAGGAGATTTGAAAAAGATTTCTTTTGAGAACAATGCCCTCACTCAAGGTACATGGGGAAATCCAGTGGCTACGGTTTGGAATGTGTTACAATGGGACAATGGAATTACAGAGCCAGGTTCTTCAGGATCACCACTGTTCGATCAAAACCACAGAATCATTGGTCAATTGTTTGGTGGAGGCTCTGCATGTAACGGTTCAGTGGAAAACGGACAAGGCGATTCATACGGACGTTTCGGAATAAGTTGGAATACGGGTACTACAGCCGCAACACGTCTGAAAGACTGGTTAGATCCAGCCAATACAGGTAACTTAATCGTAGATGGTTATCCAACAGGTGCTGTTGTTGCACAACTCGATGCCTCTGCTTCAAGTATTACAGGTGTACCTTCAAATATTTGTGGTTCTACTGTTTCTCCAGTTTTCTCTTTGATGAACAATGGAGCTACGACGTTAACGTCTTGCACCATTCAGTTCACAGTTAATGGGGGTGCAATTCAAACCATCAACTGGACAGGGTCTCTTGCACAATATGCATCTGCTAACGTGAATTTACCTGCTCTTACGCTTACAAATGGCGCGAACAATATTTCGGTAACCGTATTAAATCCGAACGGTTCAACCGATGAAAATGCGAACAACAATTCAGTTTCTATTTCGTGTAATGCAGTAGTAGGTCCAACGGTTACAATTACAGTAGACATTACTTTCGACCAATATTCTGAAGAAACTTCTTGGGAAATTCAGCAAAACGGAGTGGTTATCACTTCTTCGAATGGCGTGTATCCCGCTGCAACCACTTCAACGAGCGAGTCGGTTTGCTTAGCACCAGGCTGCTATGATTTCGTGATTAACGATGTATATGGCGACGGTATTTGTTGTGCATATGGAAATGGAACTTACGCAGTGTCTGACGCTTCGGGAACTTCATTGGCCGCTGGTGGAACATTTACAAATTCGGAGACTACCAATTTCTGCTTAACGGGAAGTGGTGTTGAAAGTATGACTGAAACAGCAGTCACACTTTATCCAAATCCAGCACAAAATGAGATTCAATTGATCGGCGCTTTGGCGAACTCTAGTTTGTACATTGTCGACGTGGCTGGAAATGTTGTTGTTTCAACAAAAACAATGAGTGCAAATGTTAAAGTAGACACTTCTTCTTTGGCAAATGGATACTACATCGTGAAGCTAGTTTCTGCTGGAAAAGTAGATTCGCTTCCGCTTATCATTAAAAAGTAAATAGAATCACTTCTATTGTGAATAAAAAGGGCCGGGTTACCGGCCTTTTTTATTGTTGCAAACCCATGCGCAGAGTAATTTCGCAACACTCATGGAAAAAACATTTGCAATCTGGATATGGAAATTCTCAACGGTTGAATTATCGCTGCTTGTTCTAGTGGCCCTATCATTTCTTGTTCAGGTTTATTACAACTTGAAATATTTTTTATCGGCAACAAAAGGCAAGAAATCTGAAGGAGATTCTCCCGATGGTGTTTCAGTTATTGTTTGTGCAAGAAACGAAGAAGCAAACCTTATGGAATTGATTCCAGTAATTATGGAACAAGATTTTCATAAGTTTCAACTTATTGTGGTTAACGATAGTAGCTGGGACGATACTGCCGATATCTTGAAAGCGCTGCAAGTTTCTTATCCGAGCATGCATGTCATAGAGATCAACGAAGACAAGCAAATGATGCAGGGGAAGAAGTTCGCTCTTACCTTAGGTATTAAAGCCGCCATGTATGATGTGGTTCTTCTTACTGATGCCGATTGTAGACCAACTAGCAGCCATTGGATTTCTGAGATGACACAAGGTGTTGGCGAGAGAAAGGAGATAGCCCTCGGGTTCAGTGGATATAGAAAATACCCGGGCTATTTGAATAAGCTCATTCGTTTCGACGCTTTCATTACTGGGCTCAACTACTTGGGCTTTGCAAAGAATGGAAGACCTTACATGGGAGTAGGTAGAAACTTGTGTTACACGAAGACCGCGTTTTTCAGAATAGGTGGTTTTAGAACCCATTATAAATTGGCTTCTGGAGACGATGATTTATTTGTGAAGGAAGCATCGACGGCTCGCAACACTCAAAATGTTTTTCATTACGAAGCGCAAACTGTTTCAGAACCTCACAAGACTTTTGCGAAATGGTCGTTTCAAAAGAAAAGACATTTCACAACGGCGCCGCTGTACAAGGGAAGTGTGAAGTTCTCTTTGATGCTTTGGCCACTGACCTATTTCAGTTTGTGGATGGCCGCAATTGGACTGTCAATTCTTTATCCGAACCCAGCCTTGTTGGGAGTTTTAGGCGGATTGATTTTTATAAGATATGTTGTTCAATTTATAGTTTTAAATGTTTCTTGTAACAAGTTGAAAATATCGAAAGACATTCTTTGGCTATTTCCCTTGTTAGAGAAGCACCTTTTTTTAGTACATTCGATGCTTTACCTGCATAACCTCGTTCGTAAACCACAGAAATGGAATTGATAGATCATTTATCGGATAAAGCCAAAAAGGACTACCTGCTTGTGCTTCGTGCGTTGAACGAAAAAGATCAGCGTGCTTATACCGAATTGATGGGCAGGTACAAAGATTCAGTTTATTTCATGCTACTTAAAATGGTAAACAATTCCGATGATGCGGAAGACTT
>CANGEF010000049.1 GCA_947452685.1 Flavobacteriales bacterium | reverse complement strand
GAACAGAATTCAATTCAAGTCGAATGGAAGTTTCCAATCTTCCGAATGGCTTGTATGTTTTCCGTTTAACCACTTCAAAAGGCAAGACGAATAAAACGGTATTAATTCAACATTAAAATGAAGCGCTTTTTCAGACTCACTTATTTCTTGTTTGCTTTGCTCTGCATGGCAACAGTTGTGACCACACAATCATCCTGTTCCAGCCCGAAGAAAGGGTTTAATTATTCTTCGCATAATAAGCGGAATCATTCGGCACAGAGAGCAGGAAATAAGCGAATGAAAAAAGCTGGAAACGACCAATTGAATTTTAAATGCCCGAATTTTAAAAAGAAATAACAAAGCCTTTGAATTTATTGAGGGAGCCCAAGTTGGGCTCCTTTTGTTTTATAAACAAAATAAACTATTCAGCAAGAAAGAGTTACCTTTGCGACAAATTAAATGCGATGCCTTGTTTGTTGAAAGTTTTTAGTGTGAAGAATAATATTAACGCTCTTATTAAAACTGCCGTTTTCTTGGCGTTTTTCAGCATTTTTTCTTTTGATGTTTTTGGGCAGAATTGCAATGGATTGAATGTTTCGCTTGGACCGGACGTTGAATATTGTAATGGGACGAGCATAACATTAACTGCAACAATTTCAGGAGGTCCAACTGGAGTAGGGTCACCAATATACACATGGGTGTTTAATTCAGACACGCAAGGTGTACCTGATGTTAACTTGAGCGCAACAGGAAGTACATATACCATCCCCAACTTTAATAATACCCTTGACGGAACATACATTGTAACGGTTACCTACGCAGGAAGTAATTGCACAACAACTGACCAAATTTCGGTTCAACAACCTAATAACAATAATAATTTCAATTTAAGTACAGGTAATGGTTTTACTATTTGCCAAGGAGCAACCGCAAATATTAATTCAAGTGTAACCAATGTTCCTACCGGCGGAACAGTTACTTATTCTTGGACAAGCAATACTGGTGGGTATACCTCAACAAATGAAGACCCTTCATTTAATAATCTTCCAATTGGAAATTACACATTCACTGGTGTCGCAACGGCCAATGGTTGTACAGATAATTCAAGCATTCAAATAACGGTCAGTAATATCACCATTAATGCAGGAACAGATATCACAACTTGTCCTGGACAAAATGCTGTATTAAATTCTACTATTACAAATGGCTTAACAACCAATCAGCAGAATAATGTCACCTACAGCTGGACAAGCAATAATGGTGGTTACACTTCAACACAAGCAGACCCTACTTTTAACAATTTACCTGCAGGATCATACAATTTTACGGTAAATGCAACTTATAGCTCTTGTACTTTTTCGGATGTCGTAAATGTAAATGTCGTTTCACCACAAATTAACAGCACAAGTCCATCGGGTTTGACTTATTGTCTTCAAACTGGAGAAACCACGGGAGATATTTTTTTCTCAATAAACCTTCCTAACAGCCCTGGTTCAATCATTTCAAATTACTCTATAAACTGGAATGATGGAAGTCCTATTCAAACAATATCCTCTTCAAGCACTCCGAACTGGAATAATCTTATTTTTCACAACTTCGCTCCAGGGAACCATCCTATACAGCTAACAATGAACCTCTTGAATGGTTGCTCTAGTTCAATTACCTTAAACGCTTTTGTTGGAAGTTCTCCGTCACCAGCAACCATTACTGTATTCGAAAATCAAGCTTCATCATGCGTTGGTTCAACAACCAGTTTCTACTTCAACGTGCCACCGTCAAATGTAAGTGGAACTTCCTACACAGTTAATTGGGGGGATGGTAGCCCTGAGCAAACTTTTGTGCAACCAAATACTCCTGCAGTTTTAACACATGTTTTTCAAACCTCTAGCTGTGGACATACAGTTTATTTCAATAATATTCCATTTAACAACGCCTTTTCACCATGTGTGATCACTCAAAATCCATGCTCTTCGCCTCAACCCTCATGCAGCAGTGTAATTTACATAAGTGAAGGACCAAACAGCAATTTTACACTATCAACTGAAACCGCTTGCATTGGAGATTTAGTTACCACAATAAATTCATCCACAAACGGAATGGTTATTCCAGCAATTTCAGGTTCTTGCAGCAGCTCGACACCATATTTTTGGACAATCACATCAACAAATACAAATCCGTATACACTAAGTGCAGGTTCTTCTCTTGGAACAAACAATGGAAGTAACAATACGGCGGCTTGGCAAACGGGCTCTACGAACATAGGTGCCACATTCAATCAAGCAGGCATATACACTTATTCCTTGAGAATGAAAAATACCTGTGGTGACGACATCGACACTCACACCCTCTGTGTCATTCCTCCTCCAACTTGTGGTTTTACGCTGAACCCTACTTCGGGTTGCTCGGGAATTTCTGTAGCTACATCTAATTCGTCCTCGCCCCCTAGTTGTAACGGTACTCCTTTGCAACTTCAATATTCTTGGAGCATAACTCCTAATAACGTAACAGGAGTTAGCTACACCATTAGTAATACTGCTGCAACGAATCCAACCTTTACATTTACTAACACAACTTCTATTAATCAAACTTTTACTATAACATTAACTGTAAAACCAATTAATCCTCAAACTGGATTAGTTATGAATTCTTGCGCAAGTACTTGCACTCAAACTGTGGTAGTTTCACCCCAACCCACATTTACCACCCAACCACAATTGCCTGCTAGTGTATGTTTAGGTGGAACCTTTAACGCCATAAGTGTTGTTGTCAATTATCTCGGGATAGGCACACCTACCTACCAGTGGTATTCCAATAGCACAGCAAGTAGTACAGGAGGAACTCTAATACCTGGAGCGACCTCAGCAAGTTTTGTCCCACCAGCAACAGCGGTTGGAACCATTTATTATTACTGTGTAGTGACCTTTCCAAACAATACAAATTGCAATCAAATAATTTCAAACAATGTACCTGCCATTGTTGTCCCTGACCCCGTGGCATCTGCTACACCTGCAACTCAAACCATTTGCGTAGGCGGAACAGTTCCGAATGCCTTAACAGGAGCTTATACAAATGGCATAGGAACTCCAAGTTACCAGTGGAACCTTGTTGGCGCTCCAACACCCGCCATCAGTGGTGCAACATTATCTACATACACACCACCAGCTTTCTCTTCGACAGGAACTTTCAATTACACCGTGACTATAAATACATCGGGAAGCGGCTGTACCGCCAGCACCTCTGCAGAGATTGCTGTTGTGGTTGTTCCCGACCCTACAATCACGGTTCCAATAGCAACTCAAACGCTGTGTCAAAATGCAACCCCAACTGCTTTAACCGTAACAGCTTCAGGCGGTTCAGGAACATTGCAATACCAATGGTATAGCAATACAGTAAACAACACAACGAATGGAACTCTTATTAATGGTGCAACAAATAATACTTATACTCCACCCACCTCTACTGTGGGAACATTGTATTATTACTGTGTAGTTACCACTCCTGTTTCAGGTTGTTCAGTAACCAGTGCTGTAAGCACTGTGATTGTTATCCCCGCTCCAACATTCACTACCCAACCTGCCGCAAGTAACGTCTGCGTTGGAGGCACTCCAACTCAAATGTGTGTTTCCTTTATAAACGGAACTGGAACACCATCTTATCAATGGTACAGCAATGCCGCAAACAATACAACAACTGGAACTGCTATTTCTGGAGCAACGGCATCTTGTTACTCTCCACCAGCTACTACTGTTGGAACGACTTATTATTACGCAGTCATATCACTTACCGGTGGTGGTTGTTCGGTCATCACCTCTAACATCGCGGCAGTTGTTATTACGCCCGACCCTGTTCTTACTACACAACCCACTTCAACACAAACCATTTGCGTGGGAGGAAGTTCTTCTGCATTAACAGTAGCATTGCAAGCTTCAACAGGTATTGGTGCATTCTCTTATCAGTGGTATTCCAACACAACAGCATCTAATTCAGGAGGAACTTCAATTGTCGGTGCAAACGCTACAACCTATAATCCATCGGTGTTCAATGCTGCAGGTACGTTCTATTACTACTGTGTGGTAACAGACGCAGGTAACGGTTGCGGAACAGTGACTTCGCAAGTGGCGACTGTTGTTGTAGTTGTAGATCCTACAATTAGTGTTCAACCGCTGGCAACACAGACCTTGTGTCAAACAGCAGCACCTACCCCACTAACTGTAACCGCTTCAGGCGGAACAGGAACTTTGCTTTATCAGTGGTATAGTAATGCAGCCAACAACACTACTTCAGGAACCTTAATTTCAGGAGCAACAGCTAACACCTACGCTCCACCAACTGCTACTGTTGGAACGATGTATTATTACTGCGTAGTTACAACTGCAGCGTCTGGATGTTCGGTAACAAGCACAACAGCCGCAATAATTGTTACTCAAGCCCCAACCTTTACCACGCAACCTGCGCCAAGCAACGTTTGTGTGGGAGGCACTCCATCACAAATGTGCGTGGTTTACGCCAATGGAACAGGAACTGCAGCGTACCAATGGTACAGTAATTCGGCCAACAACACGACTGGCGGAACTCAAATTGCAGGTGAAACAGCTTCATGCTACACACCTCCTTCAACAACAGCAGGGACAACCTATTACTACGCTGTCATAACGCTTACCGGTGGAGGATGTTCAAGTATAACTTCTAACACAGCTGCCGTAATTATTACACCCGACCCTGTTCTTGCAACACAGCCAACAGCATCTCAAACGTTTTGCGTTGGAGGAAGTTCGGCGCCGCTAACAGTGGCTTTGCAGGCTTCAACAGGTATTGGTGCATTCACCTATCAATGGTATTCAAACACAACAGCAACCAATTCAGGGGGGACTCTTATTGGCAGCGCAACAGCTGCAACCTACAATCCACCGGTGTTCAATACTGCGGGTACATTTTATTACTACTGTGTGGTTACAGACGCAGGGAATGGTTGCGGAACCGTGACTTCACAAGTTGCGACAATCATCGTTGTTGTAGACCCTACAATTAGTGCTCAACCGCTGGCAATGCAGACCTTGTGTCAAACAGCTACTCCAGCTGTTTTATCAGTAACCGCTTCCGGCGGAACAGGTACTTTGCTCTATCAATGGTACAGCAATACTGCAAACAATACTACTTCGGGAACTTCAATCGGTAGTGCTACAAGTGCAACATACACTCCTCCAACTACCACAGTTGGAACTGTTTATTATTACTGCGTAATTACTACTGCAGCATCGGGTTGTTCAGTAACAAGCGCTGCGAGTGCAGTTATCGTAAATCCCGCTCCGACCTTTACAACCCAACCCGCAGCCAGTAATGTATGCGTTGGTGGCACAACCAATCAAATGTGTGTTGCCTACACCAATGGAACCGGAACGGCAACCTATCAATGGTTCAGCAATGCGAACAACAGCACAACTGGAGGAACACCTATTGGCAGTGCCACTTTAAACTGTTACACACCTTCTTCGGCAACTGCTGGAACAACATACTACTATGCAATCATTTCACTTGCCGGTGGTGGATGTTCGAGTATTACTTCCAATACTGCTGAAGTTATTATATCAACTGGAACTTCACTTTCAACTCAACCAACACCCTCACAAACAATTTGTGTTGGCGGAACTATTCCTGCCCCACTATCCGTTTCGTATGCCGGTGGAGCTGGAACGCCTTCTTACCAATGGTATTCCTCTCCGTCAAACACTGCAATTGTTGGAGCAACTTCAACAACTTACTCGCCACCCGTATTTAATTCCGCGGGGACGAATAGCTATTATGTTACTGTAACTTTACCCGGTGCGGGATGTGGAGCACAAACTTCAAATACAGCGAACATTGATGTCGTAGCCGACCCAACGGCAACAATTTCTTCGAACGCTTCATATTGTCAAAATGCTGGAAATGTTAGTCAGCTGGCAGTTGTTGTTACTGGAGGAAATGGAACCCCGTCTTACCAATGGTATTCAAACACCGCTAACAGTAACACTGGCGGAAGCATGATCAGTGGTGCAACGGCTATATCCTATTCGCCACCTGTTGCTACTACGGGAACAACATACTACTATTGTATGATTACCCAAAGCGGAACAAACTGCGCGGTGAACTCTCCTGCTGCTCAAATTATCGTTACGCCCGCTCCGACATTTACGACACAACCAACAACCACGCAATCGGTGTGTATTGGTGGAACTACCACACAACTTAACGTGGCTTACAGCAACGGTACTGGAACAGCGACTTATCAGTGGTACGCCAACTCTTCAAATTCTTATTCCGGAGGAACAGCAATACCACTTCAAACCAATGCTTCATTTACACCACCATCCGTTGCTTCTAGTACAATTTACTATTACTGTATTGTTTCGTTCTCGGCGAGCGGTGGATGTTCAATGATCAATTCAAATATTGCCGAAGTTATTGTTGTTCCAGATCCGACTATCTCTGCACAACCCCTAACAACGCAAACCATTTGTGTGGGCGGAACTATTCCGACAGCATTGAACATTGCCTATACGGGGGGCGTTGGAACACCTGCATATCAATGGTTTGCTGGCACACCGACTTCTTCCATCTCAGGGGCTACAGCTAGTTCATACACTCCGCCTGTTTTCACCATTGCAGGTACTTCCAACTACTACGCTACCATTAGCTTATCAGGATCTGGATGTGATGCTCTTACTTCTACCAACGGAACGGTAATCGTGGTTGCCGATCCTACTGCAACTATTTCTTCCGGCGCTTCTTATTGTCAGAATGCGGGATCGGTAGTTGCCTTAGCTGTTGTCGTTTCTGGTGGACAAGGAACACCAACTTACCAATGGTATTCAAACACCGCTAACAGTAACACTGGCGGAAGTATGATCAGTGGTGCAACGGCTATATCCTATTCTCCACCGGTTGCCACCACGGGAACAACCTACTACTATTGCATGATTACCCAAAGCGGAACGAACTGTGCAGTAAACTCGCCAACTTCTCAAATCGTTGTTACACCGGCTCCGACATTTACGACACAACCGGCTGCTACACAATCGGTGTGCGTTGGTGGTGCGACCACTCAGCTCAGCGTGGCCTATAGCAACGGAACGGGAACAGCGACTTATCAGTGGTACGCCAACTCTTCAAATTCTTATTCCGGCGGAACAGCAATACCTCTTCAAACCAATGCTTCATTTACACCACCATCCGTTGCTTCTAGTACAATTTACTATTACTGTATTGTGTCTTTCTCGGCGAGCGGCGGTTGCTCCATGATCAATTCAAATATTGCCGAGGTTGTTGTTGTTCCAGATCCGACTATCTCTGCACAACCCCTAACAACTCAAACCATTTGTGTGGGCGGAACAATTCCGGCAGTATTGAACGTTGCCTATACTGGGGGAGTTGGAACGCCGAACTACCAATGGTTCAGCCTTCCTTCATCTTCAATCTCTGGAGCAACAAACTCAACTTACACACCTCCAACTTTCATCACTCCGGGAACGTATAACTATTACGCAACTATAAGTTTAACAGGTTCTGGATGTGATGCGCTCTCCTCTACCAATGCAACGGTAATCGTGGTTGCTGACCCTACTACAACTATTTCAACAGGCGCCTCATATTGCCAAAATGCAGGATCCGTTGTTTCCCTCTCGGTCGTTGTTTCAAACGGACAAGGAAATCCTTCTTACCAATGGTATTCAAACGCGTCCAACAGCAACACTGGAGGAACAATCATCTCAGGAGCAAATGCAATATCCTATGCCCCCCCGGTTGGAAATACTGGCACAACATATTACTATTGCGTGGTTTCACAAAGTGGTGCTAATTGTGGGGTAAATTCCCCAACCGCACAAATAATTGTCACGCCTGCCCCTGCATTTACAACACAACCAGCAGCTACGCAATCGGTATGCGTTGGTGGAGCGACAACACAACTGAGCGTAGCCTACACCAACGGCACAGGAACAGCTAGTTATCAGTGGTATTCAAACACATCGAACACCTATGCAGGTGGTACTGCGATTGCCACAGCTACTGGAACTAATTACACCCCGCCATCTTCAACTTCTGGTACAACATACTATTACTGTATCATTTCTTTCTCTGCAAGTGGGGGATGTTCAATGATTAGTTCTAATATTTCTACTGTTATTGTGGTGCCAGACCCTACTGTTTCAACCCAACCGTTTAGTGCACAAACCATTTGTGTCGGTGGGACCATTCCTGCCGCTTTGAACGTTGCATACTCCGGCGGTGTTGGAACGCCGAACTACCAATGGTTCAGCCTTCCTTCATCTTCAATCTCTGGAGCAACAAACTCAACTTACACACCTCCAACTTTCATCACTCCGGGAACGTATAACTATTACGCAACTATAAGTTTAACAGGTTCTGGATGTGACGTATTGACTTCGACTAATGCTACAATAACAGTGGTTGCTGACCCAATCGTTTCAGCTCAGCCTACGGTTACCCAATCTGTTTGTCAAAACACTGCAACTTCTCAGATTTCCGTTTCCGTAACTGGAGGAAATGGAAGCGCAACGTATCAATGGTTTTCCAATACATCAAATTCGAATACTGGCGGAACAACAATCGTTGGTGCAACATTGAATACATACGCCCCACCAAGCAACGTTGTTGGAACGCAGTATTATTATTGCGTGATTAATCAATCCGGCGCTAATTGCGGAGTTACCTCAAATCCGGCAGCTGTTGTTGTAAACTTGGCTCCTGCAATTTCAACGCAGCCATTAGGAACCCAACAACTTTGTTTAAACGCAACCACCACGAGTTTACAAGTAGCATACTCCAATGGGACCGGATTGCCAACCTACCAATGGTATCTTAACACAACTAATTCCGCAGTGGGAGGAACACAAATAAATGCAGCGACCAACAACATCTTCTCTCCGCCTTCCAACGTTGCTGGCACGTATTATTACTATTGCGTAATTTCCTTCGTGAGCGGAGGAGGTTGTCCAAGCATTACCTCCAGCGTATCTCAAGTCATTGTTCATCCTTATCCGATTGTGACTATTACCGGAGGAGAAACCATTTGTCTTTTAGAATCCTCAGATATCAATTTTGCATTCACGCCTTCAAGTGGATTGTATGACATCACTTACACAGCAAATGGACAAAGTGTAACCTTAGACAACTACAATGGAGCAAATCCGGTGTATACCGTAACGCCATCACAAACTACTACTTATGTTGTAACCAATATTGCTTATGACCAAGTACCACAATGTGCAATACAGCCGAACACTTCCATCGTTATCAATGTTAATCCTCTTCCAGCATTGAACCAATCAGTCTATACCTTTTGTTCAGACGTGGCGACAACATCATTGCAGTACATCCCAGATGCAAATACCTATACCTATAATTGGTTGCCGAATACATCGGCGAACTATCCCGGACAAAACAACGGTCCGACTTTAATTAACGTAACGTTACCAAACCCAATTGGGAATGCACCAACCAATTTTTATTATGTAACTAACTTGATTAATAACGCCACGGGGTGTCACGCACTCGACTCGATTCTAGTAACAATAAATCCAAATCCAGTAGGAACTTTCACATTGCCTACTACAGGTTGTATAAACTCTCCAATTGCACTTAGCAATGGAGATGCTACAATTGGTTCTTATGAATGGTCAATAGACGGCACGATATATAGTTTACTGGCAAATCCTGCGCCTCCTGTATTTACTGTCTTGGGAGATCACACGATTGAAATGGTTGCTATTAACCAATACGGTTGCACAGACACCTTGAATTCGGTTATTCAAATTTATGATCTACCTGTTGCGAATTTCACGACAGATCTCGACTACGGCTGTGCCCCTGTTGACGTGAATTTCACGAATCTGAGTTCCGGTTTATACGTCACGAGTTACGACTGGACCTTTGCGCCTGACACTGTATCATGGAACTATCAATACTCTTCTGCAAATTTGGTAGACCCTCCAAGTGTGACCTATCTGCAAGGCGATGTGACAACCATCTACACCGCTACACTTGCTGTTACCAACGCATGTGGAACGGTTACAGCGCAGCACGACATTACTGTATTACCCACACCCGTTGCTGAATTTACTTTAGCAACCCATACGATTTGTTCTGGAAGCAGTTTAGTGTTGAACAACATCTCTGTTGGGGAACCTCTCACCTATTATTGGACTTATGGAAATACCATCTCCTACAATCCAAACTTGTTGTCGATGTACTTCCCGAGTGACTCTGTTACTCATGTTTATCCATTGACATTAACCTTGACGAATGCTTGTGGAACAGATACCTACATTGATAGTGTTACTGTATTACCCGACTTAATAAATGGAGGATTTATAACAACTGCTGATGCCGGCTGTTCTCCGCTCACAGTTACACTTACAAATACGACATTCAACACAAGTCTATCCTCAACATGGCATTTAGATGATCCTCTAAACACAATCGTTTCAAATCAAAACTCTGTTCAATTCACCTATTACGCAACGAATAATATTGCGCAAAATTACAATCCCTATTTGGTTGTCACAGACGGCTGTGCGAGTGATACGATTGTGGCCAATCTGAATGTTTTCGCTAATCCATTGCCAATTATTTCGACTTCACAATCTAATCTTTGTGCTGGAACCACTATTAACTTTAGTGGTGCTATTACGGGAGGAGATACCGGATTTGGCTACAATTGGGATTTTGGAGGGCTTGGCACTTCAACTTCAGCTACAACTTCGTTCACGTTCCCTGCTGGAAATGCTCAAGGACTTGCAATTCCAATTACACTAACTGCGACATCACCAACTTTTTCCGGAACAAATTGTACGAATACAACAACCACCGTTATTCATGTATATAACAACCCTGATCTCAGCCAGATCTCGTTCAACACAACATCTGGATGTAGCGATTTAGGTGTTACTGTTTCCAACTTACCCGCAGCAACCAATCAAATTAATTGGGGAGACGGAACAACAAATTTCAACAATTCACATATTTATGTAAACAATGGACCAGCGCTTCAATCCTACCCCGTAGCTGTAACCTCTAACATAACCTACGGCACAATACCAGCGCTTAGTTGTTCGACAATTGCAAACCAATTAGTCAATGTCTATCCTACTCCTTTACCTCAGATTTTCGCTTCAGGAATTAATGTTTGCGAGGGAGACAATATTGACTTAATTGCATCAACATCGAACAATCAAAACACAGGAATTACGTACTTGTGGAATTTCGGTACACTTGGTACTAGTACCAATGGAAACACTTCCATCTCATTCAACAACGGCAATTCTGCTGGTCTTCAAACACCTGTTCAGTTAACTGCCTTTCAGAATACATCGGGAACCATTTGTTCAGCGACTGTAAATGACAATGTTTTTGTTTACGATACTCCGGATTTAACCACTGCCCTATATAGCAATGTAAATAGTTGCAGCCCTCTGTTGGTTTCAATTACTAATCTGCCAACCTCTACATATTTGTACAATTGGGGAGATGGAACAACCACGTCGAATCCGAATCACCTCTATTTAAATCAAGGAACTACGCCACTCACTTACAACGTAAACATAGACGCAACTTCTTATTATCCAACATTACCCTTACTCGCATGCAATGCAATTGCAAATCAAATTGTTCAAGTCAATCCGCAACCATTCGCTGCTTTTGCATTAGCTCCACCAGAAGAATGTCTGTATACACCTGTTACAGCAACGCTGCAAAACACTTCATTAAACGCTATCGCGCCGTATGTCTGGATCTACGACGGAATTGCTCACAATACAAATTCCCTAAACTACAGTGCTACCTTTAATACGGCAGGAGCCCATCCCGTTGAATTGATTGTTTCAAATGAATTTGGATGCACCGATTCTGTGAGTCATGATTTCATTATTCATGAATTACCAACTGTAACACTTAATACAGTTGCAGATGATTTGTGCATGGGCACAACAGCTGAATTTGAAATTGATGGAACTGGTATTTCTACTTCAATTTGGAATTTCGGAGATGGAACAACTCTCAATCTATTGAATCCTTCTGCGCTTGTTCATTATTATTCTCAACCAGGTATATATAGCATAGAGGCTATCGTAACGAATGTATTTGGTTGCTCCGATACAGTTACTTTTCAAAACGAAGTCATCGTTCACCCTTCGCCCGCAGCAAGCTTTACTACAAGTTCGACAACAGCAGATATCGTGTATCCCTATTTCGAGTTTTATGATTTCAGCCTTGGCGCCATAAATTATTACTGGAATTTCGGAGATTCAAATTGGAGTAACGACATTAGCCCAACACACACCTACAATTCTGAAGGTGATTACTTAGTAGAGTTAACGGTTTCCAATGAGTACAATTGCACTGATGTTGCCACTCAAGTGATTCATGTAGAAGGAATTGTTGTCTATGTTCCCAATGCATTCACACCACTTGACTACAATGGGGTAAATGACGTCTTCAAGCCATCGTTCTCAAGCACAGAAGGAATAGAATTTTATGAGTTCAGCATATTCGATCGTTGGGGAAAAAAGATTTTTAAAACAAACGATTTGGATGATGCATGGATTGGAAATTCTAGAGAGCATAATCCTGGAGATGATAACTACTACGCGCAAAATGATGTTTACACTTGGCAAATTATTTACAGAAAAAAAGCAAGAGCCAACGATCCTCAGCCGGATCAAATCATTACAGGACACGTGACCATAATAAGATAAAAAAAGCCCCTCGGGGCTTTTTTATTATGCGTCTAATTCACTTGTGAAATGGAAACTTAATTCAGGGTAGTTCTGCTTTTCCATGTCGAGCATAAACTGACTTGGCGCTAAGAACACATCGCGATCCTCTTTGTCTTTCACAATGTTATTCCCTTTAATGCGCAAAAACTCTGCGAGCTTTGCAGGATCTGTAGTGGTTATCCAACAAGCTTTGTAATAGGACTTCGGTTCGAAAATACATTTCGCGCCGTATTCATTTT
>CANGEF010000048.1 GCA_947452685.1 Flavobacteriales bacterium | reverse complement strand
GCAAACTAACAACCAATGATGAAAAACGTGAATTCGCTAATTGAATTGCATTTAACCAACCTGCCGGAAAACAAAAGCCTCGAGCTGCGAAATCTCCATAACTTGATTTTAGCAATCGAACCAAAATGCAA
The DNA here is from genome assembly GCA_947452685.1 of Flavobacteriales bacterium. Lineage (GTDB taxonomy): Bacteria > Bacteroidota > Bacteroidia > Flavobacteriales_D > Sanyastnellaceae > CAIZGX01. The sequence goes on along the minus strand of CANGEF010000048.1, from coordinate 12,908 downwards.
ACTGTGGTTCGACAACGGAATAAATGAAGAAGGAAAAGTGGTGACCAATCCGACAATCGGATACGGCCTTCAAACTTTACATTATGCCAAAGGTGATCCGAGAGAATTCTTTCAAATCGGAATATGTGCCACTACCACAGGCATTTCTATTTATCTCATCGGACTCAAAGACAAAAACCTCCTCAAAGAAACCTTTTCCCCTTCCATCGGAAAAGCAACAATCACGGGCTATTGCGTGAAATACAAACGTTTTTCGGAATTGAATCCTGAGTCACTAACGAAATTGATCCAATTCGGATTTTCTGAAAAATAATTACTCAATAGAAATTACGCAGTAGGAATTACGCAGTAGGAATTACGTAGTAGGAATTACGTAGTAGGAATAAAACCGAAGGTTTTCCAATTACGAAGTTTAACTACCATTTAATCTCATCCTCTCCCCAGCTCTTCAACTGCTCATTCACTTTAGAAAAAGGCTTCGATCCGAAAAAACCGCGATAAGACGAAAGCGGCGAAGGGTGAGCGCTTTCAATAACGGTATGCTTCGACAAGTCAATTAGATTTTTTTTCTTGCGTGCATAATCCCCCCACAAGACAAAAACGACAGGCTCGCTTTCCTTCGAAATAAATGAAATAACCGCATTGGTAAATTCTTCCCAACCCCATTTCGAATGACTGCCAGCCTTATCCTTTTCCACCGTTAAAACGCTATTCAACAACAAGACGCCTTGTTCAGCCCAAGATGTTAGATCTGTTGTCTGCATTAAATCTATTCCAAATTCACTTTCCAATTCCTTAAAGATATTTCGAAGGGAAGGTGGAGTCTTTATTCCTTGACGAACGCTGAAAGCCAAGCCGTGCGCCTCTCCTGCGCCATGATAGGGGTCTTGTCCAAGTATCACAACCTTGACATCTTTTGGGCAGCACAAGCGAAACGCTTCAAAGATTTTTTCTTTGGGTGGAAAACAAATCGAGGAAGCATAGGCTTCCTCGATTTTCTTTTCCAATAAAAATAAATATTCCTTTCTCGCTTCCTCACGAAGCAATGCGCTCCACGTCTTCGGAAAGGATTCAAATAACATTACAACTTCACGAATTTCTTATTGAAAGACGAACCGTCTTTCTTCACGACTTGAATGAAATACATACCGCTAGCAAAATTGCGCGCTGAAATAATTGTTGAAGCCGCATTTAAATTCATGCTTTCAACCAATCTTCCATCTTGCGTATATACGCGAACTTCTTTCAACAAATCGAATCGTGGACAAGACAAGGTAAAACTCTCTTCAACGCGAGTTGGGTAGATGGTTAACTCTTGGAAAGAAACACTCTCTTCCACTCCAACCACACCAAAGCAAGGTTGAACAGCAGCGGTTCCAGGATAAGATCCATCTATGGCCAATAGACCTGTACCCGCAGCATCTAACCAATCTACCAAATCTTCATTTGCTGGATTCGGATTGCTCGTAAAGTGCTTGTCCATCTTACCGTAAAAATCGTTAGCCGTTTGATCGGTGCAAAAAGATCCACCTCCAGTAAGTGTTCCAATCACCTGATGGTCCTTGTTGAAAATCGGTGATCCAGAAGAGCCTCCCTCAGTAACACCCCAATTGGTAACCGTTTGAATCCAACCCACTTTCCAATGGTGATTCGCTGTTTGCCAAGTGCCCGAAACAACAGAGCCTGCGGTAGAAATCTTCTTCACGTCGCCTGCCGGATGATGAATTCCAATGGCCTTCCAACCCGTTGTTGATGCTGTTGGGGCAGATGTATTTGCATTCCAACCGGCATAGTAAACAGGCCATGTTGTTGGAATTGCCTGTGTCATTTCCAACAGACAGAAATCACTCCCTGTCGCTCCACCGCCGTCATTCGAATCGGCACGTCTAGCAGTACCTGTCTTCTGCTGAGCTGAAGCGCTAATACCTGAGCCACATGCACTTTTCTGATAATTAAATCGCACAACAACTTGCGCAAAATCAGATGCTGCAGAAGACTCTGTGCAATGCATCGCTGTTAAAACATACTTCTTACAATCATAAGAAGTGTTATTCATAAGTGTTCCCGAACACAAGCCTACTCCGCCCGTAGCAGGAATACTCAACTTTACAACAGCGTGCATATCGTCTGCCCACTCATCTCCTTCCGGACATTTAATATCAACTTCACAAGCATCAGACGCTCGCTCAAAACGATCGTCGTGAACAAATCTAAAATAGTGTCCAAAGCCACGAATATTTAAAACGGGCTGCTCCATAACTTCAAACGGCTGGAAATATTCCAATACCAAATCATCACCGAAAACCTCTGGAGTGCGGTAGTATCCTGCTGGAGAATTCTCTTGACTGTCGTATGGACCAACATACCACTCGCGGTCTGCTGTGTAAGCAAAAAGTTGAGTTCCTTCAGGTAAATACAATTGTTTGAAGAAGACGTCCATACTCAATGCTCCCGGACTGTGCACACGTATCTGCCACATCTTATCTCCATTTGGGAAATAAGTCCACTCGCCATCTGTAAGAGCGTTCATGGGATGTTCAATGATCTTCCCGTAAATAGGAAGTGTTCCATTTTTGTCAGACTCATCGGCCATGGCCCACAATTCTTCACTGGTGAAATTCGCCACTTGAACGCGCTCAACGCGAGAATTAAACGATTGGTTAGACTCTCTGAATCCAACGGGCTCTTGAGCCATCACTTGCAGCGACATCAATAGTGCTGCTAAAAAGTATAGTTTTTTCATTTTGCAGATTTGAGGTGGCAAGATAGTCAGTATTTTTGCTTCCTTGACTGTGTTCCCTAAAATATCACGACTACTCCTGAAGGCCTACATTGGGCCGTTCCTAATTACCTTTTTGGTTGCTATGTTCATTTTTGAAATGCAATTCATTTGGGTGTATTTAGATGATCTAGTTGGAAAAGGAATTGACCCAATTACCATTTTACAATTGCTCGTCTATGCTAGCGCCCGAATTGTAAACATGGCACTTCCACTAGCCATTCTCATGTCAAGCATTATGACTTTCGGTACACTTGCCGAAAATTACGAACTCACCGCCATGAAGAGCGCGGGCATGTCACTGAGCAGAATTTTACGACCACTTGTGGTATTCATGTGTGCCCTTTCAATCTTCTCATTCGTCTTCGCCAACAACGCTTGGCCCATTGCTAACTTGAAATTCAGAACATTGCTCTATAGCATCGTTCAACAGCGCCCAACACTCAATCTGCAAAGTGGCGTTTTCTACAACGGAATTGAAGGTATTAGCATTCGCGTAATGGACAAAAACATAGAAACAGGAGAACTGAAAGATGTCCTCATCTATGACCATCGCAATCAGAACTTAGGAAACCGCACCGTCATTCGCGCGCAAGAAGGCGCCATGAGTGAAACTGAAGACAAGCGCTTCTTAATTCTCACACTGAAAAACGGTGTCACCTACGAAGAAAAAGAAGAAAGCAACAGGCCAAAGAAAGGCGCTATGCAACCACAAAAACCTGAAAAACACCTACCCCTGGTGTCAGGTACTTTCGAAACCATGATTCTTCGCCTTGACTTAAGTTCCTTCATTTTTCAAAAAAACGACGAGGAAATTTTCAAGAATTCATTCGAAATGATGACCGTTGCGCAGCTCGACCAAACCATAGATAGCCTTGAAATCCAGCGCGACAGTCTTGAAAAAGCAATTCAAATTTTTCAACAAGACAAACCATCAGACGTCAATGCCCCTTCCGTAACTAGCGCTAAAAATGTGGCGCTTGACAACAATGCCAAGCAAGCTAAAACCATCGAAGGCATGACTGAAGAGCTAATGAATCGCAACAAATTCATTAACCGACATAAAATCGAATGGCATAGAAAATTCACACTCGCGTTCTCTTGCATCATTCTATTTTTTGTAGGAGCCCCTCTTGGAGCAATTATTCGAAAAGGAGGAATCGGTTGGCCAACTATTCTTGCTCTAGGAATTTTTATTTTGTTTGAAATGCTTACCATTGCCGGAGAAAAAATGACCAAGAGCGATATTCTTGAACCGCACATAGGCATGTGGCTTGCAACGTTCGTAACACTCCCAATGGGCATATTCATAACCTACCGCGCGCGCATGGAAGGAAAATGGCAATGGAATATCTTCAAAAGAAAAGGAAGTAAAACCAAATCTGAAACCCCATGAAATTTCTTCAGATTTGTCAAAAACCGCCACTACCGCTAACAGACGGAGGATGTATTGCTTTTCATGCGCTTACTACGGGGCTGCTTCAGGCTGGACATTCCGTGAAGATTCTAACCCTCTTCACAGATAAACACGACTTCCTTCCTGAAAACATGCCCGAAGATTATCTGCAGAAAACAGACATTGAAGGCGTTTATGTAGATACAAAAATGAATCTCGTTGATGTCTATTGCAACTTCATGACTCGCGACCCATACAACCTCAGTCGCTTCTTTTCAGTAGATGCAGACATTCGATTAACCCGTTTACTTCAAAAAGAAAAATACGACTGTATCATTCTCGAAAGCCTTTTCACCACACCTTACCTGACTACCATTCGCAGAAATGTGAACACGAAAGTTGTTCTTCGTTCACACAATGTTGAACACCAAATTTGGGACAAGCTCGCAATTGGAGAAAAGAATTATTTTAAGCGCTTGTATCTCGCATACCTGAGCAAAAAATTATACAAAGCAGAAATAGAGGCCTGGCGAAGTGTCGATGGTATTGCAAGTATTAGCTACGACGACCTACAATTTACGCGAGTCCTTTCTCAGAAGCCTTCATACCTCTTGCCCGTTGCAATGTCTGTTCAGACACCGTTGAACATGACCGGAAATGAACTTAAGGTTTACCACATTGGATCAATGGACTGGCTTCCAAATATTGAAGCTATCAATGGTTTTATTGAAAACACACTTCCAACAGTATTAAAAGAATTTCCAAATTTTGAATTTCACATTGCTGGAAGAAAAATGCCTGCGTCACTTCATCAAAAAAACATTCCCGGAATTATTTCTTGGGGCGAAGTGGAAAGTGCCGAAAGTTTTGCGCGTAATTTTCAAATCATGATAGTGCCCCTGCAATCTGGATCTGGAATACGAATAAAAATCCTAGAAGCCTTTACCATGGGAATGGCCGTTATATCAACAGAACAAGGTATTCGAGGAATAGATGTAGACGACCGAAAAGAATACTACAGAGCAGAAACACCCGAACAATGGGTAGAAGCTCTTCGTGCATTACAAGATCCTGTGGAGCGCGAAAGAATTGGAAAAAACGCGCAACAATTCATGCAAGAATCGTATAGCAATTCAAAAATTATTCAGCCGCTGGTTCAGTTTATAAAATCTCTTCCGAAAAGATGAAAATCGTTGTGCTCACTTCGCGCATTCCGTATCCATTGGAAAAGGGAGATAAACTTCGCATCTTCCATCAGATCAAACACCTCGCTAAAACTCATGAAATTTGTCTCATTTGTTTGAATGAAAGCACTGAGAACATAGACACTTCCGTGCTTCTTGAAATGGTTTCTGAATTGCATATCATTCAACTCGAAAAGTGGAAAATACCATTCCGATTGTTCTTCGCTTTATTTCACAACCTCCCCTTTCAAGTTGAATATTTTCTTGAACGAAAGAATAAAAAACAGATTGAAAACATCATTCAGAAATTTCAACCCAATCACATCTATTGTCAACTCATTCGAACATCTGAATACGTCAAAGACCTTTTTCAATTCGAAAAAAGCATTGACTACATGGACGCCTTCAGCGCCGCGGCTTTGCGAAGGGCAAAGACTGAAAAAGGATTTCAAAAATTATTTTGGAAGGTTGAAAACGAACGGGTGAAAAAGTATGAGCGAAGTATCTACGATTATTTTAATCAGCATTCAATCATTACCGAGCAAGATCGAAATCTATTAGCTATTCCTTCCAACAAGAATATTTCTATTGTTCCGAACGGAGTAGACACGGCCTATTTCAAAAATTCCAATCAAAACAAAAAACACGATCTTGTTTTTGCAGGTAACATGAATTACCCTCCAAATATTGCCGCTGCCATTTTTCTAGTTGAAGAAATTCTCCCGAAACTAATTTCACAATTTCCGAAAATCACCTTACTCATAGCCGGTGCCAATCCTTCAGCGGAAGTTCAAAATTTGGCTAGTGAACATGTTACCGTTTCAGGTTGGATGAACGATATTCGAGAAGCTTATTGCCAATCGCGCGTGTTCGTCGCACCCATGTTTATTGGTGCCGGTATGCAAAATAAAATCCTAGAGGCCATGTCCAGTGAGCTTCCTGTGATTACTACAACTCTTGCCGCTGAAGCGTTTAAAGAAAAAGATTTTTCCAAAGTCATTGAAGCAAACTCAAGCTTTGAATTCGCAAAGGCTATTCAATATTATTTATTGAATGAAGGTGCGCAAATTTCCGATGGAAAGAAAAACAGAACTTATGTGGAAGAAAAATACAGTTGGAACATCAGTAACAAAAAATTAGATCAATGTCTATCAAATCAATTTTCGTAATCTTATTGAGTGTTTTCACACTCCAATGCACTGCTCAATCTGAAATTGTCATGCTCGGACATGTTGGTTTACGCAATGCTGAAATTTGGGTCTATTGGCCCTACGACGAGGAAACAATTTCATTGGAATACCAGACAACCGGAACTACAAATGGACAAATAAGTGCAGGACAAAGTGATCTTTTTTTAACCTCGAACAAAAATCAATCTATCGGGAAAATTGTTCTTTCAGAACTTCTTCCAAATAGACACTACACCTTCACACTAAAAGGGAAATATGACACGTCGAAAGAATACGAATTTACTACGCAAGAGCTCTGGCAATGGCGCAAAGACGCACCCGATTTTTCAATAGCATTTGGAAGTTGTGCATACATTAACGACACCGAATTCGATAGACCGGGTAAACCTTACGGACAATCAGATTCTATTTTTAATGTCATTTCTGCTTTGAAGCCTAACGCCATGATTTGGGGTGGAGACAACATTTATTTGCGTGAAGGCGATTTTGAAACGCAAGCCAATATGGAAGCTCGATACTTAAAAGCACGACAAGTTCCTTCCATAAAAAAATTACTTTCCACCTGCCCGCAATACGCCGTGTGGGATGACCATGACTTCGGGCCAAACGACAGCCATTCTTCCTTTCAATATAAAAAAGAGAGTTTAGCCGCATTCAAAGAAATGTGGGGAAATTCAAACTACGGTTTTCCGAACAACGAAAACAATTGCATTACAGGAAAAGTAAGCATTAACGATGTAGATGTTTACTTGCTCGACAACAGAACGTTCCGCATACATCCTGGAATAGAAGGTTCAACACCACAAATGCTCGGAAAGCAACAAATTAATTGGTTAATGGAAGACTTAAAATCGAGTAAAGCTTCGTTTAAACTTGTGGTAATCGGAAGCCAAGTCCTCTCCTCTGTTTCAGACTTTGAGAATTTTGCAAACTACAAAGAAGAGCAAGAATACTTGCTTCAGATGATCAACAAAAACAACCTGAAGAACATTGTTTTCTTAACGGGAGATAGGCACTTCGCAGAGTTATCTGAAATGAAATTAAGCAACAACATTCGTGTATTGGACCTCACCGCTTCACCCTTAACAAGCAAACCGTACAGTAACAGCAAAGAAGTAAATACAAATCGTGTGGAAGGAACTTTTGTTGGCGAACAGAACTTCGCTCACATAACTTTTTCGGGAACTGCGAAAGAGAGAACGCTGAATATTAATCTGATGAATAAAAATGGGAAATCTTGCTGGAAGAAATCCTACGAGATAGAGAAGTAAAAAACTTGAGCCTTTGTTTGCGAAATGTCCTATTGAAATTCGTACCTTTAAAACACCTATACAAGTTTTATATGAGCAAAATTCAATTCGAACTAGAATATCTCGTGCACAGCTCTGCGCACATCCTCTACAATTGCATCAGCAATCCGAGTAGCCTTGAAGAATGGTTCGCCGATTCGGTGAATCAAAAAGGTGAGTCTTTTCAATTCAAATGGGATGACGAAGAACGAAAAGCCAAGCTTTTATCTTCCAAAAAAAATCAATTTATTCGCTGGCAGTGGGACGAAAAAGAATTCGCTAACACCTATTTCGAGATGCGCATTAAAGTAGACGAAATGACCAACGAAGTGGCTTTAATTATTACTGATTACTGCGACGAAGGAGATGAAGAAGATGCACAAATGCTTTGGGATTTAGCCATTGACGACTTACATCGTGTCATAGGAAGATAATCAATTCCATTTCTTATTATTTTTTTCTTCGTTTCGTTCGCATCTTTGCAACTATGAGACAACTACTTCTCTTTTTAACTTGCTTGCTGCTCTCTCTGAATTCACTTGCTGTGCGCGTGTTCATAGACCATCAAACATTTTACAATTCTGAAACCGGTCCTTATTTGGAAGTTGTATTTTCCTTCGAAGGAAAATCAATGAAAACAATTAAAAACGCTGAAGGACAATACATAGCACAAGCCAAGTGCAACGTTATTCTTTCGCAAGGAAATAAAGTTTTTCAATTCGCTAAATTCAAAGCGAACAGCACTCCTTCCATTCTTCCCACGGCATCTGATTTTATGTCTGTTGAACGTTTCCCTTTAGCCGATGGAATTTATCAATTGGAAATCGAAATTTCAGACGCGAACGATTCCCTTAAAGAGCCCTTGACCTATAGCCAACCCATTGCCATTTCACATTTGCCAGAAGGTTGCTTCTTCTCAGACATTGCTTTTCTCAGCGCATTCACGAACACCATTCAAGAAAATGCATTCAGCAAGGCAGGGTACGATCTTATTCCGTATGTATCTAATTACTACTCTACCAAATTAAACGGATTAATTTTTTACGCAGAACTTTACAACTCAAGAAAACTACTCGGAAAGAAAATAAGTTTCGCCTATAGCTTTTGTATAACCGATGCGCTTCAAAATGAAGTCCCAAATTCTAAGCGAATCATTCGTGCTGAAGCAGAAGAAGTAATTCCAATAATTCAAACCATTGACATTAGCAATCTCATTTCTGGAGATTACAAAGTGAAATTGGAAATGCTCGATCGCGAAGGAAAAGTTGTTTGCACCCAATTTCGAGATTTCACCCGAAATAAAATTTTAGAGAATACATACACACCTCCAACCAGTTTAGATATTGCGAACACCTTCGTGGCTCGCTATACAAACAGCGACTCGTTGTATGCGCACATTCAATCGTGTCTGCCAATTGCTGAAAGCGTTGAACGAAATACCATAGACAACATACTCCGAAACGTAGACCTTCGAACCCGACAAAGTTTCATGTATACCTTTTGGTACCGAAGAAATTCCATTAATCCTGAAAAAGCCTGGAACGACTATTATCAAGAAGTAAGAGCTGTTCAAAAAGAATTTGGTACCAAGATCAAAGCTGGTTGGCAAACAGACCGTGGACGCGTCTATCTTCAATACGGCAAGCCTAGCACTCGTGTCATTCGAAACAACAATCCAGATTATTGGCCCTTTGAAATTTGGCACTACTACGCAACCAACACCGGTTTGCGCGACAGAAGATTCCTGTTCTACAACACCAGTTTGAATTATGATATGGAACTTCTTCATTCAGACATTCCAAATGAAGTAAGAAATTACGACTGGAAGAATTTGGTGCGCTCAAGAAAAATGAACGACCCCGCTTCAACCGGGAGAATTGGAAACAACCAAGCTCGCGACCCATACAGCGGCGATGAATTAGAAGACCTTTGGTACAATCCGCATTAATGAAATGACTCGCGCGAAAAACATTGCCGTTGTTATTCTCAATTGGAACGGAGCAAAATATCTCAAACAATTTTTACCCTCTGTTCTTGCGCATTCCCAAGAAGCTGATGTCATTGTTATAGACAACAATTCCACCGATCATTCCATTCAATTATTAAAGGAAAACTTCAGCAGTGTACAAGTAGTATCGCTAGATAAAAACTATGGCTTCGCGGAAGGCTATAATCTCGGATTGCAAGATCTCAACTACGAGTATTTTGTGTTGTTGAATAGCGACGTTGAAGTACCCGAAAATTGGCTCGCGCCACAAATCAAATACCTCGAATCAGATCCTAAATTGGTCGCTTGCGCTCCACTTATTCTAAGTCATGCTGAACAAGATTGCTTCGAATATGCAGGTGCTGCAGGAGGGTACCTCGACAAAGATGGTTTTGCATTTTGTGCCGGAAGAATATTCTATGCCTTTGAAAAAAACCTCGGACAATACAACTCAAACAGAGAAGTTTTTTGGGCCAGCGGTGCAGCGCTTACTATTAAGTCTTCAGCATGGAAGGAAGTCAACGGTTTTGACGGAACATTCTTTGCACATATGGAAGAAATAGATTTGTGCTGGAGATTAAAAAACCGCGGATATAAAATCGGTGTCTGCGGAGAGGCGAAAGTGTTTCACATAGGCGGAGGAACCCTCGATCGTCAGAGCTCTTTCAAAACTTATTTAAACTTTCGAAACAACCTTTTTCTCTTGTTGAAGAATCACCGCTCCTCTGCCCTGGTTCCATTCCTTTTTAGAAGAATGATTTTAGATGGAATAGCGGGCATTCGATTTTTTACGGAAGGGAATTTCGCATATTTCTTCGCAGTACTGAAAGCACATTTTCACTTTTACGCGAAATTTCCATACTACCTCAAGCTTCGAAACGAAGAAAAAAAACATTGGAAAACACCAAACTTATGCGGCCAATACCGAGGCAGCATCTTGGTTTCCTTCTTTTTGAAGCATAAGCATAATTTTCAACAATTAAATTCCAAGCTATTTTCCGAATAAAATCGGAAAACCATGCTTGCATTTTTTAGAAGAGCACCCCTGGTGCTTATTTGTCTTTTTTTCACTTCAGGTGTAATCTTCGAATTCGAGTGGGAATACAATGCCTTTTGGATTGAAACCTCTTTCTTCGTTCTACTCGGGGCTATCGTTTGGCTTTTTTGGAAGAAAAAAGCGCCACTCATTCAAACAACTTTAATCCTATTCATCTCCTCGTTGTTAGGGATTAGCACTGCCGCCAATTTTCTTGAATCTGAAAATCGACTTCCGAAAGTACCAGTTCAAATCAATTTTCAAATTGAAAAAAAACTTCGTTCGAATCAATACATCGCGAATCTCGAAGGCAATAACCTCCTACTTGAATTGGAAAATTGCGACACGTTACTTCCCGGCAACGAACTAACGGTATGGGGTGAAATTAAAAAGATTGAACCACCGAAACTTCCCTGGCTATTCAATCAAAAAAGACAAATGCTTGCGAATGGAATCACTCATAAATTGTGCGTAACTCAAACAATAAAAACATCCATTCAAGCAGAAAATTCCCTCCGATTTCTTCCACAAAAAATTCAACTGAACCTTCAACAAAATATCACTTCATCTATAAAAGACTCATCTGCCGCAGCCATTCTCTCCGCCCTTCTCTTAGGCGAAACTAGTTTGCTTTCGAAAGACATTACCTCAGATTATTCAGTAGCTGGAGTGGTGCATATACTTGCTGTTTCCGGAATGCACGTGGCACTAATCTATCAACTCATTTTATTTATCTTGAAACTTGTCTTACGTAAAAAACGCAAGTGGTTAACTTTCTTTCTAGCCATGACCTTGCTTTGGGGTTACGGCGCAATCACGGGTTTTTCAGCAAGTGTGGTTCGCGCTTGCTGTATGTTTTCATTCTTTGTTCTCTCCGATTGCTTTCTTCTTTCAAGAAATACCGGAAACACCATCGCAGGGTCTACCCTTCTCATTCTCTATTTCCAACCGTACCTCATTTTCAATTTGGGATTCCTTCTCTCCCTTTCTGCGGTGCTCGGAATTGTTGTGATTCATCCTCTGATCATGCGACTATTTTACACCGAAAACAAAATAGCCTACTACCTTCTTTCATCAACAAGCATTACACTTTCTGCAACTTTAACCACCCTTCCATTAACCTTGTACATCTTTCACTCCTTCCCCACCTACTTCATTATTGCTAACCTTGTTTTAGTGCCCTGGTCTTCGCTCATTCTCTACATGGGAATAGCATTCATGCTTTTTTCAGGAATTCCATGGATAGGACCAGCAATAGCCAACATTCTGAATATCACAACCAAAACAATGAATTCATTCATTCATTTAATTCAATACTTACCCAAGGCACAACTGGCAGAAATAAACTTCAATGAGGCACAATTACTCCTGGCCTATATGCTAACCCTTTCATTCATTTTATTTACTTTCTACAAATGGAATAACGCTCTTCATCTTGCTGGAATAACGACCCTTCTTTTCATATGTTTCAGTTACCAAACTCCAAAGCCAACAGGCCTCCTTTTCACCTATTATCAATCCAATTTCCTTCTCTACGGAACAGAAAAAGAACTGATCTTAGCTTGTGACAATGACACACTTTCGCAAAAGTATTTATACAAATTAAACAATTGGAAATGTCAGAAAAACAGAGCTTCACAAGAAATACGAATGGTCCCCTTTCCTCTTCGCTTTTCGACATCAGAAATTGAAAACACTATTTCAGTTGGAACGTATCATTCACATAAATCTTCTGACTTCCTTCTGTTAAATGAAGAATTGAAAAATCAAAAAATCGACTCCTCATTTTATAAAGAAATCCAAAACGAAAAGGTTTTGTTGGGAAAAGGAATTTCCCGTAAGAAACAAGAACTGATTTGCACATTTTTAGACGAAAGAAACATTGCTCATCAGAATATTCAAAGCCATCCATTCATTATAAAATAAGAATACCTTTGCACTATGAACCGCGCATTGTATTTAACCGAATGTCCACGCGATGCCATGCAAGGCATAGCCAACTTCATTCCAACTGAAAAAAAAGTTCAATACTTAAATCATCTTTTGT
>CANGEF010000047.1 GCA_947452685.1 Flavobacteriales bacterium | reverse complement strand
TCGGTTGAAGAAGCGCAAAAGAATTTCAGCAACTCCGTTTTCGCGCCATTGTTGATTGCCGACGAGATAGATTTTTTCAAGCTTCAGGCACCGGTGAAATTCGATCGCATAGTATCTAATCCTCCCTTTTTTCAAAACAGTTTACAAGCCCCCGACGAAGCGCGCAATGCTGCGCGTCATGCGTTGAACGATTGGGTGAAACGCTTTTGGGAGCGCGCACATAAGCTAACCGGAAGGGTGAATGTGATTATTCCCGTTGAAGTCATTGATGAATGGAAACGCGAAAGTGAATTGTCGAATTTTTTCTTAGTGAAGAAATGCGAAGTCTTTTCTCGCATAGACAAACCTGCTATTCGTTTCATCTTAGAGTTTTATCGAATTGAACAACCGTTGGAGGAAACGTCTCTTGTTCTTATGAATGAAGATGGAACGCGGACGAAGGAGTATGCGGAGTTTGCCAATTCTTATTATCTGTAAGTGTACAGATCAATCTGACTTTGTCAGATCAGTTGCTACGCAATCAATCACCTAAGGTGATCAATCCTACGGATTAATCGGAACGATTGATCGCAACGCGATTGATTCGAAGAATTGATTACGCAGTAATTGATCCGAAGGATTTCACCAAAGGTTTGATCGCAACGCGATTGATCTGAAAGATTGATTCGAAGAATTGATCACCGAAGGTGAGTGTTATTCCTCTATCTCAAGAAGAACACTCAACAACACCTGCAACTCCCTCACCTTATCGGCGTTGTTCTGAGAAATGTAATGGTGACTGAGCGCGTTAATGTTGCGAGTTACAACATCGGAGTTCGAACATGGATCAAAGAAACGCTGATCCAAGGGTAAATGCTGACTGGAAATAAACTGCTCTATTTCTTCGCGATCTAAGATGGAACCGCCTGCAGCTGGATTGATGTAAAATAAAATTTCTTCCGTGTCGGTTTCGCCTTCAGGCAACAACCACTCGGGCATTTGTTCAACATAACACAACAAGAAATGCCCCGGTAAATTCACACCGTAAATAGGCAACTCTAAACTGCGAGCCAACAACAAATACAACGTGCCCATGCTTAACGATGTTCCCGTCTTCGTGTTCAACACATCGAACAACGAATGCGGAGCATTCTGAATTTCTCCGGAAACACTCGTGTATCCGCAAAGCTTAAAAATAATATGATTCAAAACGTTAACCGTTTCTAACGCGGTTAAGCGTTCATTCAATTCCAACCAAATATCCTGACGCAATCTCGAAAACAAATACGTGATCTCTTCACTTGGAACATTGCGCTGATAATACTTATTCAAAATTAACATGCCCTCCAACAAATCTTGCTCGCCCTTCTGCCAGTCTTTAATTGCAGAGTAAGTAGTCTTGTACTGAATGTTTGCAATAATCTCAGACAAACGCTGCAAGGCCAACGGATCACCTTCTCCAATTATGAAGTGGTCTTCAAGTGTGTGCAATACTTCCTCGCCCTTCTCGGTAATGGCTTCGCGAACCGTGTTGAAGATAACTTCATCCGGATCATCGAGCAATTGAATTAAAGCGTGAATGTCAGATCGACTCATGTTGGGTGTGTAATTAACAAGGCCAAATCTATTTTAGCCTTTACACTTTTACACAGACGATTTCAGTGTTTATTCACACCGAATTTTTAGTAAGTGGAAAACAGACTGACAGCTTGTCTCTTTAATTCATGAATCTTCGTTGTGGAATAGCTGTTGTTATAAAGCGCAAATGATTTTACCACAAGACAAACAAAAATTATTAGATGCACTCTTGTGGTCTAGCATTTTCATACTTCTTTTCGTGATTTCCTTTTACGGTTCGCGGTATATGAATGTGTCGCTTTCTAACCTAGGTGTTGAACCTCGCTCCTGGCAAGGTCTCTTTCATATGCCAAGTATGCTCTTCGTGCACGCCACACCCGAACACCTGTGGAACAACGTCCTAGCTTTCTTCATTCTTACCACCACACTCTTTTTCTTCTATTACGAAATTGCCATTCCCGTATTCCTAATCATGTGGGCATTCTCTCCAATCATTCTTTTTGTAATTGGAAGAGACAACGTTCACGTCGGTGCAAGCGTGCTCATCTACGCCGAATTCGCTTTTCTTTTCTTCAGCGGAATTTTTCGAAGAAACCTAAACATGAAGCGAATCTCCATGGCCGTCGGATTCGTTTACGGATACACCGTTTGGTACATGTTCCCCATAGAACAACAAGTTTCGTGGGAGGGACACATCAGCGGATTCATATGCGGAATTATGCTAGCGTGGTATTTCCGGAAGCAAGGTCCTCCAGAGCCTGTATACCGCCACGAAGTAGAGCCAGAGCTTAGCGATGAAGATCCGTTCTGGTTAGAAACCATTCAAGAAAAAGATGAAAAACCAACCTTATCAGATTCGCATGGTGAATAAGTTCACCTTCATCCCCTAATTTATTTCGAAACGGACTGCTTTATATTTGTCCAGAAAACTAGAATTAAGACAACACATGAAATTCATTGTCAACAGCCTTGGCCTTTTAAAACAATTGCAATTGTTAAACGGCGTATTGAACTCGAACAATACCCTTCCTATCCTCGATAACTTCTTGTTCGAAATGAAACAAGATGAACTTACGCTTTCGGCGTCTGACTTGGAAACAAGCATGACCACACGTATGGCTATTCAATGCAAGGAAGAAGGAATGATCGCGGTTCCTGCGAAATTATTGTTAGACATATTAAAGAGTCTTCCAGACCAACCATTGACTTTCGATGTAGACGGAAAATCTTTCGGAATTGAAATCACCAGCGACAACGGTAAGTACAAACTAACCGGTCAAAATGGCGACGAGTTTCCAAAGGCTCCAGCAATGGGCACTTCAAAAGCGTTATTAATCGGAGCAGATGTGTTGAACAGAGCCATCTCTAAAACCATCTTCGCTGCAGGTAACGACGATATGCGTCCTATTATGTCTGGTGTGTTCTTCGAAATAGAACCTGAAAGCGTTCGCTTCGTTGCAACAGATGCACACAAATTGGTTCGCATGACGCGTTCAGACATTGGCGGAGAGTCAGCAGCATTCATTGTTCCGCGCAAGCCGTTGAACTTATTGAAAGGCGCTCTTTCTTCTTTGAAGTCTGAAGTGAACATGCAATACACAGAGAACAACGCCATGTTCACCTTCGAAAACGTAACACTCATGTGTCGCTTAATTGAAGGGAAATATCCAAACTACGAAGCGGTTATTCCGAAAGAGAATCCGTTCAAATTAACCATTGATCGTTTAGACTTCTTGAATTCCATTAAGCGTGTGAGCATCTTCGCAAACCGCTCTACGAATCAAGTGCGTTTAAAATTAACTGGAAGTGAAATTCAATTGTCTGCGGAAGATTTAGACTTCGCGAACGAAGCACACGAACAATTGGCGTGTACATTCGTTGGAGACAACATGGAAATTGGTTTCAACTCGCGCTTCTTGCAAGACATGTTGAACAACCTAGATGCGAATAACGTTCATGTTGAAATGAGCGCTCCAAACAGAGCAGGTATCATTACCGAAGTAGAGAAGTCGTTCGAAAACGAAGACATCTTAATGTTGGTTATGCCAGTTATGTTGAACGGATAATTCCACATAAAAAAATATCGCCAAACGCCCGGTCATCGGGCGTTTGTTGTCTCTAAACGTTTTTAATCTATCTTTAAGATTATGGTTACAAAAGAAGAAATAGTAAAAGACTGGTTGCCGCGTTATACGGGAACACCACTTGAAGGATTTGGCGAGTATATTATTCTCGTGAACTTCCACAAATACCTCGATATTTTTTCGAAAGAAAATAATGCGCCGGTAATTGGTGAAGACAAACCCATGCAAACCGTTACCGCGAATAACATTACCATCATCAACTTCGGAATGGGAAGCGCCATGTGCGCGACTATCATGGATTTACTCTCTGCCATTCATCCAAAAGCTGTTTTGTTTTTAGGTAAATGTGGCGGTTTGAAGAAGACGCGCATTGGCGATCTGATTCTTCCCATTGCTGCCATTCGCGGAGAAGGAACCAGCAATGAATACATGCCTCCTGAAGTTCCTGCACTTCCATCGTTTCGATTGCAAATGGCTGTTTCCGCGGCCATTCGCGCGCACGAGTGCGACTACTGGACAGGCTCTGTGTACAGCACAAACAGAAGAGTTTGGGAGCACGACGATAAATTCAAACAGTATCTAACCGATATTAAATCGACCGCCATTGATATGGAAACAGCAACGCTGTTCACAGTCGGATTCGCGAATAAGATTCCTCGCGGTGCTTTGCTTTTGGTTTCGGATAACCCCATGGTTCCAGAGGGCGTGAAGACTTCAAAAAGCGATGAAAATGTTACCGTGAATTACGTGGCGCTTCAACTCTCCATTGGCATTCAAGCGTTGAACGAATTGCGTGATTCAGGAGACTCTGTGAAGCACATGCGCTTCGAATAAAACTAAACCAACCCTGCTATCATGAGCGTTCCCATAATGAATAGGAACACCATGACCGTTTTTCGAATCCATTCGATACTGGTTTTCTTCAGGAATTTATTTCCAACTAACGCGCCGCTCATTCCACCCAAAAGTGCTAAGGCCATGGGTAGATATATTTCATGTTGAAGGAATAATTGGAAGGAAGCCGCGTAGGTGAATATGCGCACCGCGTCTACAATGAAGGCCAAGGCTGCACGTGTTCCAATAAAGACTTGTTTGTCTTCGAAATGATTCATGAGGAAAGCGCTGCGAATAGCTCCCTGCTGTCCGCTTAATCCGCCGAAGAATCCGCTGAATACACCACCAATCCATAATATGCGTGGAGCCCTATTCACACGAACCAAGGCGTTCGAATATTCCATGGCTGCAAGAAGAATAAGCACCAAGCCCATGACAACCCCAAGCAAGGTGGTTTCAACATCAGTATGCCAAAATTGAAGGTGCACAGGTTGTTGCACTTGCGCAAGAGTATTCAGCGCTTCAGCGCCAAGGAATGCTCCAATTGCCGAAGGAATTCCAAATTGAATGACCGTTTTCCAATGCGCGTATTTTCCAACTAAAGTCAACTTGAAAACATTGTTGAGGAAGTGAACCATGGCTGTTGCGAAAACCGCCGTCTGCAAATCGAAGAACAACGCCATAACCGGAAGGAGCATAGTTCCAAATCCGAATCCGCTGAAAAAACTAATAAGAGATCCGAGCAGCGCAACAACAAGAATGATGACGTATTCCATTCCACAAAAATAATCTTCTTCGTCTGCATATTTTTTCTTTTCTTTGAAGTGCTCATGAATGCTAAGAACAACGCCCAACTTCAATATAAAAATAGATTAAAAGATCGTCAAGCATCTTTTCAATCGGAAGAGTTGGTTCGCGGTATTTTGGCGCACGATCGATTGGCCTTGGCTTCGGCTTTAACACTTTTGGAAAGCAATAGGGCAGAGCATATGCAGCTCATGGATGAAGTCATTGAAAAGATTCTTCCATTCACAGGAAACTCTTTGCGCATTGGAATTACCGGCGTTCCCGGAGTGGGGAAGTCTACCTTTATTGAAGCGCTTGCGCGCGAAGTTTTTCAAAATGAAGAAAATAAATTAGCCGTTCTTTCCATAGATCCTTCGAGTCCCATTTCCAAAGGAAGCATTCTGGGCGACAAGACCCGCATGAACGAATTGTCATTGCATCCGAATGCCTTTGTTCGTCCCTCACCATCAAGTTCACACCTCGGCGGCGTGAACAGAAGCACGCGTGAGAGTATCTTGCTTTGCGAAGCGGCAGGATACAACATCGTATTGGTTGAAACGGTAGGAGTGGGGCAGAGCGAAACAGCGGTGCATGCCATGACCGATTTCTTTTTGTTGTTGATGTTGGCTGGCGCTGGAGATCAGCTGCAAGGCATTAAGCGCGGAATTATGGAATTAACAGATGCCATGGTTATTACCAAGGCCGATGGTGGAAATGAATTGAAAGCAGAACGAGCAAAAGGAGAATACACTTCGGCTTTGCATTTATTTCCGCAGCGCGAAAACAATTGGATGCCGCAAGTCTTTACCACGTCTTCCATAGAAGCAAAGGGTATTGATGTCGTGTGGAAGGAAATAGACAAGTTCAATCGTTGGAGCATTTCCAACGGATGGAAGGAAGAGAATCGGAAACGCCAGTTGATCAGCAGTTTTGAAGAGCAAATTCATGAAGTGCTTTTGCATCAACTTCAAAACAAACCGAACTTCAAAGAGAAATACGAATCTACCTTGAATCGTGTGATTTCAAAAGAATTGTCTGCGCACCGCGCAGCAGAAAGTTTTATTGCTTTGTTCTTCACGGCGTGATTAATTTAGCGGCATGAAGGATATTCAAGGTAAGGTATTAATCCCATTCGCATTTCTTGCTTGCACATTGTTCAATGTGTATTTTTATGTTTCGAAATTTCTGAGTGAAACAAGCCCGTGGTGGTTGAATTCCTACGCTGAAATACGCGCGCACTGGGCATTGTACATGTTTTTGAATTTCTTAGGCGTGGCCTCGGTGGCAGTGGATCACATTGTGAAATACGACAAAGTGAAAAAGCCTAAGCGCACAATTCTGAACTTATACGTTGTGGTTTTACTGGTGGCGTTCTTCACCCAGATTGTATGGGGAATGCTAGAAATCTACATCACCGGAGAAATTAACTAACTGTATTTCTTCCGAAGCTCAATCTTTATTTGCATGCGTTCGAGCGCCAGCTCCAGCAATTGCGCAGCGGCTTCGGCTGGAACATGCGATGTGACTTTTTTCGCAATGGTACTTTCGGTAATGTCGGCAGTGTATAGAAATCTTCTCAAATTGGAAGGAGCCAGTTTCAATTGAGCTTGAAAAAAATCAAAGAGATAATCATAACCATTTGCGAATCCCGGTGCATCATTCATCTGGTATCCCGCCAGGGTTAAGTCTTTCAACATTTGTAGAAAAACATCTTCCGTTATTTGTTTGGAAGGAAGATTCACGATTCGCGTTCTAAGAGATAAGCAGCCAAATTTCGAAGGGCCATTTTCTTTTCTTCCGGAACGGCAATAGCATTCAAGTGATTCAACGCGCTTGTGTAATACGCTTCGCTTTTCGCCAAGGTCACTTCATCTGCTTTTGCTTTCGAAAAGAGGTGAAGGGTGGAAGTGATTTTTGCATGCGCATTGTCATTCGTGCCGTGCAAAGCTTTTAGCTCAGCAGGAATGCTTTCGTCTTCGTGATTAGCCGTGTGCAAATACAAATACGTTTTTTTGTCGGAAAGAATATCGCCACCCACTTGCTTCCCAAATTTTTCCGGATCGCCATAGGCATCTAAGTAATCGTCGCGCAGCTGAAACGAAAGTCCAACATGCTCTCCAAATAATCTCAAATGTTCTTGATCTACCGCAGAGGCATGGGCAGCAATAGCACCGAGTTTTAAGGCGCATCCCAACAAAACAGCAGTCTTCAATCGAATCATTTCAAGATATTCGTCTAAACTCACATCTTCACGCTTCTCAAAGTCCATGTCCATTTGCTGTCCAACACAAACTTCCCAAGCCGTCTGATTGAAGCAACGAAACAATTCAACAAATTTATCTTCCTGATTTTTTAGCAGGAGGTCGTAGGATTGAATCATCATGCCGTCTCCGCTAAGCACTGCGGCGTTGATATTCCATTTTTCATGAACGGTTTGCTTTCCTCTTCGAAGAGGCGCGTTGTCCATAATGTCGTCGTGCATAAGCGTGAAGTTGTGAAAGACTTCCACAGCAAGGGCCTGCGACAGAACGCTTTCGGCCTTTCCTTCAAACAATTCATGACCAAGCAGCGTAAGCACTGGACGAATTCGTTTTCCACCTATAGAAAGTAAATAGCGAATGGGCTCTGCTAGATTTTTAGAATCTTGAGGAATTTCCCAAGTCGAAAGGGCTTTTTCAACGGAAAGAATATGATGTTCAAAGTTCATAAAGAAGAAGACAATTTTGGTCCTGTTTTGTTTAACGGTGGCTTAGAAGTTCAAAGATAGGCCTACTATTTTTTTGTTGGTTGGGGTGCAGATGAATTATCTTGTCGAAAATTTTTATTGCATGAGGAAACTATACACCGTGTTGTCTCTTTTTTGTGCGTTCCTTGGAGTGAATGCGCAGGACAAACAACAAACGATTTTGTTGAATCCAGATATTATTCAAGTTGAATATTTGGGTGAAACCGTTGCTCTTCGCGACTTTATTCCGGATCCTAATTTCCCGAATGAAGTAGTGAAAGTTGCCAAACCAGGTTACCATCCGAAAAAGAAATGGAGCTTGTATCCAGAGATTAATCCAGATGCTTTGCCGAAGGGAATGGATCCCGCGCTACAAACCGAATATCCTCATCCGGCAACGGACGATCGCGGTTTAACGCAAAGCTTCAACGGTATTGGTAATACAAACGTAGATCCGGCCGATCCAACGATAGATGTAGGTCCGAACCACGTGATTCAAATGATCAACGGTTCTTCCGGGTCTTATTTTAAGATTTGGAATAAGTCGGGGGTGCAGATGCAAGCGCAACAGTATTTCGATACATTCTTTGGACAGCCTGCGGGTGCGGGTGATCCAATTGTTGTTTACGATGGATTGGCTGATCGTTGGTTAATGAGCGAGTTCACCACAACGGGAAACAAATTTTCCATAGCCGTTTCCTCTACGCCAGACCCAATGGGCACTTGGTACAAATACACTTTCACGGCACCACAATTTCCAGATTATCCAAAGTACTCTGTTTGGAACAATGCCTACATCATTACTTCCAATGAAAGCAGTCCAGCTGTTTACGCCATCGACCGCGCAACCATGTTAACAGGTGGCGCATCTACTACAGCTCAGCGATTCACTTTAACTTCATTCGGAACCATTGGTTTCCAAGCTGCAACTCCGGTAAACTGCGATGGCAATACACCGCCTCCAACAGGAACTCCGGCTTATGTCATGCGCATGCGCGATGACTCTTGGGGTGCAACTTCTGATGCACTTGAAATGTGGGCGTTCAACATTAACTGGACAACCCCTGCAAGTACTTCTTTGACGCAAGTTGCAACGCTTCCGATTGCTGCATACAATTCTTCTTTGTGCGGATATACAGCATTTGCGTGTATTCCTCAGCAAGGATCTACAACCACGTTGGATCCTCTTCGCGAAGTATTAATGAACCGCATTCACTACCGCAATTTCGGCACCTATGAAAGTATTGTTTGTTGTCACTCTGCCGATGTAGATGGAAACGACAAAGCAGGTGTGCGTTGGTATGAAGTTCGCAGAACTGGCGGCACCGCAGGAACTTGGTCTGTGTACCAACAAGGAACTTATTCTCCAGATGCGAATCACCGTTGGATGCCTTCCATTGGAATTTCTGCTACTGGAAATATTGGTTTGGCTTACAACGTTTCAAGTTCAACCATGTATCCATCATTGCGCTACACGGGTCGTCGCGCTTGCGATCCCTTGAACACCATGACCGAACCTGAAACCGTAATCGTGGCAGGTACTGCAGCTAACGCAAGCAATCGTTACGGTGACTACAGTGCTATGGGAACCGATCCAACAGACGGAGAGACCTTCTGGTTTTCTGGAATGTACAACCCGGCAGCCGCTTGGTCTACGCGTGTTGCAGCCTTTTCAATACCGGGCTGCGCGGCCAATGTGCAATTTGCGAGCAATACTTCTTCAGTGAATGAAAGCAGTGCCAACGTGAATAACAACTGCCTTGATTACGTTGTTGTGAATATTCCAATTTCAATTGGAGTGGCTCCAACACAAACAACGACAGCAACGGTAAACATTACTGGAGGAACCGCTACGAACAACGTAGACTATGTAGTTGCAACTCCTACCGTAACATTCAATTCAACCACAACAACGGGTAACATTGTAATTAATGTGTACAACGATGATTATGTGGAAGGCAATGAAACGATAACTCTTGGCTACACGTTGAATGCGAACGGCGGAAACGCTCAACCTGGAACTTTGAATCAAACAGTTACCGTTACCATTAACGATGATGATTTTGCACCATCGGGAGTAACTGTTCCAACAACGGTATTCACCCAGAACTTCAACACGGGACTTGCTCCATTTACCACGGTGAATCCTTCTGGAAATACCGCTTGGCAAGTAGGCTTAGCTGCCGCGGCAACAACTGCAGCGTACACGGTTCCAACAACAAATGCGACGCAATTCGCTTGGATCAACGATGACGCTTGTAACTGTACTCAGGCCAACGTTGATTTGAAATCAGCGGTATTCAGCTTAGCGGGATACACAGCGGCTTCGTTAGCATTCGACGCATTTTTTCTTGGAAATACCTACCAAACATTTACTGAATCTGCAAGTGTGAAAATTTCTACCAACGGTGGCACCTCGTTTACCAATCTATATACAATTCCTGGTAACACGGCTTGGGCGCCTTATACGGTTGATTTGACTCCGTATATTGGAAATGCCAACATCATGCTGTCGTTCAACTACGCCGACGGTGGTGGATGGTTATATGGATGCTCAATTGATAACATTGTTGTTACCGGACAAGCTGCGGCTGGAATTCAAACGGCTGTAAATACAGTTGCTCCCGATCAAGCTTATTTGGGTCCGAACGGAACGGTTTATTTTTCAGATCCAACGGCATCTAAGATTATGATGAAGATTCAAAACAACTCTTCATTCGATTACGGTTGTGTAGATGTCATGGTAGACCGTCAAGGAACCACCCCAACTACTGCGGCCTTCACAACGAATAACACACCAGATTTCCTAATGTCGAAGACATTCAAGGTTGTTCCAACCAACAATTCTGCAACGGGCAACTACACCATAACCCTCTATTACAAAGAGAATGAAGTTGCAGCGTGGGAAACGGCTACAGGCAACAGCCGCAACAACATTGAAATGATTAAGGTAAACGGAAACACAAGCACAATCTCTGCAGTTACTCCGGCAAACTTCGGAACATTCACCATTGTTGACATGCCCGTTATACTTGGAGCCTTCGGGACCGATGTGACGTTTACTTCTACTTATTCAACCGGATTCTCTGGGTTCGGAATGGGAATCTACAATGCTGCTCCGGTAGCACCAGTAGCGAGCTTCACTGCGCCAACTTCAGCTTGTATGAACACGACTGTTTCGTTCACCAATACTTCAACAGGAACTCCAACAACTTACTTGTGGAATTTTGGAGACGGACTAACTTCAACACTTGCAAATCCTACCCACACATATTATGGACCTCCAGGAGTATACACTGTAACACTTACAGTGACCAATGCAGCGGGAACTAATACCACAACTTCAAGCATATCGGTTCTACCTTCTGTTACGTATTATGCAGATGGAGATGGAGATGGTTATGGAAGTGCGAGTCCAACACAAGTTGGATGCACACCTCCAGCAGGATATGTAGCAAACAACACCGATTGCAACGACGCTGCCGCTTCCATTCATCCGGGTGCTGCGGAAATTTGCAACGCCATAGATGAAAACTGCAACGGTCAAATCGATGAAGGAATTGCTGTGACCACTTATTACGCAGATGCAGATGGAGACGGATACGGAAATCCAAGTGTTTCCATTTCCAATTGTGCGCAACCGGTGGGTTATATTTTGAACAACACCGATTGTTCAGATGCTTCAGCTTCTGTTCATCCGAATGCAATGGAAATCTGTAACAACAATATCGACGATAACTGCAATGGACTTGTAGACGACGCGAGCGGCGTGACAAACCAGCAAAACATTTCGTTGTGTCAAGGCGAATCCATAACTGTTGGAAACAACACCTACAATGCAGCGGGTGTTTATACAGACGTGTTGACATCTGCTAACGGCTGCGACAGCACGCTTACGACAATTATTGATGTTATTCAGTATCCAATTGTAACGTTAACATCTTCAGCAGATACACTTTGTTCGAACTTCTTAGATATTGGACAATTAACAGGAACACCAGCAGGTGGTGTGTTCGGAGCACCGGCAACTTCAACAGGGGCAGTTAATGCTGCAACCGTTGGAAATGGTGTTTACGAGATCACCTACACCTATGACGTAAACGGTTGCGCAACAACCTCTACGGTTACTGTGGTTGTAGATATTTGCGGTGGAGTAGAAGAGAACAGTTTGTCAATGGTTGTAGCGTATCCTTCTCCAGCAAGCGACAATGTGTCGTTTAAAGGGTTGGAATTAGGAGCACCCATGCAGTTGTTCGACGCAACAGGGAAACTCGTTTACAGTTCGAAAGTAAATAGAGATGTGGTAACACTTAACGTGAAAAATTACGCAGAAGGCGTTTACACATTGAAATCTGAGAAAGCAGGAAAAGTTGGAAGCATTAGCTTCTTAGTGAAACACTAATACTGTTTATTGCCCCAGGGCTTGAACAACACTTTGCAAATGCGTTGCAGTGGTCTGAATAGATTGTTGCAACGCATTTGCTTCTTTCTGCTGATTGCTAACAGCAGTTTCGGCATCGGTTACAACTTTCCAATCGTTGCTGCACGAATAAATTTTCGTCTTCCCTTGTGTGCCCGTTTTAAACGCATTCACCGCCAGTTGAAGGTTCATTTTTATGCGACTGATTTGCGTAACGTCAGTATTTATTTTTTGAAGGTCAGTAGTTAATTCTTTGCATAGCGCCGGTTTAGAGGCAGAATATTTCGCAATCAACTCTGCCACTTGTTTTTGATATTGCGTTAATTGATTTCCAACTTCCTTTTGGTTGACAGTCAAATCTGAAATGGCTTTTTCGAATTGCGCGGTGTATTGCGCGACATCACACAATTGAATGGTTGGAACAATACTCTTAGTTACAAACGCATTGAAAGCAGTTGCGTTTTCTACAACTGTATTTCCTTCGGTTTGAATGTTGTCTAATGTTGATTTTAGATTGGCCTTCGCTTCTTTCACCTTTTCCCATTCAGGAGTGCCCGATTGAATTCTGTCTTTTCCTTTGGTGTAGTCCTTAAACTGTGAGTATATCTGATTCACAGCAGCCTTCCTATCGCTTATGATTTTCATTTCAGCATCAATTCCTGAAAGCATCTGATCTGCTTGAACAAATGCGGGCAATTTTTGATCGCACTGAATCTCGTGATATTCTTTTTCCATTGCAGACACTTGCCCATTAAGTTTTTGAATGGTAGCATTCACTTGATCCACCGTTGTTTTCAAGCTTGAATCAACTTCAGAAGTGGTGTAATATACAGAGCAGCTGGTAAGGGAAAGCGCAATTAGGCTTGAAGAAATAAGTGTCGATTTGAAATTCATGATGAAAAGTTTGTGCTGTGAAAGTAAACAATTCGATGAAGTGTTTAATTTTTCTATTTGAAATTTCTTAAAATCCTATCGCGATTTTCTAAGGCTTTTTCGCCCTTATGATAGAGCTCAATTAATATTATTAATCGTTTTTCAGGAAACCAAGCATAAACAAG
>CANGEF010000046.1 GCA_947452685.1 Flavobacteriales bacterium | reverse complement strand
GTGTTGTTGCCCAACAAGATGTTACTTGTGTTCAACATTCCGTAATACTCTTTTCTTGAATAATTCAATTTCATAATCCCTTTTTAAAGCACAAAAAACCATTCCCTTGCGGAAACAGTTTCGTACTGCATGAATAATTTATTGGCTAAACACCAACGCCAGAGCGACATTGATGAGATCTAATTTACGAAATTTGAGATCCAATGTCAAGTTATCCGCAATTTATCTTATTTCAAATAAAAGTGTCTCCGAAGACACTCGCAAAGCATTCCTCGAAGAGATTCGCCCAACGGGCATTCGTTGCCTTGCAACATTAGCCATCGGCATTCCTCGAAGAGATTCGCCCAACGGGCATTCGTTGCTTCGCAACATTAGTCGTAGACATTCGCAAAGCATTCCTCGAAGAGATTCGCCTCCGGCATTCGTTGCTTCGCAACATTAGTCGAAGACATCAGTTGCTTCGCAACATTCTTGCAATGAAATTGCAAATGTTTCCTATTTTTATAAAAAATTATCCGTGAGCCAGATCAAAGACGCAGTAAGGGAACTACTCATATTTCTTCATTTCGATTTAACGAAAAATTTGAAGTACGATAGGCTTACGCGTAGAATCATGAAAGACGGAATTCAAGCCAACTTCAACTGCATTGATATTGGCTGTCACAAAGGAGAAATGCTCAACTACATGCTAAAGCTCGCTCCACAAGGAAAGCACTTCGCGTTTGAACCCATTCCTTCACTGTTCAATCAACTCAGCGCGAAATACAAAAACAAGGCAGCTATTTTTCCCTACGCGTTATCAAACTCATCCGGAGAAACAACTTTTCAATGGGTGAAAAACGCGCCTGCATACAGCGGCATCAAACGTCGCCGATATGACATCGACAATCCGGAAATCGAAGAGATCACCGTCGAGAAGAAACTGCTCGACGATGTTATTCCAACCACAACGCCCATTCACTTTGTAAAGATCGATGTGGAAGGTGCAGAGTTCGGGGTATTGAAAGGAGCAAAGAATTTACTTTCAACCCACAAACCAACCATTCTCTTCGAATGCGGAAAAGGAGCAAGCGATTTCTACGACACCAATCCACAAGAATTGCATTCTTTTCTCTCCAATGAAATAGGTTTAAATGTTTTTACGTTACAAGATTTCATTTCAAACAACAAACCCCTGTCTGAACATGATTTCGAAAACAGCTTCAACAACAACACCGATTATTATTTTATAGCAAGTAAAAGAAAATGAAATCAAATATTAAGGTATCCATTTTAGTAATCTGCACAGTAATATGCGCCTTCAGCGCAGCCGCCCAAACCCCCTACAGACAATTCGGAATTAAAACGGGAATGAATATCTCGAACGTGAATTCGAATCTGTCATCCTTCACTTCAAAGGATATTATTGGTGGAAATTTAAGCCTCACCTACGACCGTGTTCATTTCAGATTTTTAACCGTCGGCGGAGAGATAAACATGGTACAACGTGGATTTAGCAATCCTCTTCAAATTACTGACTCATTGGGCACAACTTTGGGTGTGGCTGATATTCGGAACAAATTCAACTATTTTTCTCTTCCCTTGAAACTAGGCGTTCAATTCGGAAATCGTGTTTATATTTTCGGAAATGCAGCATTTATTCCTGCCTACCTCATGAAGGCCATGACTGAAATTCCAGTTGTAGATGCAAACGGATTAATTACAAATTACACTTGGCAGAATGCGAGCAGCACAGCTGCGCAATTCGAATTGTCTACTCAAATAGAATTGGGTATTGGTGTTACGAAGGCCAAGCGATTCAAATTCTACGTTTCAGCGGCGAAGCAACAAGCCTTGACTAATATTTTAAACAACCCACAATCTTCTTTTAATTTGAAATCGACAGGCATTATCATTTCAACCGGAATGAAAATTGAATTCGGAAAAGGCTTGTTTAAATAAACTTTCGAATACCCGCATGCACCGCGTAAATGAGCGGTGTTAGCACTACCGCAATTCCCATCTTCAGCAAATAATTCGTTGGAGCCACTTCAGCGAAAGTGTTCCAGTCCATTTTTCCGGGAAGAACAAATCCCACATAAAGAACAACAACGGTGTCTATAATCTGCGAAACCACCGTACTTCCCGTGCTTCGAAGCCAAATGTATTTGTTTCCTGTCTTTCCTTTAATCCAATGGAAAATGGTAACGTCCATCAACTGCGAAATCAAAAACGCCGCAATACTTCCAACCATAATCCAAGGCGCTTGTCCGAATACAGCTCCAAACTGATTGTCAGTCACACCAATTCCGGGAACAGCGGGTATTTGCAAGGCAAGCAAGACCACGATGAAGCAATAGCCAATAAGAATCGTTGTGATCCACGACAGTCGTCGAACCGCCTTTTCACCATAAAATTCATTCAAGGTATCGGTCAACAAAAACACAATGGGCCAAGGCAAAACCCCAACAATAGTGATGAACGTGTGCTTCCAATTTCCAATTTGAATGGGTATCTGAATGAGTTTGCTGGAAATTAATTCAGCAGTAATGGCATTCGTAATGAAGAGTCCGGCTAAAAAAATAAATAGCCATTCGCGACGTGTGGAAAAGGATGCGGGCGTTTGCATATTATTTCAAGAACACTTTATAGGTTATGCTGTTCAATTCTAAGAAGTAAATCCCTTCAGAATAATTCGATATGTCTAATTGAAATCCAGTGGTCACTTTTCCTTTCAACAACAATTGTCCATTTGCATTGGTAAGAGAATATTTCCCGCTGAAATCCGGATTTGAAATAGCATTGGCGGTTATTGTAAATGGAAGGGAAGGGTGCGCATTTTCTTCGACCAAAATAATTCCAGAATGAAAAGCAAAGGCGTAGTCTCCTGGAAGTGGATTCAACACTTCGAAACGACCGTTCCAATTGGTTGTGCTTCCAGATGTGAAAAGCGTTGCATTGTTCGTTTCGGTCCAAGGTTCGAATCCGTTCGCGCGATAAAGCAAAACCAAATTACTCTCATTCATGCCATACTGCTGAACCAATTGAAACAACGAAGTATCTAAGGCGCTCGTAGCGGTTGCCGATCCATTGAAGCGCAGCGTCATTTTAGTTGAAGTGGTCTCATTGGCGTAGGTGTTCACGTGCCAATATCTATCCGGAGAAATCACATAGTCTGTTAATGGAAGAGCGGAAACGCGATCAGCCGAAGTCAAATGCATTTCAGCGCGAACGAAAATGCTGTCCATATTTCCCAGATCATTCACATCGTATTCGAAATTCGCAAAGGTTAAATCGTGCGAACCTGTGATTGAATTCCAAGCCTCATCGGCGAGAGTTGCATAATGCAAATTATCAGCTCTATTCAATAGTACATGAGCAGGTTCGAACAAGACAGTAGCCGTGGCCGAACTCGATTCTCCTGAAAAGTGCATCAGCACAGTGTCTGTATTTCCTGCAAAATCCATGACTGTTACTTCAAGAGGAACATTGTTCAGGTATTCTGTATTGTGATGAAGGTATTGGTCTACTTGAACATTCAATTCATAGCCGACAAATTGAGAGGTGTAGCTGAATCCCTTCAACCTAAAATCTGGATACCCCTGTTGAAACACCCATCCATTAAAGAATTCCGAGAGATCTTCTGTTGTATAGGCTTGAAAGAAATCGCGCATCTGAACCGAGTTCAAGGTGGTGAATGGGTATTGCGACATTAAATCGTGAATGGCTTGAAAGAAATTTTCATCGCCCATGAAGCCCCTTAATGTATGCGCCACATCTGCACCCTTGTTGTAAACAGTTTGTCCGTATGTCTTGTTTTCCGGAATAGCGTTTAGCGGGAAATAACCACCATCGATGCGCGGCGCGTTCAACAAGACATCTCGGTGATTGGTTTGAATGGAAGTGTTGTAGGCATCGCTTCCATATAGCCATTCTGTAAAAATGCGCTCACTATAAGAAGCCATCCCTTCGTTTATCCACATTTCTGCTGCCGTTTCGCAGGTGATTAAATCGCCCCACCAATGGTGACTGAGTTCATGGGCATAAAGCGTTTCGTAATTCGTGGTGCCGTCAATGGCGAAGAGCGGATAGGCAATATTCGTAGCATGTTCCATAGCTCCGCCAGTGAAAGGAACAGCCGTAAATCCTACTTTATCGAAGGCGTAATTTCCATATTTCGTCTCGAAGGCTTGCAGAGCATCGTGCAAATGCACAAAACTGTTCTTCATATCCAAGGTATCCGCCGCCTTCGCTGCAAGCCAGATAGGCCGGGTGAACCCGCCCATCGATGTAAATTCATCTTCCACATGCGTATAATTCGCAACCGCTACGCTTGCGAGATAGGAGGGAACCGGCTGCAACAAATTCCAAGTCGTTAACAAAGAGTCTCCTCCTAATGGAATAACCGATGAACGAATGCCTCCGCAATAAGACGTCCGACCCCCATCGGTTAAGGTCTGAATCGTATACGTGCAGCGCTCTCTGAAATTATCGAAACACGGAAACCACACGCGCCCGTAATTGTGCGGAAGCGCATTCATGCCTACACCCATGTTATAGGCATAGCCACTGCTGTAATAAAATCCACCCCAACTGGTGTCGTGAATTGGACTTCCATGGTAATAAACCCGAACAGTAAAATTCACCCAAGAAGCAAGATTAGGAAGATCTATGAATAAATCTGGACCCGTGTGATTGAAAGTGGCTGAATTCGAATTCACAAAGACCGAATCAACGGTTAATCCTTCTAAATCGAAATGCAATTGAGGAATACTTGTCATCAAGGGAGAAACCAAAATATCTGCATGCCCTCGAAGATTGTTACTCGCAAAATTCGTAAAATCGAGGTATATCTGAGTGTCTAGAATATCTACCGTATCGCAGCGACTGTTACTTTTCGACAGATTCTTTTGTAAATGACTGTGATTACAAGAAGAATGAGGGGGTAATTGACCGCTCGATTGAAGGGCTATTATTGAGCAGAGAACTAGAAAAAGTAGATTCTTTAAGGACAGGTTCTTCATGACTGCAAGATATTCTAATTTCATGAAACAACCTTTTTGAAATTGCGTGCGTCTTATAAAATGCCCTGAAGTTTTGAAACCGCTTCGGCGCACCCAACAAACCAAAATGCAAGTATGAAACCAACCCACGATCTTTTTGATCTGGTTCACTCGCTGACCAAGAGTGAAAAGCGTTTTTTCAAGTTACAAAGCTCGTTGCAAGCGGGCGAGAAGAACTATGTTCGACTCTTTGACCTACTTGAAAAAATGGACCATTACAACGAGGAGTTTGTGAAAGAATCATTCAAAGGAGAATTATTCTTAAAGCACCTTCCTTCTGAAAAAAATCACTTGTTTAAATTAATCTTGAAATCGCTTCGCTCGTATCATGGTGAAAGCAGTGTTCGAAGTCTTTTGAAACAAGCCCTTAAAAATGTAGATATCCTTCACAAAAAAGGACTTTTCGAAGAATGTAAAAAAGAACTCAAACGCGCCAAGAAATTGGCCATGTCCTATGAGTTTTTTTATTATCTGTTCGAAATCATTTCTTGGCAGAAAAATCTCTTGGAAGAAGATTACGAGAACGGAGAGTTTAGTCAGTCCATTGATGAAATAGCAGAGGAGGAAGCACAGGTTTTGTCGCAGTTACAGAATCTAGCGAAGTATCAAGTCATCTATGGAAAAGTTAATGCTATTTTTCGCACGGGTGGGTTCACGCCTTCAAAGGTTCATGAAGATATGCTTCGTGAAATATTAAGTTCAAATTTGTTGGAAGACGCTTCCATGGCAAAATCAATACGCTCAAAGTGTATTCGATTATACTCACTTGGATTTTGTGCTATAGCAGAGAACAACATTGAAAAAGCGGCAGAATATTTTACTGAAGTCATTGCTATTTTTGAGGAAAATGAATGGTTGCGTGAAGACAAAGCGAAGCGCTACTTACGTTCGCTTGGACAGCTGCTTACATGCAGAGTGTTATTAAATGACAGGGCAGGAGCAACGGAAATTTATAAAAAGTTAGAGTCTCTGGAAGACATGGAGCATTTCCACAACCCAGATCTCATTGCCTTCCGTTTTCGGATATTAAAACAGATTCAGGTTGAAATGGCGTTGATGTTCGATCAAAAGATTCAAGCCGATGAATTGTTTGCTTCCATAAAAGAAACAAAAAATGTATTAAGTCGAGAGTTTGAAATGATGATGCATTACAGACTTGCGCTCTACGAATTCTCTTGCGGATTCCATCAACGTGCCCTGAAGCACGTAAATGAAATTATTAATAATTCAGACAAAGAGTTGCGTCAAGATATTTACGGACATGTTCGTGTCTTAAATATTCTCATTCATTTATGTCTTGGAAATACCGATTTGGTGGAATATGCACTGAAATCGACCATTCGCTTTTATACGCAAAGAGAACGAGATCACGAAGCAGATGTGAACTTCTTAAAATTGCTTCGCGCATTCAATAAACTCTTGCCAGCTGAACGTGCATTGAATATGAAAGAAGGAAAACTCATAAAAGAGTTTCCTCTTGTTAAAAACATGGAAGACCGATTCTTAGAATTGGTCATTAAAAAAGGGATGATCTAATCATCCCTTTCTATAATTTTTTTGAATATGGGTGAATGATGATTCACCCGATCACAGAAAGTTTATTTCGACATTTCCTTTTGAAGAACTTCTTTGAATTTCAATTCTTCTTCGTATGCCATCTCTTCGTCAACTAAAATTCTTCCACTGTGCTCATCTGTGATGATACGCTTGCGCAAACGAACGTCCATCTGAACTTGTGCTGGAATTTGAATGAAAGATCCAGCAGAAGCATCACGCTCAATTGGAACCACGGCCAAACCGTTTTGTGTAGACTTACGCATACGAACATAACGCTCTAACAAGTGAAGATCAATGTGCTTCTTAGCTTCATCGCTGCGCTTAGAAAGGAAGTCTTCTTCCTTCTGAGTTTCACCCATTAATTCAGTTAACTCAGTTTCTTTCAAATTCAAATCGTTTGAACGTTCAGCCAATTTTGTAGATGCATTTTCAATTTCGGCTTGCTTCGTCATCTTCAATGTTTCTGCAGTACGAATGTGCTTCGATTGCAATTCAATCTCCAATTCTTGAAACTCAATTTCTTTATTCAACGAATCAAATTCACGATTGTTTTTTACTTTATTCAACTGATCCTTGTATTTAACAATCAAGGCTTCAGCCTCTTTGATAGCTGCTTTGCATGCAACAATACTCTCTTCAGCACCTTTAAACTCACCATTTAAACGAGACAAACGTGCCTCTAATCCAGAAACTTCATCTTTCAAATCATCAACTTCGTATGGCAATTCACCTCGTGTTGAGCGAATTTTATCAATGCGAGAGTCAATTAATTGAAGCGCATATAAGTGTCTCAATTTAGATTCAACAGAGATCCCCTTTTTGGCATCTTCGCTGTTCGACTTGTTCATTTGATTAATTGAAATCATAGTTTCTGTATCGTTTGTTTGGTTTTTCTCGTGTTTTTCTGGTTTAGCAATCGGAACGAAAATGGCCTGTTTTGGATCCATCTCGGAAGCTACGTGAATAGGGTTAGCCAAGCGTTTCTCAACTTGAATTGGGGCTATTCCAATTTTAAAAGTTCTTGGTTTTCCGTCAATAGGACCTTCTGCAATCACTTCCTTGCGAATCTTTGCTTCACGCTTCGGCTTGGCAATCGTTAACGCCTCAGCTAAAATAGCCTCATCTTCAGGAGCCAAAACTACAGGGATTTCTACTCCTTCTTCAGCAACTACCTTTTCTGCTTTTTCTGCTTTGCCTTTTTTCTCAGGTTTAGCAGGAGCAGGAGTTTTAGAAGCTTTTGTTTTATCCACCTTCACTGGCTCAGCTTTTTTAGTCGCAACAGGTTTAGCCGCCGGAGCAGCTTTCTTAGTTACAACAGGTTTTGCTGCAGGTGCGGATTTTTTAATAGGAGAAACAGCTTTCTTAGGTTCTACCTTTTTTGAAGGAGCAGCCTTCTTTGCCGCAACTGGTTTAGCTACCGGTGTTGCTTTCTTAGCAGGAGCAACTGCTTTTTTCGATTCGACTTTTTTAGCAGGAGCAGCTTTTTTTGCTACAGGTTTAACTGCCTTCTTCACTTCTTGCGCTTTCTTCTTTATCACTACGTTCACAACTTTTTTTGTACTTTTCACTTCCTTCTTCACTGCTTTAACAACAGGCTTAGCCAACTTTTTTGCTATTGGCTTAATCACTTTCTTTGCTGCAGGTTTCTCAACCTTTTTAGAAACAGGCTTAGCAACTACCTTTGCTGCTGGCTTTGCAACCTTCTTCGCAACAGGTTTAGCAGCCGGTTTCACAGCTTTCTTTTCTACTTTTTTTGAAACAGGTTTCTTTACCGCTTTCTCCTTTCCCTTCGACACAACTGTTTTCACTGCTTTCTTAGCAGCAACCTTGGGCTTAGCAGGTGCTTTCGCTTTGGGTTTTATTACTTTTTTTGCCATAATGTCAGTAATAGAGAACGGGGTTCGTTATTACACCCGTTTTGTGGACCGCGAATGTACGAAATTTTTCAGTGATTTTTGCATGAATCAACTCAATTGTAAACTGTTCACTTTCAAAATGTCCAATATCAATAAAAGACAGCTGTCCTTCCGCATCGAAAAATTCGTGATACTTAACATCTGATGTTACAAAAACATCCGCTCCTTGAGCTTTCGCAGCTTCCAACAAGAACTGTCCGCTTCCACCACAAACTGCAATTTTTTGAATCGAGGGTTTGTTTGTCTGAGTATACTTAATACTCTGATTATTAAATTCTTTTTTTAAAATACTTAAACAATCAGTTAATGATATGGGGACTTCTAATTCTCCGATTGCTCCGCTTCCATATTGATTTATTTTATTCTGAAGCGTTTGCCAATTGTGCGCCACCTCCTCATACGGATGAGATTGGAAAAGCGCCCGCTGAACTTCAGCTTTTTTCCAACTGGGTAAGATCACTTCAAACCGAATTTCTTCTTGCTCGGTTCGAATTCCATGTTCCCCTTCAAAAGGTTGTGCGCCTTCTTCTGGCTTGAAACTTCCATTTCCAACTACAGAAAAACCACATTCGCTGTAATTGCCCATACTTCCAGCACCGGCATTGAACAATGCCGTTCGAACGTTTTCAAAATGATCATTCGGAATGAAGACAGTGAGTTGGAGCAGATGTCCGTTTAACGGAACAAGCGGACGAACATTTTTCAGTCCAAGTCGTTTCGCAATTTCCCCATTTACACCTTCAATGGTATTGTCGAGATTCGTGTGAATCGCATACAAAGCAATGTTGTTTTGAATAGCCTTAATAACAGTGCGCTGAACGTAATCGGCGCCAGTAAAGCGTTTCAATCCTTTGAAAACGATCGGATGGTGCGAAACTATAAGGTTGCAATTCTTCGCAATGGCTTCCTCAACAACTTCTTCCGTACAGTCGAGACTCACCAATACATTGGTGATTTCGTTTTGCTTATTTCCAACCAACAATCCAGAATTGTCATAAGACTCTTGCAAAACAGGCGGAGCCCACTGCTCTAAATAGGAAATGACTTCTTCAATACGCATTTTTAATCTAACTTGCAGCCAAGTTACACCGATGCGTTTATTCAGAGCAACTCTTTGGCCTTTTTCTTTTCTATTAGGAAGCATTCTGTACTTCCGTCATTTTTTATTTTCTGTTGGAATTTTAAGTTCGAAAAAAGCAGTGGTTCCATCCATTGTCATTGGGAATTTGAAAATAGGAGGAACCGGGAAAACACCTTTCGCCATTTGGCTCATTGAAAAATTAGACGCTTCCAAAACCGGATTTGTTTCTCGCGGATACGGCCGGGAAAACAAGGGATTTCAATTAATAACGAAGGATTCCAATGTTTCTGAAATTGGCGACGAACCCGCAGTGGTTCGAAATCATTTCCAATCCTTAATCGGAGCCGTTTCAGAAAATAGACTTTCAGGAATTTATCAATTGAAACAATCCTTTCCGCAAATTCAGAAAGTGGTTTTAGACGATGCCTTTCAACATAGAAAATTGAATCCCGATTTTTCTATTTTACTAACGACCTTCAATGACTTGTTTGTGAACGACCAGTTGTTTCCTGTGGGTGGTTTGCGCGACTTGAAAAAAAGAGCACATTCAGCCAACGCAATTGTTGTGACCAAATGCCCTGAAGATCTTTCGGAACAAGAAAGAGATAGAATAAAGTTTGAATTGAAGTTGATTGACAATCAGGTTTTGGCGTTCACCACCATTGAATACGATACGCCAGAACCCGCATTCAGCCGAATGAATCCGTGGAACAGCAATATGCGCAGTGTTTGTTTTGCAGGACTCGCCAATCCAATTCCATTCTTTTTGGAAGGACGAAATAAGAGCCTCGCAACCATTGAAATGGCATTGCCCGATCATCATGAATACACAGCGCAAGATGTGTCGCGCATTAGACAAGAATGGTTTAACTTTGGACAGGAAAATACGGTTCTGTTAACCACTGAAAAAGATGTGGTGAAATGCAAGAACATCAAGGGATTTGAAGAACTTCCTTTGTATTTTCTTCGAATGAAAATAAAATTTATCGCAGGTGAAACAGCGTTACTAAATGCTGTAAATGAAGTAAAGAAATAAATGGAACAATCTGTATACGATCAATACGAATTGGTAGTTGGACTGGAAGTCCACATGCAACTGAAGACCGCTTCGAAGGCTTATGCTTCCGACGCTAACTTATTTGGCGCTTTGCCAAACACCTTGGTTTCCCCAATCACATTGGGACATCCAGGAACGTTACCTAAAGTAAACACGCAGTCTGTAGACTTCGCTATTAAGTTGGCGCTTGCCACAGACATGCAAATCAACACCCCTGTATTTTTCGCGCGTAAGAATTATTTCTACGCCGATTTACCGAAGGGATATCAAATTACGCAAGACAAAACTCCCATCTGCACAGGTGGAGAAATCATTATTCGTGAAGACGATGGTTCGGAGAAGCGCATCGGTATTACTCGCGCTCACTTGGAAGAAGATGCTGGAAAAAGCATGCACGACCAAGATCCATTCGATACATTAATCGATTTAAATCGAGCCGGTGTTCCACTTATTGAAGTTGTATCCGAGCCAGATATGCGTACCTCACGCGAAGCGTATTTGTATCTGACTGAAGTGAGAAAACTCGTTCGCTATTTAGATATCTGCGACGGGAATATGGAAGAAGGCTCGCTTCGTTGCGATGCGAATATTTCAGTTCGAAAGAAAGGAGCTCCTGAATTCGGAACACGTTGTGAAGTGAAGAACATGAACTCCATTCGCAATGTGCAACGCGCCATCGAGCACGAAATGACACGGCAAATCGATATCATTGAAGCTGGCGGAACCATCAATCAAGAAACACGCAGCTTCAACGCTGCAGACGGAACCACTTCTTTGCTTCGAAGCAAAGAAGACGCACAAGACTATCGTTATTTCCCCGAGCCCGATCTTCCGCCAGTAGTCATCACCGAAGATCACATTCAACGCATTCACTCGACTATGCCGCCGCTTCCAAAAGAGTTGCTGCATAAGTATTTGAAAGAATTCAATCTTTCGGAATACGATGCGAATGTCTTGACCAGCGAAAAAGAAACTGCGCTGTATTACGAGCGTATCATTTCAAAAACAACTAACTACAAAGCAGCTTGCAACTGGTTAATGGGTCCTGTAAAAGGATACTTAAAAGAGCAAGCACTCGAGATAGAACAGAGTCCGTTTACACCTGAACAACTCGCAAGCATCATCAACTTGGTCGATGCTGGAAAAGTTTCAAGCTCTACCGCCGCTGAAAAAATTCTTCCGGCGTTAGCGAATCATTCATCCAAAATGGCTGAAGACGTGGCTGCTGAATTGAACTTAATTCAAGATGCAGACGAGGACAGCATCAAGCAAATTGCACAAGAAATTTTAGCGGCTTGGCCAGACAAGGTTGCTGCATACAAAGCTGGAAATAAAGGAATGCTCGGATTGTTCATGGGTGAACTCATGAAGAAGAGCGGGGGAAAGGCTAATCCGAAAACTGCATCGGGACTTATTCAACAATTATTAGATCAATGAAAAATTTGTTCATCTTAATTCTCGCAGCTCTTTCGTTCGCCTCATGTGGAAATTCAAATTCCATTTCAGGTGTAATAAAAGGTGCCGAAGGAAAAACAATTTATTTGGAATCGCTTTCCGACAGCAAGGTTCTTCCAATCGATAGTACCGTTGTTGGTTCAGATGGAAGTTTCAGTTTGAAATCGCACAACAACCTTCCATTAGACTTTTACCGAATCTATTTTAAAGAAGGAAATTTTCTTCAACTCATAACAGACAGTTCAGAGCACGTTGAAATTACTGCTGAATTTGCGAATTTGAATAACGCGAAAGTTGAGGGCTCAGAGCAAACCATTGAATACATGGACTTAGTAAAGAAGTGGGAGCCCATGATGGAAAAGCTTGCAGAAGCACAAGCACAAATCGATCGTCCTTCAACGGACCCTTCTTTAGACAGCACACAATGGATTGCCAAATGGGAAGCGCAATCTGCTGCGGCACAAAAAGAAGCCAATGCGTTTATTAAAGGTTGGTTGGAAAAGCATTCCGCAAGTTTATTGGCGATTTCAATTGTTCAAAACCTTGATCCGCGTTTCGATTTCATTTGGTATCAGCGTGTGTTAACCGATACGAAAGCCACTTGTGGAAAGTTGGCGGCTTACAAGACTTTAGAAAAATTGGTTGGACAAATCAAGAACGCCAGCAACTCCAGTGCTTCTTCAAATTCCAATATCGCCGTTGGAAAGATTGCTCCGGAAATATCTTTACCAAATTTGAATGGTGAAACCAAAGCATTAAGCAGCCTTCGTGGAAAGGTTGTGCTTCTTGACTTCTGGGCGTCTTGGTGCGGGCCTTGCAGAAAGGAAAATCCAAATGTTGTTGCCATCTACAAAAAGTATTCTTCAAAAGGATTCGATGTATTCTCTGTTTCATTAGATGAGAACAAATCGGCGTGGCAAGCCGCTATTAGTAAAGATGGACTCATTTGGAACAACCATGTTTCTGACTTAGGCGGATGGCGCTCCGCAGTGGTTCCTGTTTACGAAATTGAAAGCATTCCTTTTCCGGTTTTAATTGACAAAGAAGGAAAAATAGTAGCCATGGGCGAATCGCTTCGCGGTGAAGGTTTAGAAGGTGAATTGAAAAAATTAGGATTATAAAAATTCAATATGAAAAAAATCGCATTAGCTGTTCTAGCATTCGGAATGAGTGTTTCGTCTTTCGCTCAAAGCAAACCTTATTTCCAACAAGATGTCAAATTCAAAATCGATGTAAAGCTCGACGATGAACGCAACATGCTCTACGGAAACGAAGAGTTGGTCTATACCAACAACAGTCCGGTTGCTTTGAAAGAAATCTACATGCACATCTGGCCGAATGCCTACAAAAACAGAAACACAGCGCTTGCCAAGCAGTTGGCACGAACGCGCAATTTCGTTCTGTTCACGACATTAGCAGAGAACAAAGGATACATCGATTCGCTTGACTTCAAAGTAAACGGAGTGAAAGCTTCTTGGCAATACGATGGAGAAAACATTGATATCTGTAAATTACTTTTAGCTTCTCCTCTTGAGCCTGGTCAGAGCATTACCATAACAACGCCTTTCCGCGTGAAGATTCCAAGTGGAAGTATTTCTCGCTTGGGTCACATTGGACAAAGCTTTCAAATTACGCAATGGTATCCAAAGCCTGCGGTTTATGATAGAAACGGATGGCACCAAATGCCATACTTAACGCAAGGAGAATTCTATAGCGAGTTCGGTTCTTACGATGTGAGCATTACCCTTCCAAAGAACTACATCATTGGTGCAACCGGCGATTGCCAAACTCCTTCAGAAGTGGAATT
>CANGEF010000045.1 GCA_947452685.1 Flavobacteriales bacterium | reverse complement strand
TTCCACTTGTTCGTGCTTAGCCACGACCATCTGTGCAATGCGTTCTCCCGGTTCTATTTTGAACGATTCATTCGACAGATTGACCAACAAAACTTTGATCTCTCCGCGGTAATCGGCATCAATGGTTCCGGGTGTATTCAACACCGTTATTCCGTTCTTGAATGCAAGGCCACTTCGTGGACGAATTTGCGCTTCAACACCAACAGGTAATTCCATGAACAATCCGGTTGGAACCAAAATTCTTTCGAGTGATTCCAATTCAACAGATTCTTCCAAATTCGCGCGAAGATCCAATCCGGCTGCATGTGCCGTAGCGTAGGCTGGAGCTGGATACTTCGATTTATTTATTAATGCAACTTTCATTATTTTCCTGTGAAAGTTGGTTTGCGTTTTTCCATGAAAGCAGTTGTTCCCTCTTTGAAATCTTCTGTTCCGAAACACTTTCCGAACTCTTCGGCTTCAGCTTTCAAGCCCACCGCTTCGCTATCGAACCCGGCTTGCACTGCGCGTAAAGCACTTGATATTGCTGAGGGAGAAAGCTTTTCAATTTTTCCGGCTAAATCTGTTGTGAACTGCATCAATGCTTCCAATTCAACAACGTGGTTCACCAATCCCCATTGCAATGCTTCTGCTGCTGAAAGTCTTCCTGCTGTAACGATTAACTCAGTTGCTTTTCCTCTTCCAACCAAACGTGGCAAACGTTGTGTTCCGCCGTAACCTGGAATGACACCCAAAGAAACTTCAGGCAATCCCATAACGGCATTCGAAGAGGCCACACGCATGTGGCAGCTCATAGCCAATTCCAATCCACCGCCGAAGGCATATCCGTTCACCGCCGCAATTACGGGTGTGTTCAAACGCTCAACGAAATTGAACAATTGCTCGTGTCCTAACAACGAAAGTTCCATGCCTTGTTCAACAGAAAAACTTGCGAATTCCTTAATGTCGGCACCGGCTACGAACGCCTTTTCTCCTGCGCCTGTAAGCACAATTGCACGAACATTTTCATCTGCTTCAGCCTCTGCAAAAGCGGTATGAAGTTCTTCTATGGTTGCCTTGTTCAAGGCATTCATTTGATCGGGTCTGTTTATGGTAATGATGCGTGTTGCACCAATGTTTTCAAGAAGTAAAAATTGAAATGACATGGTAAATTGTTTCCGCGAATTTATTCCAAAAGAGACTAACGAATCACAGTTACGTGTCCAATTAATTCTTCTCTTCGTTCCAACGAGTCATAGGAGAGCTTCCAAGTGTAGACATCGTTCGGCACGAAGTAGCCCTTGTATCCCGCTAACCACGGCTCATTCGGATTCTTCGTTTCGAAAATCATGATTCCCCAGCGATCGAAAATTTGAAGGTGGAAACCGGATAAATTTTCACCCACCACCAGAAAGACATCGTTCAATCCATCTCCATTTGGCGTAATTGCGTTGGGAACATAAACTGGAAAATATGGACGAACATAAACAGAGTCTATTCCTACACAACCGGTGATATTCGTGGCAGACAAATAATACCAAGTGGGTTCGTAAGGAATGGCAATGGGGTAAGCGCAATCGGTGCAAGACAAGCCCGTTGAAGGCGACCATTGGTAATTCAAACCGAAGGTGTTTCCGAATAGGTTCGTGTTACCCGGATAATCGAAATACTGGTCGGGGCCGGCGTCTACTTGTGGCAGCGGAAGAATATTCATGTACAACGAATCGGTGTCGGCGCATCCGTTTACGTCTGTTCCTACAACCGTAATCCATTGCGAAAACGGCGCATTCGCCAACGTTGAACTTGCAGAAGCATTGACAACACTGCTGTATGGAAGCCACGAATAAAAGTCGGCACCAAATGCTTCAATCGGATAGTACTCGCCCAGACAAACAGTTCCTCCTTCTGAAGCCACTACGTTCAATTCAATAACATCTACCGCCACTTGCGAGTTTCCAACTCCACATGCATTCGTAATAGCAACATTGTACGTCACGGAATTTGTTGGTGTAGCAGTTGGGTTTTGAATCGTTGTTGAATTCAATCCGGCGGAAGGCGTCCAGGTATAAGTCAGTCCCTCTTCCGACTCCAAGATAACGCTTTCACCTAAGCACAATTGAATAGTCGGATAAGTGACTCCGCCGGGAACGGTCTGTTCAACAAAAACAAAACAACTATCCGTGGCAACGCATCCTTCAGGAGTTGTAATCGTTACGAAGAATTGCTCATCTAACGTTGGAGTTGCCACAGTTGCAGCGGTGTTCAATGAACTTAATGAAGGACTCGCTTGCCATGCATAGCTTGCGCCGCCCGATGCGGTAAGCGGCTGTGAATCGCCAATGCAAATGGTGTGGTCTGGACCCGCTTCAGCAACTGGAATTATCACATTGACATACACACCAACGGTATCGCTTCCACATGCATTGAAATCGGAAACGTAATAGGTTGAGGAATTTGTTGGGGTTGCTACTGCCGTGTTTCCATTCACGTTGGAAAGGGTCACGTTATTCAACCAAAATAAATTGGCAGATCCAGTTGCATTCAACGTCACGGATTCTCCTACACAAATCGGATTTACAGGAGCAATAGTCGGCGGAATAAATTCAATAATTTGAAGACTCACAGTTGCGGTATCTGAGACATAACAATCGTTGATGTCGGAAGCAATCATTGAAACCGTGACGTTTCCAACAGCATTGAATACATGACTGGGTTGAAAGGCGGTGCTCGTTTGTCCGTCGCCGAAATTCCAAGTAAAATCGGAAGCGTTTTGCGTCCCGTTTATGAATTGCGCTGGGCTTCCCACACAAATTTGAGTGGGGCCTTGAACATTCGCAATGGCTTGCAGTTGCCCGAGATCGAAACGGAACACTGCCAAGTTACAACCGACGCTGTTGTTGGTGGAAGACCACGCACCGGGCGTTGTTGGGAAATCGTCGTTGTTCTGGCAACCCGCGCAGACTGCTTGATACACAGATCCACTCTTATCGAATCGCGAAGTACCGCCGTCCACGTGTTCCGCACTTGAACTTCCTCCCAGAAAAGATCCATACACCAATTGCGTGGCGCTTGCATTCAACACTGCTAAATAGAAATCGCTTCCGTCGGTGGTCGACTGAAAAGCATCTGGCGTTATGGGTAAATTATTCGTTGTGCTGTTGTAGGCCAAACACGATAAAAACTGACACGTTTGTGAATTGGTATGTCCGCCCCAACCGCTGAAATAAATCTGATTGCAATCGCTCACTAAAAATGCCGTGGGTGAAATATCTATTTCGCCACTTCCCGTTCCAATGGTGGTGTTCCAATTGAGCGTATTCAATGTTGAATTGTATTTGCGAATAAATTGTCCGCTGTTCGGTTGACCATACAGTCCTGGAGTTATGGCCATGGTTCCTGCAGTTTGCCCCAAGCAATAAATGTTGTCGTTTACATCGGTTTGAAGGAAATACACTTGATCATATTCCGGAGTACCCACGAGCGTTCCATACATTGGAGTGAAAAACGCGGCGTTTATTTTTAAAATGAATCCGTCTGTAGCGCCATTCGGTGTAGGATCTTCACCAGCGAAGCAATAAGGAAAGTTTGAACTTTGTGTTCCGCCAGCGACCAAAAGATTTCCATCGTTGGCGAACTCCAAAGAATAAATGGCATCGGCTCCATTACCGCCAATGTAGGTTGACCAAAGCAGATTGGTTAGGAATGGATTCAGTTTCGCAATGTAGCCGTCGCTGTCTCCACCTCCGTAAGTGGTTTGTGTTGGAAGCCCTGCTATGTCTGCATTTCCACGAACACAGGACGCAATGAAAATGTTGTTCATGATGTCAACATTCACTTCCCCCCGAAACGCATCGCCGTAATTGTAAAACAATTCGTTCGCGTAATTCAGCCCGTCGTTTGAAGCATCTCCTAAATAGGTTGAACCTGAAAGATTCCCGCTCGCGTTAAATTTCGAAATAAAAAAATCACAGCCGTTGGGGTGTCCGCTTGTAAAAAAAGTAGACATCATCAACGGCGGACCACCCGCGAAATTCGTCTGGTATGCACCGGGCGTCATTGGAAAATCGTTACTTCCGGTTACACCAAAAACAACAATCTGATCGTTGTGATCCACCACAATACTATGCGGAGTTTCCTGATGCGCGCCGCCTAAATAGGTGCTGTATAAAAGCGTTGAACCAGCGGCATCGAATTTCGAAATGGCTACATCGAAATAATTTCCAGTTGTTGGATTGAATGTGGAAGAATAAGCCCCCGCTGTTATCGGATAATTATTTCCAAAAACACATGCTCCTGAAACCAAGTTTCCACTTAAATCGTCGCAAGCGGTGAAACCGAAATTATTTGCTGAAGAGCCTATGAATGAAGAGAAAGCAATTTCCGGATCAATAATAAGCGGGTAATTTGAATCGTATTCACCCAACACCAATTGTAGTCGATTTCCATTCAACACGT
Source organism: Flavobacteriales bacterium (assembly GCA_947452685.1). Classification (GTDB taxonomy): domain Bacteria; phylum Bacteroidota; class Bacteroidia; order Flavobacteriales_D; family Sanyastnellaceae; genus CAIZGX01. The sequence goes on along the minus strand of CANGEF010000045.1, from coordinate 9,542 downwards.
AATCACATTTTACTTCAATTAAATGTCCGTTTATCGATTGAAACGCGAACGGCTTCGATTCATAAATTCTTCCAAGCCCATGATGAGAAATTAAGTTTCCGGAAGTGTCTAATTCCAAACGAAGCGAGTCGTGATACTTCCATGAAATGAGATTCGGATTAGCGTGAGGCTGAAGTTCAAATTGATACTTAATGGTTTTCGATTTACCCAATAAACGCAAGTTTATACCCTCGTAAACATTCTGAAAATTTATGTTTTGAAATCGCTTTACATGAGAACTCCACTTCGTTGAATCGGATCCCAAATAATAATTGAAATACCCGGGCAAATCGTCTTGTTCTTCAGCCAAATTCAAACTTGCATTTTCCAATTGTTGAAGGAAGAACAACGTAACCGTTGAATCGGGAAGAACATTGGGCTTATGATCTGGAATAAAAATGGTTGAATCGAAGAGTTCATAAGCGAATCCGTTCGATTGAATCCAAAAGGAACCACCTGGAATTTCAGCCTTGTACTTGACATGTTGAGGCCATTGGCCTTTGTTCTGAATGAACGAAATTTGGGAAGAGACAAGCGCTGGCAAGCCTGCCAGAAAAATCAGAATAACTAAGCGTGCTCTTCGAATGCGAAACATGGTCTTCGAAGATAAGACTACTTCCGAAGACAATGCGTTGCTTTGTTTGAAAAACTAGCTGAGTCGATCAGCCAATTTTCGCATTTCAACAGCCGGAGAAACCTTTTCGTAAAGAATGCGGTACACCGCATCTGCAATAGGAATATCTGCGCTGAACTTCTTGTTGATTTCGTGAATTCCGCGTGTAGCATAGTAACCTTCGGCCACCATGTTCATTTCAATGGTTGCCCACTTCACACTGTAACCCTTTCCTACCATGGTTCCAAACGTGCGATTGCGAGAATACGGCGAATAAGCCGTTACCAATAAGTCACCCAAATAAGCTGAAGACTTCACATCTCTGTGCACCTCGTTCACCGAATCAATAAAACGCTCTATCTCGCAAATAGCTGCAGACACCAATACTGCCTGAAAATTATCGCCGTAACCTAGACCATGACAAATACCCGAAGCCACCGCATAAACGTTTTTCAAGATGGCAGACAATTCTGTTCCGAAAACATCTTCCGTAATTTTCGTCTTAATGAATCTACATTTCAATTGATCGGCCATGTATTCTGCCTTACTCAAATCGGAGCAGCCAATGGTTAAGTAAGACAACTTTTCAAGTGCCACTTCTTCCGCATGACAAGGTCCGCAAATGATACCGATATTGTCGTAAGGAACATTCCAAGTCTTGTGAAAGTAACGAGCGGGAATAGCGTCGAATTCGTTAATGACCCCTTTAATGGCCGAGAATAAAATTTTATTCTCTAAGCGTTCAACCTCTGCTTCTTGAAATGCCGAATGAACGAACGCAGAAGGAATAGCGACAACCAAAATATCACAGGCATCTACCACTTCCTGCAGGTTAGAAGACACGTGCACAATGTTTCTATCGAACTCAATGGCTTGAATGTAATTCGGGTTGTGACCAAATTCCTGAATGTGCTTTACAGCCTCCTCGTTGCGCATCCACCAATACACATGCTCTTGCGATTGACTCAACAATTTCGTTAAGGCTGTAGCCCAGCTACCGCCTCCTAAAACACCAATCGTCTTCTTTCCTGAATCTGTCATGGGCGCAAAGATAATCATTCTTTAAAACTGCACTTTCCTTCGTATTTTGCAAACATTGAAGCCAATGAACTATGGAGAAATTAAAAGCGATACTGGTAGACGATGAATTTTTCGCTCGCGAAAATTTGAAAATGTTGTTGGAAGAATATGCGAGTGAGCATGTGAATTTAATGGGCACCGCTGCTTCGGTTAAAGAAGCGTTGGAGTTGTGTGCGAACAACAAAGTGGATTTGGTTTTCTTGGATATTATGATGCCAGAGGCCGACGGCTTTGCGTTTTTAGAGCAGGTCAAAGACAGAAGTTTTCAAGTTGTATTCACAACGGCATTCCGTGAATATGCGGTGAAGGCTATAAAAGAAAACGCTTTAGACTATCTTGAAAAGCCTATCGATATTGAGGAATTGAAGAATGTCATAGCCAAGGCTGTGAAAAACCAAGGTCAACAAACCGGATCCTTGGACGAAAATAAAATCAATCGTGTCCTTCAAGAAATTGCATTGCACAGCAACTTCGACAAGACCATTGTTCCAACACGCGACGGGTTTGTGATTCTTCGAAACAACGAATTAATTCGTTTGGAAGCCGATGAAAATTATACCACACTCTATTGTGTTAATGGAAAGAAATACGTCAGTAGCAAGAACATCAAATCGTTCGAAGAGAAATTAGATTCGCACATGTTTATGCGTGTGCACAAATCGCACATTGTAAATATCGCCTTCCACCTCAAAGAATTCAATAGAACCGAAGGGAATGTTGTGGTCTTGTCCAATGGCGATCACGTACCTGTTTCAAGAAGGAAATTACAAGAGTTTTTAGACAAGATGCAAGAGTAATAGATGTCGTTCAAAAAGTACATATCACTCGTTCTGCTTTGTGTTCCTTTGCTTGCATTCGGACAGCAATTCTCTTTCATTCAATACAGTTTGAAAGAAGGGTTGGCTCAAACGCAAGTGCGTTGCATTCAGCAAGACAAGCAAGGATATGTTTGGATAGGCACACTTGGCGGGGCTTCCAAATTCAACGGAAATGAATTTGTCAATTACAGCAGAACAGACGGACTCATAAACAACCAAATCAACTGTATTCAGCAACTTCAAAACGAGCAAATCGTATTTGGCTCCATTGGCGGAATTTCTGTTTTAGAAGGAAATTCGTTTACCAATTATAAATACTCGGGAGAGCTCAACGATGCTTCAACCACTTCCATGGTTGAATTCAATGCAAATGAACTGATCATTGGAACGGAAAAAGGACTCATCTTTTTTTCGAAGAATAAATTCGAAGAGGATAACATTACCCTTTTCTTTCAAGGAGAAAGCATCAAGCGCATTCGAAAAAACAGCAACAACGAATTGCTTGTCGCTACAAAAAAAGGAATCTGGAAATTAAAAAACAACCAATGGGAACAAGTCTTTCTTCTGAATGATGAAGAGAATGTGTTGTTCGATTTCATAGAGAATGCTAAGCACGAGATTTGGGCAGTTACATCGCTCGGAGGTGTGCTGAATGTGACTACCGGCTTGGCGCTCACTACTATTGGCGATTTCGCACTTGCGAATGTTTTCACTGGAATAGACTGCAATCAAGACGATATTTATTTCACCAGCAGAACAGGAGTTGTCGTGTTCAATGAATCTATCGAGAGCCACTTGCTTTTTTCAAAATCGAACGGATTAGCAGTCGACGATATTCGTCAGGTTTTCATTGACCGCGAAGGCATGCAGTGGTTTGCCAGTTACGGTGGTGGACTTTTCAAACTCACCAACACCCAATTCAAAAGCTTTACCGTAAACAACGGACTCACGGGTAACGCAGTAATGAGCATTACGCAAGATGCACAAGGCAATTTCTTCTTTGGCACGTATGACAATGGTTTGAGTTTTCGATCGAATCCTTCCGACCCTTTCATCGCGAATTTCAATGCAGCGCTAGAAGAGCTTTCTCCAAACCTACGCGTTTGGACAAGCCTGAAAGATTGGAACAATACCATTTGGGTAGGCACACCAGAGGGACTGTATTGTTACAACCGGAATTCGCACAGCAGACCGCATTGGATTCAATTCGGAAAGGAAAATGGCTTGGAGGAAGAAGTGGTATTGAGCTTACTTGAACGAAAAGACGGAAGCTTACTTATTGGAACCAACAAAGGAATTCAGGCGTTTTCCAACAAAACATTTCAAAGCTTTTCGCAATACGCCAATTTCCCCGCAACCCGTATTCGTCACATTATTGAATCCCGTGATGGAAAAATTTGGATGGCCACGCGCGATGGAATTTCGCTTTTCCACAATAACGCATTTACCAATTTCGGCGAAGCGCAAGGACTTCAAGATGCCAGTGCCTACAGCATTGCCGAATTGCCGAACGGAGAAATTATTTCAGGTACACAATCGGGATTGTACAAGGGAAATGAAAAGGGATTTGCGCACCTGAATATTTCGCAAGAGCCCGGTGGCAATACCGTGAATTTCTTGAAAGTCATTCAGAATAAACTTTGGATTGGAACACTCAACGGAATTTTCATTTGGGAATTGAACCAGTCTGGAGGCCTTGGTGAACGCGTGATTCACTTGAATGAATCGGACGGATTAATTAGTCTTGAAACAAATTTAAACGCCATCTTCGTAGACCTTCAAAATACGGTTTGGGTAGGTACACCGAATGGCGTAATGCAAATTGACTTGAATGCTATTGACGCGAAATTCAACATTCCAACGCCCATTGTTCACCTCACCAATATTCAATCGAATCTAGAGAACATTGATTGGAAAGCGCTGACCGCGGGAGCCTGGAACGGCAAATCATTTCCGAATGGACTTGTCTTCAATTACAGACAAAATTCCTTCACCTTTTTCTTCGACGCATCAAGCACCACCTATCCTGAAAGACTTGAATTCAGTTATTGGTTGGAAGGGTTGGATAGTACCTGGAGCAGTGCCACCACTTTTTCGCAAGTGAATTTCAACAACCTTCCTTCAGGAAATTACACGTTTCACATTCGTGCGCGTTGTGGAGAAAGCGGACTATGGAGTGAAGAAGTGACGTGGCAGTTCCGCATTTTGCCGCCTTGGTATTTGACGTGGTGGGTGATTCTTCTTGAATTCATTTTTCTTACCGGTGTTGTCATTCTTATTTCACGATCAAGAAGACGAAACATTCGCAACAAGCATTTAGCTGAACAATCTGAAATGAAAGCGAAGTTGCTTATGCTTGAGCAGCAAAGCATGAATTCAAGCATGAACAGGCACTTTATATTCAACGCCTTGAATTCCATTCAATACTACATCAACCGACAGGATCGCCTAGCCGCGAATCAGTATTTAACCGACTTCGCGAAGTTGATTCGTAAGAACTTAGATAGCTCGCAAGAAAACTTCGCTCCGCTCTCGGAAGAAATTGAACGCTTGGAATTGTACTTGAAATTGGAAAGCATGCGCTTCCCAGATAAGTTCAAGTATCACATTCAACTCGACTCGCCCGAAGTTCTTCGTCAGGTGAAAATTCCAGCTATGCTTATTCAGCCATTTTTAGAAAATTCAATTTGGCACGGGCTACTTCCTAAAGATTCTGGAGGATTGTTGAATGTATTTTTTGGGTTGAAAAATGACTGCCTTGAAATTCGAATTGAAGACAACGGTATTGGACTTGCGGAAAGTCAAGCGCGCAAAACAAACAGCGACGTTCACATCTCCAAAGGAATGGAAATTACCCGAAGTCGAATTGCACTCATTGAACAAATGACCGGCAAACACATTGAATTGAAGGGGCCGGAAGACTGGAAGTCGGAAACAGGAGAGTCGGGAACCCGCGTTATCATTCACTTCCCGAAAGATTTTCAGGAAATTTTCAATCAGGGCAACAGTTTTTAAAAGATTTCGTTATATTTGTAATAGACTTCGGTCCACTATGAAAAAACTCAATTACATAACGCTCTTATTGTTTGTTGCATTGGCTTTCGCTTCATGCACCAAATCTGTTTGGATGGAAGACACGACTTCTGTTGGAACATTGCGTTCTGAAATCGTTGATAACACTGAGTTCAACACGGATGGTGATATTCCATCAGGATCTTCAACTTCAACAAACAATCGTAACCCTCAAGGCGGCTCAGACATCACAGATGATGAGGACGAGGGTATTACAGACGACGAAGACGAGGACGATACCGACCAAAAAGGAAAGAAGAAAAAATAATTCTCCGCCTTACTCAAAAAACTTTTTTAACAATTTCAAATCTTGTGCCTTCACGAGATAAGTTTGCTTTATGTCACCTGAACGCTCAATTCTACACATGGATCTCGACACCTTTTTCGTGTCGGTAGAGCGTTTATTAGACAGTCGCCTCAACAACAGACCTGTACTTATTGGCGGAACCAGTGACCGCGGCGTAGTGGCCTCGTGCAGCTACGAAGCGCGAAAGTTCGGCGTACATTCTGCCATGCCTATGCACATGGCGCGCAAGCTCTGTCCAGAAGCCGTTGTCATCAAAGGAAATTCCTACAACTACCTCAAGTATTCAGACCTCGTAAGCGAAATGGTTCGCGAAGCCGTTCCGCTATTCGAAAAAACGTCTATTGACGAATTCTACTGCGACCTTACGGGGCTCGATCGTTTTTTCGGATGCTACCAATTTGCTGGTGAGCTTCGACAAAAAATAGGAAAAGAAATAGGCCTTCCCATTTCCTTCGGTTTGTCTACCAGTAAAACCGTTTCCAAAGTGGCAACGGGCGAAGCTAAACCGAACAATCAGATTCGCATTGAAACCGGGACAGAGAAACCGTTCCTTGCGCCTCTTTCCATTCGGAAGATTCCCATGGTTGGAGAAAAAACGCATCAGCTTTTGGTGAATCTGGGAATTCGGAAAATTCAGACCTTACAGGAAATGCCTTTAGACGTTATGTCGAAGGCTCTTGGCGAAAACGGAACCAGCATCTGGAAAAAAGCCAATGCCATAGACCCCTCGCCGGTTGTGCCTTTCCAAGAACGGAAGTCCATTTCTACAGAGAGAACATTCGATCAGGATACCATAGACGTGCATAAGCTGCGCGGACTCTTAATTGCCATGACCGAGAACTTGGCGTTCCAGTTGCGCAAGGGAGAGAAGCTTACTTCGTGTGTTACCGTGAAACTGCGCTATTCCGATTTTCAAACGGAAACCATGCAATGCCGCATTCCTTACACTTCGGCCGATCATATTCTTATTCCAAAAATATTAGAGCTTTTCGAAAAGCTTTATTCGCGAAGAGTGCTCATACGCCTCATTGGTGTGCGCTTCAGCCATTTGGTTTCGGGCGGGTACCAGATTAATTTGTTCGACGACAATGAAGAACAGATTAGCTTATACACTGCTATGGATGAACTGCGAAAAAAATTCGGAGATCGCGCGGTTATGAAAGCCGCGGGCATTGAAGCCCGCAGCATTGGCCGAGGGGAAAATCCGTTCGACGGCGGTCCGCCTGTTCTTCTCGCAAATAGGCGTCAGTAAGCATTACCTTTGCACCCATGCAGCTTTGGGAAAACGAACACTTTACTTTTCTTCCTCCAAATTCGTCTGAACGTCAGGCCTACCTTGCTTGGGGAAGAAAAAATGCGTTTAGCCTAAACGAAAGTAATGCTTCCGAAATAGCGCAATTGAATGCGTGGTTGAAGGAAAAAACGCTTCCTGTTTTCGGATATCTTTCGTTCGAAGCGAAAAAACTTTTTGAAAAAAACGCTTACGAGAATGGTTGTTCAGACGGAAGTGAACTCGTCTATTTCTTCGAACCTGAACACATTTGGAAAGAAGAGAACGGAAAGTGGATTTGCCTCACCGAAGAACAACCGAACGAACGTTCGGTAATCGAAGATTTTCTTTCCAAATACAAAAAAATAGAACCCTCAGATCTCGACGAAAAACTTGTTTTCGAAATGCTCGAAACCAAGGAAAGCTACATTGAGAAGACAGAGCAAATTCTAGGTAACATTCAACGCGGAAATTATTACGAGACAAACTTCTGCATGCCTCTTCAGGCAAAGGGTTCGTTGAACGAAGCGTTCGCACATTTTTCAAAAATGAACAACGCTACGGAAGCACCTCACGCGGTTTATTTCAATGGTGAAAATCTTCAACTGTTGTGTACTTCCCCGGAGCGTTTCATTCAGAAAAAAGGAAACACAATCATTTCTCAGCCTATTAAAGGAACCATTAAAAGAGGAGCAAATTCTGTTGAAGATGAGGAGAACAAAAGCTTGCTTAGAGCCAGTAAAAAAGAACAAGCCGAAAATATCATGATTGTAGATTTGGTTCGCAATGATCTGTCGCGCATAGCAGAGAAAGCAAGCGTTCAAGTCACTTCCTTGTGCGAACTTCATACTTTCAAAACGCTTCATCATTTGATAAGCACGGTAGAAGCGAAGCTTCCTTCCAACATAACCTTTACAGAAATCTTAGCGGCTACGTTCCCCATGGGATCCATGACGGGAGCCCCGAAAATTAGTGCGGTTCAACACATGGAAAAAATAGAACTGCTTGACCGTGGCATTTACAGCGGTACCTTTGGCGTTATTGAACCGCATGGCAATTTGGACTTCAACGTCATTATTCGTTCTGCCGTTTACAACAAAGAAAAAAAACAAACAACTATAAAAGTGGGAAGCGCCATTACGCATGCGTCAAATGCCGAATCGGAATACGACGAATGTTTATTGAAAGCCGCTTCTACCCTTTCCATATTTAACTGAACATGAAAAAACTACTTAACGATTTAAAAGCCGAATTCCAAACATTCGAAGAAGCGCAATTGCTTGTGGCACTAAGCGGAGGAATGGATTCCATGCTCATGGCAGAGCTCCTGTTAAAAGCAAAGATTCCATTTGCAGTGGCACACGTGAATTACCAGCTTCGCGGAAAAGATTCAGATAAAGACGAGCAATTCGTGAAGGCCTATTGCAAAAAATACAAGCTTACTTTTCACTGCGCACATGCAGGTGATTTGTGGAAGGCTTCGAAAAACAATTTGCAAGAACGCGCAAGAGATTTTCGTTACACCTACTTCCAACAATTGCAAGATGAGTTCGGATACTCTACCGTTGTTCTTGCGCACCACGCGAACGATCAGTTGGAAACCGTGTTGCAGCATCTTGTTCGAGGAAGTGGACTGAAAGGATTACTCGGAATGAAGCGTCACACTTCAACGAAATGGCGTCCACTTTTAGACCTTTCGAAAAAAGATCTAGAAGCCTTTGCGAAAGACCTGAAGTTGAAATGGCGCGAAGATGCTTCGAATAAATCGACTGTTTACGGAAGAAACAAAATCAGAAACAAGGTTGTTCCAATTCTGGAAGAACTGAATCCGAATATTCTTCAAACCCTTAGCAACAGCATTGAAATTTGGGAAGAGCAGCATGCCATTGTGCAAGAGAGTTTGCAAATTTGGCTCGAACAAAATGTTGTCTTGAAAGGTGAAAACGAATTGCTTTCCATTGATGCCGTTCACAACCACTATGCTCCACGCCAAATTATGTGGGAATGGTTGAATTTGTTTGAATTCACCACAGGAGAAATAGATGAGATTTTGAAACTTCAAAAGACTGGGGCAAAGGTTTCGAATGCAACCTACGCTGTTGCGCGTGATCGCGACAACTATGTCCTGTACGCCTTGAAAAGCGATTTGGCCTTAGACGAATCGAGTTACGACGTTGATATTGTTCCGGCCAAAGGATACGTTATTGAAAAAGATCCGAAGGTTATGCAATTGAATGCCGATAAATTGCGTTTCCCTTTAGAGATTCGTGCATACGAACCGGGTGACAAAATACGTTCCTTGGGAATGAAGGGAATGAAGAAGGTTAGCGATGTTCTCGTGCA
>CANGEF010000044.1 GCA_947452685.1 Flavobacteriales bacterium | reverse complement strand
GCAGAATTCAGATTATTGAAATTCGCTAAAAGATGCTCATGTGCTACTCCTTTCGCAGCGCTTGAAGCTCTAAAAAGTTGCATTTCATTTAAATCGAATGGACGCACTTCAAACATAAAATCGGAAAATCTCTTCAACTTATTTCGAAGCTTCGAATCAATCTTCTCTTCCCACGTTCTCAAATCTAAAATGCGATAGGTGTATTTTGTTTTAGGAAGAGTGCCCTTCCAGATAGCCTCTTGAAAATCGGTGTACTCCACTGGAAAATCGAACTTCCAATACCCCCACTTTCCATTTCCAACAAACGAAAGCAATGTCTTCAAAACTTCCTTTTCTTTCGCGTTTTTGGTAGCCGGCTTATCGTAATCGTTCAAAAAAGTTAACCAACAATTCGGAAGAAAAGGAGGAGTAATAAGACTGTTGAAAAACTTCTTTCCAGACTCCCATACCCACATAACAGCCACAACTTCTGCATCTTCCTTGAACAACATAACCTGCAGCTCTGGGCCATAGGCTTCACGAAGAAAAACAGGAAAACCTTTTTTTTCCCATTGAACTAATGCTGAAGAAGAGGGCTCAATGACTGCCTGCATTCCGAATTGATTTATATGCTGAAATTAAGACTTGTTCTTCAACTTCCCAATTCAAAATTTTCTTGGCTGCTTTTAAGTGCGTTTGATAAACGCTTAAGTCTTCCTTCAACACCTCATTCACCACTTCATTAATGGATGATACATTCCAATTTGGAATTACCCTTCCCACTTTATATTCCAATACCAACGCAGCGCAATCTGGAAGCGGATTCGTTAGCACAGGAATTTCAGATTGAATGTATTCGAACAATTTGTTTGGAAGGGAATAGGTGTAACTCAAACAAGTCGGCTCCACCGAATTCACACCCACATCTGCGCTTCCCGTGTACAACGGAATCTCAGCGTAAGAAACCGCAGGGACGAAAAATATATTTTCCTTGCGCGAAGCAAATTCTTCAATTTGCTCCTTCAATGCGCCAAATCCCATGAACACTATGACTGCATCTGCCGTTTGTCTTGCTTCAAACGCATTCAGCAAAACTTCAATGCCTCTGCCCTTTCCCAACATTCCTTGATAAAGAAAAATCATTTGAGAGTCCTTCAATCCCAATTTTTCGCGCAGCGTATTTGAATGTGAAATTTGCATTTCGTTCGGAAGATTTCGAATGAGTGCAACGGACGACAAGTTGTACTTCCTTTTATAAAATTCTTGAATAGATGGACTCACCGTAATGACCAATTCGGTCCAAGGGATAAACAGTTTCTCAAGTGTTCGTATTGCGAATCGCATGAGGGCTCCCTTTCCATTTCGATGTGATTCCAGTTCATGACAATCGTAAATCAATTTCAATTTCGGACGCGTAATCTTTGCGAAAACGCCAATGATAAATGCTTCGTAATCGTTGCAGTGCCAAGCCTCTACCTTACGATAACGCGAAACAACACGAAAGGCAAATTCAAAATATTGAATGGCTCCAACAATAAAATTCAAGCGTTGCCAACGATCGGAAGAAACTCGCACGCGTTCCACTTCAACACCGTTGAAATTTTCTTTCTCAGCTACTTCGCCTTTTTTCCATGCAACAACTGTGGTTGGAAAACCTTGCTGCGTAAGACTTTTCGACATGCGATAAACGCGATTGTCGTTTTTAAAATTCGTGACGAGTAGTGAAATTATTTTCATGTCTCCTCGGTATGCTTGCGTGTATAACGTTCCAAATAAAACAGCACAACGAGAATGTTGAATGAAAAATAAATGACTTTCGAGATTACTAAAAACTTCGTTGCTTCCAATTCATTCATTCCCCAGCTGTGCGCTAAGTAAACGGCAATAATGGCCAAAATAAAATGAAGGGCATCTAAGAATAGACCCACACGTTGCATGTTAATGCGGTAGGTAATGAAGGCCAAAGAAGAGGTTACAAAATTTAGAGCGAACCAATAAATTAAATACTTCAAATACATGAATGAATTTCCCCAGGCCTCTCCGAAAATGAATCCCATGGTGTTTCCTGGAAGCATTTGCACAACGAAAATCATTCCTCCAGCTGCAATTAAAAAACGAAACAGCACCTTGTAATAAAGTGCCCGCAATTCCTTCGGATCTTCAATTTCAGAAATGCGTTGAAAGAAAACTTGCGAATAAGAATTGCTTACCACATTCAACGGCGCCATGAAAATTCTTCTGCACAACGCCATGAATCCGACAGCAACTAATCCGTAGTACAAGGTAAAAATTCCGACGTGTGCCCATTGAGCCAAGCGATTCAGCACGCTTCCCCAAATGCTAAACAGGGGGTAATCTTTATGCAATGCCGCCAAGGCCTTCATGCGTTCGTTCGAAAGGTTTTTTAATCCTTCAGGTTCTGACTTCAAGAATTTCCAAAAGGCATAAGCACCGGCTGCAATGGAACCAATGACAGTAGAAAAGACCAAACCTGAAGTTCCCCATCCGCCGAACCCCGTTGCAATCTTTATGGGTTCAGAAGAAACGGCCGAAAGCACTTTCGAATTCGCAGCCACCTTATATTGTTTCAATCTCGAAAACCAATAATTGAAGACATTGAATACAGCTGTAAAAAACAAAACAATTGGAATAGTCCAGAGATAAAGACCAATGGGTTCATTCGTTAACCAATAGGAAATATCTTTTGCGAAAAACAAGATAAAGATGGAAAGAACCACACACGCGTAAAAGGCTACTTTCAAAGCCAAACCTGCAATGTGCCTGGCGTCGTTCTGCTCCTTCGGATGCATAATTGCGAACTCGTACTTCCCTGTAACAACAACCGAAAGCACGGTTACAATCATGGTATATTGTTCAAGAAGTGTAAAATCTTCTGGAGTGAACAATCGGGTAATGAAAGGCGCTAGGATGAATACGAGAGCTTGTCCAATTACAGTTCCCGCCATAAGCGTGAACACATTGCGTATGTATTCTGCACGCATGAATTTGTTGAACGACTCAGATACTCTGTACTTCATGAAATGAATTAACCGTTGGTCTTCGCAGCAGAATAAATTCGTTCAATAATTTCAACCACTTTCAATCCTTCTAAGGCATTGGTTGTAATATTAGAGACGCCGCTAATGGCCTCTACTACATTCTGAATAATATATACGTGATTCGCGGCGCTTCCTTTGTAGCTTCCATAGTCATTCGCCGGATTCCCTTCAGCAAGGACTGGCATCGTGTAATTTTCAATTTGGCAATAGGCTACTTCGTTCATGTATTGTCCGCCAATTTTCACTGTCCCTTTTTCAGCAACTACCGTCAAACTGCTTTCATAATTCACACCGCTAACGGCAGTAGAAAAATTAATTGAACCCATTCCACCTTCCACTAAATCGAACATAACCATTCCCGAATCTTCAAATTCAGTTGAATGCGCATGATTGAAATCGTGAAGTCTCGTCTGAATGTTATCTATATCGCCGAATAACCAATACATAATGTCTATGAAGTGCGAGAACTGCGTGAACAAGGTTCCTCCATCGAGGTCCTTGGTTCCCTTCCATCCGCCTTTTTTGTAATAGCGGTCATCGCGGTTCCAAAACAAATCAATGTTCACCATATAAATTTTCCCCAAAACACCCGATTGAATCAATTCTTTCATCCAAACGCTTGGCGGACTGTATCTGTTTTGCATTACGCAGAATACCTGCTTGTTAGCGCGTAGGGCCTCGAAGATAACTTTCTCGCCATCTGCCTTATTCAGCGCCATAGGTTTTTCCACTACTACATGCTTGCCTGCTTTTAACGCAAGTAGCGCGTGCTGTGCATGAAGACCATTCGGTGTGCAAATGCAGACCACATCAATGTCTTCATTAGCCAGCATATCTTCCGGAGAATGATAAAAATGAATATCCTCGGCAACGCCACATTCCTCGCGTGAGCGCACATCACACATAGCAGACAGTTCCGTTTGTTCGTTGCGTTGAACCATTTCAGCATGACGCTTACCAATGTGTCCAGCACCAATAACCGCAAATTTAATTTTACTCATAGGGCTTTATCAGATGCAAAAGTACGGAGAACCAACGAAATTAATCCCTTGGCGAAGGGTTCGATATGATAAACCCGAGGTTGAAAAGTATGCTCCACGGTTTTTCCTTTTGCTCGTAATAATTAGCTGAAAGACTAACCGGACCAATTGGAGAATGATAAACCAAGGTCCCGCTTCCAACCGTATACGTTCTGTAAATGTCTGAAGCAGGAACCGCAGTGGCGTGGAAAGGCTGGTAGGCATATAAGTCTGCGCGTAAGTCAACATTTTTGGCAACGTGTAAGACCGGAGAGACACCCAATGTAAAAAACGAAGTGCCTCGGTAGACTGGCAGATAAAAAGTTTTGAATTCAGGAAAGAAATTCGGCGTTGGACTCATGATGGAAGTTGCCGTGGCGTTCTGAAAATCGTCTTGACTAGACCAAAGCAATTCGCCCTTTATTCCGAATGAAAAACGTGGCTGATCAATGATGTAGTTCTCGTAATACAATCGCATTTGTAACCAAGAATGATGATTGGTAAGTGTGTCTCTGTTGCTGCTTGTGCTACCTGGAATGGTGTATTCGTTTCCACTTACACCCTTCCCTTCCACTTTTATCTTACTTCCGGAAGAGGCGTATTGTATGCGATTAGATGTGCTCCTTAGATAACTGAAACGAACCATTTTCGCGTTGAACTCGGTTAAATCGGCAGTGTCGATACTTAAGAAATTCTTTGTCTGGTAGTAGTTGTCGTACTGATGCGTGTAAATGGCATCTATCTTAAACTTAGCTTTTCTTCCAGCAGGCAATATCCAAGAGGCTTCGCCAAATTGCTCGTTCAACAGAACATACGAAGGCTTTACATCTTCAAAAAAAGTAGTCAAGCTCTTGTAATAATCCCATCTATTTTGCGTGAAGGAAACTTCAAAAGCAATGGGAAGATTGAACAGCATTATTTTCGAGCGAGCCTTTGCCTGAACTGAACCGTAATATCTTCCGAAATAACTATTGGCCTCTAAAACTGTATTTACCCTTCCAAATAAATTGTAACGTAAACCAACATAACCCGTATTAATGCTACGTGAACTGAAATTCCCACCAAAAGAGACAATCAAATCTTTTTCACGCTGAACATGAAGATCTAAAACATACTTCCCATCGGCAGGCTTGTAATACATCTTCGGGTACATAGACTTTATGCTTCCGTCTGCTAAAACTCTGAAATACGTGCGCTGCAATTCGTTTAACGTGATGGGCTGTTCTTTGCGACCCAAGAGTTCGCGAATGTATTGCGTTTGGCCTTTTGGCAAGCCTTCCAAGCGCACCTCATCTACAACCAATGGGGCACACTTCGAACGGAATTTTTCGCGTTTACTCGTTAATTCTTGAAATGAAATTTCCCTCTCAACAATTTTTTTTATTGCTGGAAGTGAACGAATGGTGGCAACGTATCCTGAATCAATTGCTGCCATTGAATTCGAAAATTCAAACGTTGAAGTATTATTGCTATTCGGCTGAACAATGAATACTTCTTCACAAGGCATATGAAGTTCCTTCTGCGAAACGATCATGGCTTCCAACTGCGACATGAGGTCATTCTCTCGCGGATCTGAATGACTGCTAGAGACATTGCAACCCAGGATTACATCGGGTTGAAAATCGTGGTACATCACATCCATCGGGAAGTTGTTGTAGATACCTCCGTCGTACAACAATTTCCCATCTACCCTTCTCGGAGGAATATAAAACGGGTAGGTGCACGAAGCTCGAATGGCTTCATTCAACGAACCCGATTTAAATATCACTTCGTGCTTGTCTTTCACATCAGCGGCCACACAGCGAAACGGAACGAATAAACTATCGAAATTCTGACGCGCTGCTTCGCTAGCCCCGCTCAATAATTTCATGTGCACCCAATCCATGAGAGCCGGATTAATGAGATTGGTTGGAAGTGTATTGGAAAAATTATCACCTCCTGAATATTTCAGGTTAACCATAGCCGCTGAAGGTTCCGATTTCAGATAAAAAAATTGGAGGTCAATGGGCAGATCTTCACCTTCTGAAAGCATTTGAAATTCTGAGGTTCTGCAAAGCGAATCCATTTGCTTGGTCGAATAACCCGCAGCATAGAAAGAAGCGATTACCGCCCCCATGCTTGTTCCGCAGATATAGTCGATAGGAACATTGTTTTCTTCCAAAGCTCTCAGAAATCCGATGTGCGCCATAGCTGTTGCTCCACCTCCACTTAACACCACTCCAACGCGCTGAGCATTCGTCTTCTGCACTTGCATAAAAACAACCAAAAGCAACAACGCAGTGCGTAGAATTCTCATAATGCAAAATTGCACCTACTTTTCCAATCAACGTCAATAAAAGCGTTAAATTTCAAACATCATTTGTTTCTAAACTGAAACTCAAATAGCGCCGTACTTTTGTCCAATGAAATCCATTCGAAATAAACGCAGATTGCTCGGGGTACTCTACTTCATGGCGGCCTATCTGGTCTTTCAATTGGTTTGGTGGGGTTGGCAATTATACAATCTTCAGCACGCATATTTACAACATTTGAAAATGGAAGGAAATAAACTTCCTCCAAATGCGCTTCGAAATAAAATTTTCATGATCATTGGTGAAGGAGGCGTTTTTCTTTTGTTGTTGTTTTTAGGCGTTTGGTGGATTAAGAAAAATGTTTGGCAAGACTTGAAACGCGCGCAAAAAGAAAAAAACTTTTTACTGGCGGTAACCCATGAATTAAAAACGCCCATTGCCGCCATTCGATTGAATTCGCAAACCTTAAAAAATAGAAAGCTCACAGAAGAACAATCGCAAGACTTGTGCGCCGATATTATTACGGAATCGAATCGTTTGGAAACCTTGGTGAACAACATCTTACTTGCAACACAATTCGAACAAAACACATCCTTGGGCAATTGGCAAAAAATAGATTTTTCTACCCTGGTTGAAACGCAAATCAAACGCTTTCAACAGCTCTTCCCAGAACGAATGGTGAATGCCAACATTCAGTCGAGCGTTCAACTAAATGCAGAAGAGAACATGATTGTTAGTTTGCTCTTCAACCTTCTTGAAAACGCTAATAAATATTCGCCCAATTCAGAACCCATTGCCGTTCAGTTAAAAAGTACTGAGCGGCTCGTGCTCTTAGAAATTTCCGATAACGGAATCGGAATTCCTAACGAAGAACGGAAATCAATTTTCGAAAAATTTCATCGCATTGGAAATGAACAAACCCGCTCGCAAAAAGGCACCGGGCTTGGTTTATATATCGTGAAAGAAATTTGTAAAGCACATAAAGCAGAAATAACAATTAGCGACAACGCTCCAAGCGGAAGTCGTTTCCATATAACATTTTCAAAATGACAAAAAAAGTAGGACTTATTATTTTAGACGGATGGGGAATCGGAAAAAACGATCACTCCAATGCCATTCTTAGCGCGCAAACTCCGTTCACGCATCAGTTGAACAAAACAGCGGCACACGCTACGCTGCGCACCGACGGAGAATTTGTTGGACTTCCGGAAGGACAAATGGGAAACAGTGAAGTTGGACACATGAACATTGGCGCGGGCCGCGTGGTTTATCAAGACTTAGTGAAAATTCACTTGAGCATTCGCAACAATGAATTGCATAAAAACGAAGTGCTTCTTGCAGCCCTTCAACATGCAAAAAAAGAAAATAAAAACGTTCATTTCATTGGTCTCGTTTCAGACGGAGGTGTGCATTCGCACATCAATCATTTGAAGGCACTTGTAGACATTTGTGAAGAGCAAGAACTATCAAAAGTTTTCATTCACGCCATTACAGATGGAAGAGATTGCGACCCGAAAAGTGGAGAAGGATTTATTCAAGATTTGGAAAATCATCTCGAAGGAAAGCAAGCAAAGATTGCAAGTGTCATTGGAAGGTACTTCGCCATGGATCGCGACAAACGCTGGGAACGTGTGAAGAAAGCCTATGATTTATTTGTAAGCGGATCTCACGAAAAAAGTCCTTCAGCATCTCTGGCTGTTGCGCAATCCTACGTGAATGGCGTTACCGATGAATTCATTGAACCCATTCAGATTGAAGGAAATTACCAAGGCATTGAAGAAGGCGATGTTGTCATCTGTTTCAATTTTAGAACAGACCGTTGCCGTGAAATTACCATGGCCCTTCACCAACAAGACTTCCCGGATTTCGGAATGAAAAAACTTCCGTTGTATTACGTGACGATGACACGCTACGACGATTCGTTTCAGAACGTGCATATTCTTTTCGAAAAAGACAACCTCCTTCATACGCTAGGCGAAACACTTGCAGCTGCAAACAAAACGCAATTGCGCATTGCAGAAACAGAGAAATATCCTCACGTCACCTTCTTTTTTAATGGCGGAAGAGAAGAACCGTTTGAAGGCGAAAGCAGACTCATGGTTCCTTCACCCAAGGTGGCAACCTACGATCTTCAACCTGAAATGAGTGCGAAAGAAATTGCTTCCTCCTGCATTCAATTCCTTCAAGAAAAAACACCTGATTTTTTCTGTTTGAATTTCGCTAATCCAGATATGGTCGGACACACAGGCGTTTACGAAGCCATTGTTAAAGCCATTGAAACAACCGACGGTTGTCTTCAACAAGTTGCAGAGACTGCCATTTCGTTAGGCTATTCATTAATTGTTATAGCCGATCACGGGAACGCAGACTGCGCAGTAAACGAAGACGGTTCTCCGAACACTGCACATACCACCAACCCCGTTCCCGTATGGATTGTTGACAAAGAAATTACAAAAGTTAACAACGGAAAATTGGCCGACGTAGCACCCACCGTGCTCGAACTTTTGGGCATAGAAAAACCCCAAACAATGTCTGGGGTTTCGCTGATCTAATTCTTTTTTTTATTAAGGCTTCTTGTGCAAGACGTGAACATAGCCTTCACGACTAATGCCATCTGTGCGATTCAAAATCCAGAAGTAAACGCCATCCTCAGCGTTAGTTGCATCCCACGGCGTGAGATTGCTGTAACTCAACGACTCGTAAATAAGGGTTCCCCAACGGTTGTACAAGCGCAACTGACTGTTTGGGAAACTCTCTAAGCCTTTAATAATGAAATGCTCGTTGTCGAAGTCATCTGCATTTACCAAAAGCAAATTAGGTTCTTCCGTATCACAAACAGTAAGTATAAACGGAATGGTACCTGATTGATTGCAGGCATCTGTAACCACAACATCGGATGCGTTGTTTGCAATTCCTGTAATCGTATTGGTCAATGGATTCAATATCATTGCCAAGGCATCAAATTGATAAGCATAAGGCTCTAGACCTCCAGTAACCAACAACTCAGACTCTACTCCCGCGCACAAATCCTGCGGACCCGCATATGAAATTGCCGGAGGCTCTGTTATTAAAAACAAAGAAGAGTCAGAATTTCCACAATAATCGGTGATGGTTAATTCATAATTTCCTGCACTACCCACTGAAAATATCTGAGTCGGATTCGTTCCAATGGTTGTCCCGGAAGCATCTTGCCAATTGAACGTGTAATTTGGAACCCCATTTGAAATCAAAGGAACCGCGTTAACTGGAACAACCGCACTCGGACAAAGATTCAGAATATCTGTAACCGGAGCCAATTCTGTTGGAACGTAATCTACAATATTCAGCACCGCTGTTGCCGTATCTAAGGCTTGTGTAGTTGGATTGAAAAACACAAAACCAATTTCAATGGTCTCGAAACCTGCTGTAATGTTTCCGAAGCTTACCGTTTGAGTACCTTCAACAACATTGTCA
This sequence comes from Flavobacteriales bacterium, assembly GCA_947452685.1. Lineage (GTDB taxonomy): Bacteria > Bacteroidota > Bacteroidia > Flavobacteriales_D > Sanyastnellaceae > CAIZGX01. Next base: position 4,193 of record CANGEF010000044.1, on the reverse strand, counting down.
ATCATTCCATTTACAAATAAGGTGTCGTTAACGCCAGGAGCCAAAACAATTTGAGTCACCCCATTGGTGTTGTAATCTTGATTTATGGTAGCGGTTCCGGTGAACAACAACTGAATGGTATCGTTTTCAAGCAAGCAAGGTGGAGGAGTTATAACGAACTGACCGTTGTAGCAACCTTCTCCTTCCAAGATCGAATTTGCAGGAAATCCAGGTATTGGACTTACCCCCGCATTTGTAACGGCTACAGATTGAATTAAACTTGCACCAGTGCTGAAGGATCCCGCCTCAATGATTACATCTGATTTCAAGGCTGTGTCCGTTCCGTTCGCAATAGCCAATCGAATGTGATAAGTCTGTCCACACTCCAAATCATGCTGTGCGGCAAGCTTAACCGTGAATCCATTTAAATTAATTGGAATAGTACCCGGTCCGTTGTCTACGTAATAAGGAATGTTTAAGACATTGTTTACTGAACTAATGGTAATTGGAAGGGGTGGCGTCGATTGCGGAACAATAGCAATGTTCACTGCACCGCCCGGAAATGCTGCCGGAGAAGCATAAGAACCTGAAATACCCGGACCACTTAAAAAGAAAGCGAACACATCGTTGTATTGCGAATTCACATAAGTCAAATATTCATCTGACCCGAAAATATAATTGAAATTCAAACTATTTCCAGTTGCAATGAAGTCGAACTCCAACGATGCAATGTTGTTCACGGAAGACACCGTAAAGGTTTGACCAATCAGCGGCGGAACTGAATTCGCAACACTCAATAGATCTGGATCACCCGAAATATTCGGCGTAATAAATGTCCCTGTAAAATTGGGAACTACCTCTTGCGCATCTGAACATCCGATAACAATTCCCTCTGCAATCTGAAAATTCGGATCTGTATTACCAGTCATCTGCCCCAATTGTTGAGACATTCCTGTAAACGTTGCATTGGAGTACGTAACTCCAGGTCCTAACAACGCCTGAACCGCTTGGTCTGCCGTTGCATAAGACACAGCAACCTGAGCGTGCACTGCATGAGCAGCCAATACCGCAATAAAGAATACTAATTTTTTCATTCGAAATGATTTCTTCCAAAAAGACAACAATAGTAGCGCTAGGGTTGCCTTGGTAGGTTTATTCTTCAAATATAAGAAAACAGCGTTAGTTTTGCTACATGCACGAAGTCATTCGAATTGAAAACCTCACTCGATTCTACACCATTGGAGAAGAAACCGTGCGTGCCCTCAACGGAATAAACCTGAGCATTCAGAAAAACGAGTACGTAGCTTTAATGGGGCCTTCGGGGTCAGGAAAGTCAACGCTCATGAATATCATAGGATGCCTAGATACTCCAACTTCTGGAGAATATTTTCTAAACGGACCGAACGTTGCCCAACTTTCAGACAGCGAATTGGCTGCCATTCGAAACAAAGAAATTGGTTTCGTGTTTCAAACTTTTAACCTTCTTCCAAGATTAACCGCTCTTCAGAATGTGGCTCTGCCACTCGTCTATGCAGGCATTCCTGAAGCCGAGCGATTGAAGAAAGCCAAAGAAGTTTTGGAACAAGTGGGACTTGGGAATCGAATGACGCACAAGCCCAATGAGCTTTCGGGCGGACAGCGCCAACGCGTTGCAGTTGCACGTGCCCTTGTGAATCACCCGTCCATCATCTTGGCCGATGAACCAACAGGTAACCTCGACACGAAGACCAGTGAAGAGATCATGCAATTGTTAGACATCATTCATGAAGCGGGTAACACCATTGTTCTCGTGACGCACGAAGAAGACATAGCCCTTCACGCGAAACGTGTGGTTCGCATGCGCGACGGAATTGTTGAAAGCGATCAAGCCCAAGTATAACCTCTCGTGGCGTATATTTGCCACTCATTTTTTCACCATGAACATCAAAGAAATACTTTCTTCTCTTCCACTAGGAACCGCAATTCAACTTAACGGTTGGGTGCGCACCTTTCGCAACGAGCAATTCATTGCTTTAAACGACGGATCTTGCATCTCGAATTTACAAGTGGTTGTGAATGCCGATGCTCTTTCGGAAGAAGACAGCAAGCGTATTCACACTGGCGCATGTATTTCCGTTCATGGAACACTTACTGAAAGTTTAGGCAAAGGACAAGCGATAGAACTTACCGCTTCAAAAGTTGAAGTTTTGGGTGAAAGCAATCCGAATGAATTCCCCATTCAAATGAAAAAACATTCATTGGAATTCCTTCGTGAAAAAGCGCACTTGCGTTTCCGCACTTCAACATTCAGCGCGGTGTTTAGACTTCGTCATCAGTTGTCTTTCGCCATACATAATTATTTCAATCAAAACGGATTCGTGAACATTCACGCTCCAATCATTACCGGAAGCGATGCGGAAGGTGCTGGAGAAATGTTTACCGTTTCCAACTTCGACCTAGAAAACCCACCACGCAAGGAAGACGGAACAATTGATTTCGGAGAAGACTTCTTCGGAAAGCACACGCACCTTACGGTAAGCGGACAACTTGAAGCCGAATTAGCTGCACTTGCGCTTGGAAAAGTTTACACCTTTGGACCAACGTTCCGTGCAGAAAACAGCAACACGAGCAGACACCTTGCAGAGTTCTGGATGATTGAACCTGAAGTTGCATTCAACGACCTTGCAGCGAACGCAGATTTAGCAGAAGACTTTTTGAAGTATTGCATTCGCTACGTTTTGGAAAACGGAAAAGAAGATTTGCTTTTCCTTCAAGAACGCGAAGCAACAGAAGATAAACAGAAGCCAACAGAGGAGCGTCAAACCGCACCACTCATCGAGCGTTTGGAATTCGTTGCGAACAACACCTTCGAGCGCATCACCTACACTGAAGCGATAGACATTCTCTTGAATTCAAGTCACTACAAAAAGAAAAAATTCAAATACCCAATTGAATGGGGAATTGATCTTCAAAGTGAACACGAAAGATATTTGGTTGAAAAGCATTTCCAAAAGCCAGTTGTACTAACCAACTACCCTGCTGCAATCAAAGCGTTTTATATGCGTTTGAATGAAGACCAAAAAACAGTAGCTGCTATGGATATTTTGGTTCCGGGCATTGGTGAAATTATTGGTGGAAGTCAGCGTGAAGAACGCTACGACGTGCTTCTTGAAAAATGCAAGCAGTTCAACATTCCGGAAGAAAGTATGTGGTGGTATTTGGAAACACGCAAGTTCGGAACATGTCAACACGCTGGATTCGGATTGGGCTTTGAACGATTGGTGATGTATGTAACCGGAATGACAAACATTCGCGACGTTATACCATTCCCTCGCACACCGAAGAACGCAGAATTCTAAATTGAAATTTTATTTTTGAATCAACGCGATCCAGATTGAAGTCTTGTAGTTGTCGATGCGCGTCCATATCGGACGAACGACACCATTCACCGCAGAGATGTTGTTGTAGTCTCCCAAGAAAATGCTTGAATTGGTTACAAAAGGCTTGTCGCTAATGAGCTCGTTCGTCCATGTTTTTCCGCCATCACTCGAAGAGGCCAAATAAACATCTGTATTGTAATCGGTATAATTTCTTCTGTCGTAAAACACAGCATACAAATTACCCGTAACCACATCTACCGTCATCCAAGGAAAAAACTGATCGGCATTTCCTTTATCGTTGTTCACGCGAACGGCTTCAGTCCAGTGGTCTCCACCATCCGATGAAGAAGAAACAAAAACATCTACGTCGCCGTTGCGCTCGTCGCTCCAGCACAAATAAAGATTGCCTCTATTCGGTCCATTACTTAAATCGCTCAGCAAAATTGGCATTCCATTGGCGCGATAAACACCCGGAATCTCTTGATTCCATCCGCCTGGAATGGCCATTGCCACTTTCGATTTCGGCATCCACGTTGTTCCGCCATCTAACGATTTATTGAAATAAATAAACTCTCGATGTGCCCAAGCCACATACACTTCGTTGTTCAATCCGGCTGCGGGCACCGCTCCTTCAACCGTGTTATCATCGTCTAAACACCCGCCTTCAATATCGCTAATGGTCACAGGCTTTGAAAAACTAGCCTCCCCTTTTTTTCCTTTTGAAAAAAGAATTCTCGAATGATCATTCGGTTCTTTACTTTCATACTTATCAAACTCTGTCCAAGTCACATAAACTTCACTTCCGTCTTTTGAGGTGGTTGCCCATTGCTTGTCCTGATCTTTTGGCGCATGTTT
>CANGEF010000043.1 GCA_947452685.1 Flavobacteriales bacterium | reverse complement strand
GGGATGGAAATTAGTGAATTCAACCACCGTGAAAACACTTCCCTCCTGCTTGATTAATGCGCATGCCTACGTCATTATCTGCGATGCGAACAACACTTCGTTATTTGCGAATTCCATAGGTATTGCATCCCTCACAGCACTCACCAACGCGGGCGATAGTCTCACGTTGCTCGACTTCAACAACAATGTCGTTGATCTGGTTTCGTATTCAGATGAGTGGTACAACAGCAGCGAAAAATCTGACGGTGGATGGAGTTTAGAACAAATCAATCCGTATAAAATATGCAGTGGGAAATTGAACTGGTCAGCATCGAACAATCTTTCCGGAGGAACTCCAGGAATTCAAAACAGCATATTCAATAATTCTCCAGATAACCAAGGTCCGCAATTACTTAGTTGGAATTTGAACCACGCCAATCAAGTTACGCTCTTCTTCAACGAAAGCATAGATGCGGCTCTTTCAAGCACCATTCTTTGCGATAACGCTCAGATATCAAGTGTTCAATATACTGAAGCAAACACAACCGTTATTGTCACTTTCACTTCCAACCTTCAACCTGAAACAACATACACTCTTGAGCAGACAAATCTACTAGATTGTGAAGGCAACTCTTCGAGCATCACCTTTGAAATCTTTCAGGGGAAAACTCCTGAATTCGGAGATCTCATTCTTACCGAAATTCTTGCTGACCCCGATCCTGTTATTCAAGGTATTCCTTCCGAGTTTATTGAAATTTTCAATAAGAGTTCTCACATTCTCGAATTGAAAGGACTAACCATAAACAGCTGCGTTTTTGAAGGAAGCCAATTACTATTTCCGAATGAATACTTAGTCATTGGTGATCTTTCTGAAGCGCTTTCATTTTTGTCTGTTTCAAACAAACTTCTTATTCCTTCCTTTCCAACTTTAACCAATTCCGGAATGCTGCTTAAACTAAGTTTGAACGGCACGCACCTAGACAGCATTCGCTACAGCGTTGATTGGTTCAACAATTCTTTCAAAGCCAACGGCGGTTGGTCACTTGAATTAGTGAATCCGAATTTACCATGCAGCACTTCCAACAATTGGCTACCCTGCGAAAGTGAGATTGGTAATACCCCTGGAATTCAAAACTCTGTATTCTCAATTATTCCTGATACGAAATCTCCTGAATTGCTTTATGTAACTGTTAAAGACAGCACAGCAGTTCTTCATTTCAACGAGCCCATTACTCTGAATGGAAATTTATTTCAAGAGGAAAATTTAGTTGGAAATTTTATGTCCGAAAATCCTTCAACACAAATTATTCTAGATGCCTCTGAATTACATAGCGCTGAAGTTTACAACTACACCCTTGAAGGAATTTCTGACTGCAGCGGAAACAGCGCATCTATTTTCTTCAAGTGGGGATTTCCAACCCAAGCCTCTTCAGAAAATTTAGTGATCAATGAAATTCTTTTCAATCCTTATGTGAACGCTTTCGACTTTGTTGAAATCTACAACACCAGTTCCAAGGCTGTATCACTTCAAAACATTTCTATGGCCAACGCACCTGCAAACAGCGGCGGACAAAAAGAAACTTTAACAACTGAAGGAAGAATTATTTTGTCACATGCATACATTGTCTTCTCGGAAGATGGAGAGGATCTCACTTCGTTCTATCCATCTACTTCGAAGCAAAATATTCTTCGAGTCAACGCTCTTCCTTCCTTCAACAATTCTAACGGAACATGTCTGCTTTACTCGAACCTAAATGAAACGATAGATGAAATGAGTTATACGGAAGCCATGCACTTTCAACTACTCTCTTCTTTCGAAGGAGTTTCCCTTGAACGACTTTCATACGATCTCCCGTCAACCCAAGAAAGCAACTGGCACAGTGCATCTGAAGGGTCAGGATTCGCAACACCTGGAATTGAAAATTCCCAATCGGTTTCCATCGAAAGCATGAATGGTGAATTCAACCTTTCAACGCACATTTTCTCTCCCGATAACGACGGCAATGACGATGTGATTCAATTTCATTATTCGAACATGAAAGCAGGAAGCATAGGCAATTTAACCATCTACAATGAAAAAGGCATTCGTGTCAAGCGCCTGTTGCGCAATGAATACTTGGGTTTGGAAGGCAATGCAATTTGGGACGGACTAACCGATGAAGGTGAGTTTCTTGAAATAGGCATTTACATTGCTACCTTTGAGGCGTTCAACGAAGAAGGAATTCAAGTGAGTTACAAGCGCGACTTTATTTTAGCAAGAAAATTATGAGCTTTTATTTTGTTCGCACGCCACGCCTTGTTCAAAGGCTTTTTACCAAGGTCACTTGGCGTGTTGAACATTCCAATGCCATTTATTTAACCTTCGACGACGGGCCTAATCCTGAAGTAACTCTTCCGCTGTTAGACCTTCTTCGTGAAAACAATGTTCAAGCAACATTTTTTCTAATTGGAAAAAACGCCGAACAATATCCAGCAATTGTTCAACGAATTTTGGAAGACAATCATTCCATTGGATTTCATTGCAACGAACATGTAAACGCTCGAAAACTGAAGCCAATTGCCCTCTTGAAAAACTTTCGGCTTCCTGCTAATTTCCCAACAACAAAGCTTTTCAGACCGCCTTATGGGAAACTAAAATTGTGGCAATACAATTATTTGAAGCGTAAATTTCCTTTGATTGGTTGGACCATTATGCCCGGAGATTTCGATAAGAATAAATCCTTCGAATCGCAATTGAAAGATCTGAAATCGGCGCAAAGCGGAGACATTGTTGTCTTGCACGAACTTCCCCATACACTTGAATTACTTAAAGCCTACTTCCAACAAACGGAAATTAAAATGTTCGGGAAATTATAGCTCTGTTTCATTTTAAAAAAGTATTTCTTATTATTGCTAGATGAACCTTAAGCAAAATCTCCTGACCCTTTTGGGGTTGCTGTTGTGCCTTTCATCTTGGGCACAAACGGGAACAATAAAATTCTCGGGACACGTGACCGATTCACAAACACAAAAACCTTTAGGCGCCGTGTTGGTGTATTTCGAAAACACTTCTTACGGAATGACTTCAACCCCTGAAGGAAACTTTAGCATTGAGGCGCCAGCCGGCAACTACACCCTTGTTGCTGCTTACCTCACTTATCAGACATTCAAAAAAGAAATCAGTCTAACAGCGAATCAAGAATTCAACATTGAACTCGTAGCGAATGACAATCAAATGAACTTGGTTGTTGTTTCTGCTGGAAGATACGAGCAGAACATTGGCGAAGTAACGGTGAGTATGGAGGTGATTCAACCCAAACTTATTCAAGATAAAAACGCGGTAAATATTAACGAGATTCTGCAACAAACTCCAGGCGTTGCAATTGTAGACGATGAACCCCAAATTCGTAGCGGAAGCGGTTATAGTTTCGGTGCGGGAAGTCGTGTGCAAGTGTTAGTAGACAATATTCCAATTCTCAGCGGTGACGCAGGAAAACCAAGTTGGGGATTCCTTCCAACCGAAAATGTTTCTCAGGTTGAAATCATCAAAGGCGCTAGCAGCGTGCTTTACGGAAGTTCTGCCTTAAGTGGTGTTATCAATTTCAGAACAGCCTACCCCACTTCAAAACCCAAAACCAAGGTTTCTGTTTATCATGGAATTTATTCCAAGCCTCAGTCTGATTCGGCCATGTATTGGGACAGACAAGGAATGAAGAGTGGGATTAATTTTCTTCATTCCGAAAAATTCGGAAAACTAGATTTCGTTTTTGCATCCAGTGTGCAGTACGACGACGGGCACTTGGGACCCATTAAAGACACCGCTGACGGAAGTTTTTCTAACGGCGCCTACAACCCTTTGAAAGTAGACCGTTACAACGCAGGAAATAGAGCACGTCTGAATTTGAATCTTCGCTACCGCTTGGCAGACCGCCTTTATATTGGTCTCGCTGGAATTTATTCAACCAGCAATTCACTGGCTACTTTAATTTGGGAAAACAGCACAACGGGATTGTACGGCGCATATGCCGGAAGCGCTACACGCACCATTCAACAATTGTACACCGTAGATCCTTCCATTCAATACACCAGTAAAAAAGGTGCCGTTCATTCATTGAAATCGAGATGGCAATCGTTGGATAACAACAACGATAACAACCAAGGAAATTTCTCTGATGTCTTCTACACCGAATATCAAGTTCAGAAAAATTGGGAATTGCATAAAATAAAAAACCTTACAACTACCGCTGGCGTTGTGAATACGAAGACAGATGCAAGAGGACAATTGTTTGTAGGTGGAAATGCAGACGGACACAATCAAGCTAGAAATACCGCTGCTTATTTTCAAGTAGATAAAAAAGTTGGTGACCGCTTGAATCTCTCAGCGGGTGTGCGTTACGAGCAGTTTGTGTTGAACAGTGAAAAGAATGGAAAACCAGTTTTTCGCGCTGGAGCAAATTACAAATTCGGACAAGCAACTTATTTGCGTGCTTCATACGGACAAGGGTATCGCTTCCCAAGCATCGCTGAAAAATTCATTGTAACAGGGCTAGGTGCAATTCATGTTTTTGCCAATCCAGACCTGAAGCCAGAGACTTCTTACAATGCTGAAATAGGCATTAAGCAAGGATTCAAAATAGGGGAATTTAAAGGGTTTATAGATGTGGCGGCCTTCCAACAAGAATTCAGAAATTTCATCGAATTCACCTTCGGCCAATGGGCACCTGTTTCGGTTACAAACTTGAACGACTTAACAAATGCCATCGGATTTAAAAGTTTGAACACAGGTGGCGCAAAGGTGCAAGGAGCAGAAATTAGTATCCTGGGAACAGGAAATATTCGCAAAACGAAATTCGATGTGTTGGCGGGTTACACCTACACCAAACCTGTTAGCACTACCCCTGATTACGTATACGCTAGAACAATTCAAACGCCAGGAACCATTGTGATTAGTGAGTTTGCTCAAGCTTCGTATTTGAATACCAGTGAGAACACGACGAATAACATCTTGAAATACCGCATGCAACATTTGGTTCGTATTGATGTTGGAGCTACTCGTGGAAATTTCAACGCTGGATTAAGTTTCCGTGCTAATTCACACATGCAAAATTTAGATCAGGCCTTTAATCGTTTGGAAGAACTATTCCCCGATCTATTCAATCCGGGCATCATTTCATGGCGTGCCAATCACACCAAAGGCGACTATGTTTTCGATACGCGTATTGGTTATACCTTTTCTGAAAAACATAGAATTGCGCTCATCGTAAACAACGTTCTCAACCGCGTTTACGCCATTCGTCCGCTTGCCATTGAACAACCGCGCTTGACTATGATTCAATACACCTTAAGTTTGTAGCATGAAAGGACTTGGTATTATTCCCGCTCGCTACGGAAGCACGCGTTTTCCTGGAAAGCCATTGATAGAAATCAACGGGAAATCCATGATTCGAAGGGTAATAGATCAAGCGAAAAAATGTTCGTCGCTTCAAGAAGTCTGGGTTGCCACAGACGACGAACGCATCTTTAAGCATGTTGAAGAATACGGTTGCAAGGCCTTTTACACTTCTGAAGATTGCAACAGCGGTACTGAGCGCATTTGCGAACTAATTCCAAACATTGAAGGGAACTTCGATTTTGTATTGAATATTCAAGGCGACGAACCCTTTGTTCATGTTGAATCGTTGGAAGAGCTTTCGCAAGCGCTTATTTCATCGAAAACAGATATTGCAACGTTAGCGGTTCAAATTGAAAACAAAGAAGAAGCAAACGATTCGAACCGAGTTAAAGTTGTATTCAGCACTTCAGGTAGAGCCCTGTATTTTTCAAGATCAATTATTCCATTCGCCCGAAACGGCGCACCCGACTACTTCAAGCATTTGGGGGTTTATGCGTTTACAACGAATGCCCTTCAACAAATAAAATTGCTGAAACCTTCGTCTTTGGAATTGACCGAATCGTTGGAACAACTTCGTTGGCTAGAAAACGACCTAACTATTTCGGTTGTAGTAACTTCACACGACTCAACAGGAATAGACATTCCGGAAGATCTGATGAAATATCGAGCGTAGGCTTGTAAGACCAATAAAAATCCGTATTTTCGCAGTATGCAGTTCGAAAACCTAATCAAAGATTTATTGTACACCAACGATTGCGTGGTTCTTCCCGGTTTGGGCGGATTCATTGCAAAATACAAGGGTGCATCTTTGAATACGAGCATGCATACCATTTACCCTCCACAGAAAACAATCGGATTCAATCCGCAAATCAAAGAGAACGACGGTTTGTTGGTTTCTGCTTTGTGTGCTTTGAACAACTGTTCTTATGCTGAGGGAAAAACAACGCTCGACGCTTGGGTTAAAGAGCAATCGAACACCCTTCTTCGTGGTGAAAAAATTTCTTGGAAGGGAATCGGAATCTTGTTTCAAGATCGTCTCGGAAAAATTCAATTCATTCCAGACAGCAAAGGAAACTTTTCACTTGAATCTTTTGGATTAGAAAAAATCATTCTTGTCCCTGTAGAACGTGCCGTACAAGAGCCAGCAGCGAATGAAGTTTCTGTTCTTGAAAAACGTGCAGAGCAAGGATCTAAGTGGATCTGGAAAGCTGCGGCAGTGTTGGCCTTGCCAATTTTAGGCGTTGGAATATTCGCACTTTCACACAAAATCGAATCAACAGATTGGCAATACGCTTCGTTTAAATTATTTGGAAACAAGAGCAGAGTTGCAAGCTATACCCCTTCTGAAACTCGCATCCTTCCTACTTACACAGTTACAGAAAAAAACGAGTCTATTTCAACACCTGAAGAAATCGTTCCAACTGCACCTGCTAAAGTTGAAAAAACCGAAGTCGTAGCAACAAGTCACAGTAAGTACGAGATTATTGTTGGAGCGTTCGCTGTTTCTGAAAACGCAGAGCGCATGGTTCTCGAGTTAAAGAAAAAAGGATACAACGCCTCACTTGCAGGTAAAAAAGGAAATCTTCAAATGGTTGCAGCCGCCAGCGATTCAAATTACGCGGCAATTCTTCAAGCTTTAGACAAGATTAAATCAGAAGTAAATTCTTCTGCTTGGCTGAAAGAAAATTAACACTTCATTTAGATACGTTTAGCCGCGAATGTTTTTGTTTTGAGCCACAATCAAAACATACTATGCGCATAGGAGAACGTATTAAAAACAGAGCAAAAGATTTACGTCTTGGTCCAACAGAACTGGCTAAGATTATTAACACCTCGAAGCAAAACGTTTACGGTATTTACAGAAGAGATTCTGTGGACTCAAAACTTTTATTCGATCTGTCAAAAGCATTAGACACCGATTTCTTCTCGCTCTATTCAAAGATTCTTTCAAGCGGGTCAACGCTTGATGAAGCCAGTGAAATGCGTGCAGAAAGTTTAGAAAACGACATCGTTGCGGTGAAAAAGGAATTGACAGACCTTCGTGAGAAATACGCTTTATTGCGTGCCCTATTCGAAGCGAAAACTGGAGAGAAAATTCCTGAATTCTGATTCTGACTTACCTTTGGCTTCATGAATTATGAAGCAGTAATTTTCGATTTCGGAGGTGTACTTTTTGAAATAGATTACAATGTCCCCGTGCGAGCGTTCGAAGCATTGGGAATGGAGTCTTTTGCAGCAGCTTACTCACAAGCTCATCAGGACAAAATTTTCGATCTGTTAGAAACGGGTAAAATTCCTGGAGAGGAATTTTACGTTTGGATTTCTACCTATTTACCTAACGCCAGTCGTCAAGAATTGGAAGACGCGTGGAATAGCATTTTACTTCATCTTCTTCCGGAACGTGTTGATTCTATTTTCTTATTGAAAGAAAAAGGTATTCGCACATTCATCTTCAGCAATACAAATGAATTGCACGTTGAAGTCTTCGAACAAATGATTGAAAAATCTTACGGGTTAGAAAAATTCAAATCGGCTTTCGAATTTGTTCATTACAGCAATGTTTTGGGAATGCGTAAACCGCACCCAGAATCATTCTTAGAAATTTGTCGCCTTCACGGACTTACGCCTGAAAAAACAATCTTCATCGATGATTCTATTCAGCACGTGGAAGGATCTATTCGTGCGGGATTAAAAGGGCTACATCTGCTTCCCCACCAAACTCCAGCGGAATTGATAGACCCTCTAATTTAATTTGAAGGCCTTTTTGCTAATGGGCTTTGTGAAAGAGAGTGGTACCATTTTCTTCACGCCCAAACCCTTGGCTTGAACATATCCAGAAGCTTGAAGCTCTATTTCATCTTTGAACATCAGACTCAAAGCGTTTCCTAAAAAACCTTCCACATCGGTAATATTCGTAAAAACTTTTACATCGTATACCTGCGAAGATTTTGAGTCTAAGACAACCGGTTCCGCTAAGGATAAGGTTCCTGCAACATTGCCGTCAATGCGCAATTCTAAATCTGATTCGTACAGCGTGATTTTATACGGATTGGGATTTTCAAGACCAATTCGTAAAACAGCAGCTACATGGTTGTTTGTTAATTCAGATAAATCGAAATCTTCCACGCGCTTCACTTTTACCTCTTGATATATTTCACAAGAAGTAAAAGTGAACACCGTGAAGAGTATGAATATCCAATGAATTGAAATTTGTTTTCTTCTCATTACGCTCACACTTTTTTCTATTTCAATCCAAACGAAATTTACTTCGAAAAATTATCGAAGAAATATGGAATGGTTTCAATTCCCTTGTAGTAGTTGAACAAACCGTAGTGCTCATTCGGAGAATGAAGCGCGTCTGTATCCAATCCAAAGCCCATTAAGACAGACTTCAAATTCAATTCAGACTCGAACATAGCCACAATAGGAATAGAACCTCCGCCACGCGTTGGAATTGGTTTTTTGCCGTACGTTCTCTCCATTGCATCAGACGCAGCAATGTATGCCTTGCTATCTGTTGGCGTAACTACCGGCTCACCACCGTGATGCGGACGCACTTCAACACGAACACCAGCAGGTGCAATGGCTTTGAAGTGATTCGAAAACATTTCTGTAATTTGATCGGTGGTTTGATGAGGCACCAAACGCATCGAAATTTTCGCAAATGCTTTCGACGGAAGAACAGTCTTCGAACCTTCACCAATGTATCCGCCCCAAATACCGTTGCAATCTAACGTTGGACGAACTCCAGTGCGCTCAATGGTGGTATATCCTTTTTCACCATAAACCGCATCGATATCTAAATCTTTCTTGTAAGCTTCTTCATCGAAAGGAGCTGCATTCAATGCCGTGCGCTCGGCTTCTGTTAATTCTTGAACGCTATCGTAGAATCCCGGAATGGTTACGTGGTTGTTTTCATCGTGAAGTGAAGCAATCATCTTGGCCAAAACGTTAATCGGATTCGCTACACCACCGCCGTATACACCGCTGTGTAAGTCGCGATTCGCACCAGTCACTTCAACTTCAACATAACTTAAACCTCTTAATCCGCAGTCGATGCTTGGAACATCGTTCGCCAAAACGCTGGTATCTGAAATCAACACCACATCTGCTTTCAAACGTTCTTTATTCGCAATGCAAAAAGGACCTAGGTTGGTTGAACCCGCTTCCTCTTCACCTTCAATCATGAACTTCACATTACACGGAAGTGAATTCGTTTTCCACATGGCCTCAAACGCCTTCACGTGCATGAACATTTGTCCCTTGTCATCGCAAGAACCTCTTGCGAAAATGGCACCCTCTGGATGAATCTCTGTTACCTTAATGGTGGGTTCAAATGGCGGTGTATGCCACAATTCAATTGGATCTGCAGGCTGAACATCGTAGTGTCCGTATACCAATACTGTTGGCTTGCTCGGATCAATTAATTTCTCTCCGTATACGATCGGGTGTCCTTCCGTAACGCAAACTTCTACGTTATCTGCTCCTGCGTCGCGAAGATGCTTCGCCACCAAATCTGCGCATTTAGCTACTTCTTCCTTGTAGGCCATATCGGCGCTAATGCTAGGAATTCGTAGTAGTTCGAACAACTCGTTCAAGAAACGATCTTTATTTTCATTGATAAAATCTTGTGCTGCTTTCATGACATTTAATTTGTGCCCGAAAGATACGATGGAACCAAATAAAATCAGAATGAAAAACCACCGAACACGAATATCTTTGCAACAATGAGTAGCGTAAATTTCGAAAACACCGCGGTAGCGTTTCAACATAAAAACAACGGCCAACTGAAGCGTTCATTTTGGCTTTTCAAGCTAATCGCTTCGCCCACGTTGGTAAAAATTGGAGGCGCATTGACCAACTTGGCTGTTGGACTTGGAATTCCGATTGGTTGGGCCATTAAGAAAAATATTTTCTCGCAATTCTGCGGTGGAGTGAACATTTCCGAAAGTAAAAAAGCCGCGCATCACCTAGCGAAAAGCGGCATTGGTTCTATTCTCGATTACAGTGTGGAAGGAAAAGAAAACGAAAAGGACTTCGACTTTACTGCAGATGAGATTAAGCGCACCATTGATGCGGCAGAGAATAACAACGACATTCCGTTCAGTGTTTTCAAAGTAACAGGCATTTGCCGTTTTTCTTTGTTGGAAAAAGTAAATGCGAAGCAAGCGCTTTCTGCCAACGAAGAAGCCGAGTGGGAACGCGCTGTTGGAAGGGTTTTTAGCATTTGCGAGCATGCATTTAAGAAAAATGTTTCGTTATTTATTGATGCCGAAGATTCCTGGATTCAAGATGCCATTGATGAACTTGCAGAAAACATGATGGTTCAATTCAACCAGAAAGATTTCATTGTTTACAACACGGTGCAATTGTACCGTCACGATCGCCTAGCCTATTTGAAAGCCATGCATACTCGCTTGAAAGAAAAGGGTGCAAAGACCGCAGTGAAGTTGGTTCGCGGAGCCTACATTGAAAAGGAACGCAAACGCGCTGCTGAAATGGGCTACATTGACCCTATTCAACCGAACAAAGAGAGCACAGACCGCGACTTCAATTTAGCGGTAGATTATTGCTTGGATCATATTGAGGATGTTGCCATTTGCTGCGGTTCGCACAACGAAGAAAGTTCTGCCATGTTGGTTGAAAAAATGAATGCACGTGGAATTGCAAGCAACGACAAGCGCATTTATTTCGCACAACTTTTCGGAATGAGTGATCACATTAGCTACAACCTCAGTCACGCGAAATACAACGTCGCGAAATACCTTCCCTACGGACCAATTAAAGAAGTCATGCCCTATTTGCTAAGAAGAGCGCAAGAGAATACTTCGGTGAAAGGACAAACAGGAAGAGAGTTGTCGCTGATTGAAAAAGAAATTCAAAGAAGAAAAAAGCTTAATTAAAGCTTCCAAATTTTAGTGAGCGGTGAAAATAAATAATCGCTCCCCGTCTTCACTTCCTTGCACAAAATACGTTGTCTACGTTTGTTTAAGCGAACAAATTCACGCTTGTCTTTTCCATATAAAAATTTAGCACCGTCGGAAAGATCATCGACCATGATAATATTTTCATGGCTGCTCCTGTCGTATTGCGCAAGCGTCTTCGATAAATCAATGTCGCTGCAAGTCGCAGCAGCCGGATTACTCAAGTATCGCTGAATAGCCTTTTCCAAATCCAACGGAAACAAATTCACATTCACAAAAGGCGCTAATGTTTCTTTGAAACACTGCTTCCATTCAGCACCGTGTGGTTTAACAAAATGCCCGTGTCGCACATGACAAATCAAGTGAGCCAACTCGTGCATAAGCGTGATTAAAAAAGCGTAACGATTGAGGTTGTGATTAACTGTGATTTTGTAGCGTTCACCCGGGGCATAGCGAAAGTCGCCATGCTTGGTGCTTCGGCCTTTGGTAATGACCAAATCGTGCGGATAAGCCCGCAACATTTCGCACACCTTCACTACTGAACCACCGGGTAAGAATGGAGTTAAAGCAGTTTCTAAATCATTGGATTTAGCCATGCCTCAACGAACTTAATCCCACGTAGGACAATTGCAATTTTTGTGAGCGCGTTTCATGGCGCGTTTCGGATTGTTGCAAGAGGCTACTCCAACTACCAATAGCGCTGCAACGAACAAATAGAACAATTTCTTCATGTGTCGAAAATACAGAATATCGCGCAAGAATAGCTATCCCTTGAAAAATTATTACACTCAAAAAAAATAAACTACCTTCGGCCTAAGTTTAAATCATGACAGGAATCTTAGGAAATTTCGGACGCTATTTTTTGCTCATGCGCAAGGTTTTTTCGCGTGCGGAAAAAAAGAAAATCTACCGACCGCTGATTACCGATGAGATGATAAAAATTGGCGTTCAATCTGTAGGAATTGTTGCGTTACTCTCTTTTTTCATGGGTGCCGTAGTTACGCTTCAAACTGCAGCAAACATTGAAAGCGGTTGGATTCCGAAATGGACCGTTGGTTACACCACCAGACAAACCATGATCTACGAATTTTCTTCCACCATTGTAGCACTTGTTTTAGCTGGAAAAGTGGGAAGTAACATTGCCTCCGAGATAGGAACCATGCGTATTTCAGAGCAGATAGATGCCTTGGATATCATGGGGGTGAATTCAGCCAGCTACCTCATACTTCCTAAGCTTATCGCCTCTACCATCATG
Source organism: Flavobacteriales bacterium (assembly GCA_947452685.1). Taxonomy (GTDB): domain Bacteria; phylum Bacteroidota; class Bacteroidia; order Flavobacteriales_D; family Sanyastnellaceae; genus CAIZGX01. The sequence continues at coordinate 1,644 of CANGEF010000043.1, read as the reverse complement.
CTTCCCTTCTTGGTTCTTTTGGCCATGAGCGTGGGTATTTGTTCCGGTGCCATTGTAGGAACAATGAGTAAAGCCACCTCTCTGAACGATTTCATTTACGGTATTCAATACGATTTCGATAGTTACGGAATTGTTTACTCGCTCATTAAAACAGTTTTCTTCGCCTTTATCCTATCAACCATTCCTGCTTATCACGGATACTACGCCAGTGGCGGAGCTTTGGAAGTTGGCAAATCAAGTACCAAGGGTGTTGTCTACAGCATGGTTGCCGTAATGGTTGCGAATTATTTGCTTACTCAAATATTACTGCTGTGATTCAGGTACAACATGTTTCCAAAGCCTTCAAAGAGGTGCAGGTGCTTTCCGATATTTCCATTGACTTCGAACCTGGGAAAATAAATTTCATTATAGGTAGAAGCGGACAAGGAAAAAGCGTCTTATTGAAATGCATGGTCGGACTGCTTGAACCCAATGAAGGAAGCATTCTTTATGATGGTTTAGATTTTTTGAATATGGACGAAGACCAGCTTAAAGCTGTTCGTCAGGAAGTTGGAATGCTCTTCCAAGGTGCCGCCCTATTCGATTCAATGACTGTAGAGGAAAACGTAATGTTTCCGCTTACCATGTACAGCAACTTATCGCAAGAACAGAAACTTGTTAAAGTGAATGAATGCCTTGAGCGCGTAAATCTTGTTGGAAAAAACAATCTTTATCCAGCAGAACTTTCCGGAGGAATGAAAAAGAGAACAGGCATCGCCCGCGCCATTATCATGAATCCGAAATTCCTATTCGTAGATGAACCCAACTCGGGGTTAGATCCAGAGACTTCCATAGTCATAGACAACCTCATTCGCAGCATTACTTATGATCTCGGCTCTACTACCATTGTCGTAAGTCACGATATGAACTCGGTAATGGAAATTGGAGATAAAATCAATTTCATCAGCGGTGGAAAAGTGGAATGGCAGGGCGACAAACACGCACTTCTAAAAGCAGACAACCAAGCTTTGAATAACTTCGTCTTTGCTTCAGAGTTTATGCAAGAAATCAAAGAAAACCTCAAGGGCGAGTGATCTCTACTAAGGGCGAATAATTATTCGCCCCGAAGTTGCTCTATCTCACCCAGAACTTCTCTGTAACCGTCTGCTCCTGTGTTCTGAACGAAATCATATACAATCCGGAAGCAACATTCGAAGGAAGTGGAACTTGAATCAACTGATCAAGAGATTCAATAAATACATCTTTCGAGAACAACATTTGACCGTTCATTCCAACCAGCTGAATCATTCCTTTTCCTAAGGCGCGCTCATCTGTAATTCGAATGGTTGCCATCTTCTCTTCAATACCTTGGAAAGAAATAACTGCAACATTTCCTTGCTCATCTACTTCCATAATATCGGCTGCATTTCTTTCAACATGAGCCTCATCGTTCATGATTTCCATTGAACTTGGATCATTCGGATTCATAGCCGCACCAATGGTTACAACACAAAAAGGACCGTAATCTCCTTCTTGCGGAGAATTGCATGAAATAAGTTTTGGCTTCGCCGCAATGCGATAAGAATTTCCAGTTACCAATCCGAATTGATTCAACATTAACACTTCAGTGGTGGTGGTGGCAACTATGGCCGGCGCAATGGGCGT
>CANGEF010000042.1 GCA_947452685.1 Flavobacteriales bacterium | reverse complement strand
GTAACTGTTGACCTCGACACGGCTGAAGAATTCACGGATTACATGAGCGAAGCGTTTCCAAATGCACTTAAAGAGTTAAAAGAGTTTTGCGAGAAGTAAATGAACACCACACCCGAACATAACGCAAAGATTGCCAAACTCACGTTTACCGAAGTTTATCCGCTGTACATAAAAAAGGTTGTTTCAAAAGGAAGAACTGTTGAAGAATTGAATGAAGTCATTTCGTGGCTAACGGGATTCAATGAAAAAGAAATGCAGGAACTTATCAAGCATAATGCAACCTTCGATGTCTTCTTTCAAAAAGCTACATTGCATCCGAATGCAAATCTTATAACGGGACTCATTTGCGGATACCGAATTGAAGAATTACAAAATCCACTCACCCAAAAAGTTCGATACCTCGATAAGTTGGTCGATGAATTAGCGAAGGGAAAGAAGATGGAGAAGATTCTGAGAACAAATAAAACCACCTAGTGCAATCTACCTTCAAAATACACGTTGCGTAGACCTATTGAAATGTTCAAATGAAAAAACACCTCAAATTCTTCACCCTAACTACTTGGATCTTATTTTCTAGAAGCTACGACGCGTATTGCACGCATACACTTACGCCAGATCTTTCGAAAGAGGCGAATCCACTAGTTACAGTAGCGGGCGTTTCTTCGTGGTCAGTATTGCTCATTATTCTCGGCTGTCTAACAACGTACGCTCTATTCGCTTTTTATATCCGGACATACAAACCCACCAATCTCCTTCCTGAAGAAAAAGGATATTCATTCAATCACTTTGTGGCGTTCTTATTCTTAGGATACAAAGACCAATGGTTCGCCACCATGTACAAACTTCCTTCATCGTTCACACGATTCAACAATTACATGGGTGAAGTGCTTACCAAATGCCTCGCATACGCCGGGTTGGTTTCAACAATCATGTGGATACTCATTCATAATTCCGAGTATTACAGATCGATTCACAGCGCACCCATTATCTACACCATTCTAATAGGCGGATGTTTCGCGATTATTTATAGATGGAATAGATCTAAGTTTAAATTGTACCTGCAAAGCGAACATTCAGCGTCTTAATCTTTGCTACCTTTGAATATGGTTGGAAAGAAACTGTATATTATTGCTGGCTGCAATGGCGCAGGAAAAACAACGGCTTCTTTCAACATTCTTCCTGAAATACTTCAGTGTAAAGAGTTTGTCAATGCCGATGAAATAGCGCGAGGTATTTCTCCATTTCAACCAGAAAAAGTTGCAATTGAGGCGGGCAGAATAATGCTTGAAAGAATTGAAGAATTAATGAGCTCTCAGGTCGATTTTTCTTTTGAAACCACCTTATCCTCTCGGTCATTCATTCGAACAATAGAAAGAGCAAAATCGAAAGGTTACTATGTAACACTAATTTTCTTTTGGCTAGAATCTATCGAGTTAGCAAAGGATCGTGTAATTAATAGAGTTAAAGAGGGAGGACATCACATTTCCGCTGATGTAATTGAACGAAGATATAAAGCAGGAATCAATAACCTTTTCAAAATTTATCAAAACAAAGTAGACTCTCTGTTGATCTATGACAATTCAAACTCAGAATCAGAGTTAATAGCAGAAAAAGAATTTGACGAAGATTTTTCTATCTTGAATTGGAGTAAATTCGAGAATCTAAAATATTATTACAATGAGTGATAAAGAGAAGGAATTATTAAAAGAGACTATAAAAAAAGCAATCAAGATTTCCTCTCAAAAACTAAGAGAAAAGAAAAGAGCCCTTGGTCAAAAAATAGTCATTAGTGAAAATGGAATTATCCGTGAGGTTGAGCCCTAAGTGCTAAGTCTGTCAATATCTATTTAAGGAAATAGGACGAACTGAAACCCCATGAACAGACGAAAATTCTTAAAACAAACTTCAATTCTTTCAATCGGTGGATTGCTGTTGCCTTCGGCGTTGCTTTCTTCTTGCCGACCAGATAGTTTGTTTGAAGGCCCTTCGTTTCAAGGTAAGGTGATTATTATTGGCGCGGGTGCAGCGGGATTGTATGCAGGATATATTTTGAAATCGAAGGGAATTGATTTTCAGATTTTAGAAGCTGCGCCGAACTACGGCGGTAGAACCGGAAAAATAACTGGATTCGCAAACTTTCCTCTTGACACCGGTGCTCAGTGGATGCATGGGAAAAACAGCATCGTGAGCGATTTAGCAAAAAAGTCAGACACCCAAATAACGTTAGACGACAGCAACGAAAAATACTGGTTCAACAATCAAATTGTTTCTTCATTGCCCAGAGACATTAACGCTATTTTTCTTGATGACTACACGGCACCCGATGTTTCCTTTGCCGAATTCGCCGTTCAAAAAGGTTTCGGAAATGAATACAAGGACATTGTTGAATTTATAGCTGGAGATTCAGGTGCGGCGGCTTCTCACATTTCAGCCTATTGGAAAATTAAAGAAGAAGAATACTGGAGTTCCGGCGAGGAAGACTTCAAATTTCAAGAAACATATTTCGATCTCATTGAAAAACAAATTGCAATTCATGTGCAAGATCAAATTCAATTGAACACTCCCGTCAAGCAAATAGATTATTCCGGTCCAATCATACAAGTTACAGACAGCAACAACAATGTCTATACTGCAGATAAGGTCATTATAACTGTTCCCATTACTATTTTGAAATCTGCTGACATTGAATTCATTCCTGCCCTTCCAACAGAAAAAACAACGGCCTTTTCAAAAATTGGAATGGATGCGGGAATGAAAGTTTTTCTAAAATTCAGCTCGAAGTTTTTCGATGAAAATATTTACGGAGGTTCTATCTGCGCATCGTTTTCAGACGACAGCATAGGGAAAGTGCAAGACGACAATATTTTGCTGGCCTTCATTATGGGGCAGCAAGCTGAATATCTAACTTCTCTAGGAAGCGACGCGGCTATTACAAATGCGTTGCTTCAAGAATTAGACACAATGTATAACGGACAGGCCACTGCATCGTTTGTTGCATCGCACGTTCAAAACTGGACAACTCATCCTTTTGTAAGAGGGGCCTATTCATACAGCACCGTCGGAATGGGAGATGCCCGAAAAGTAGCCAGCGAATCCGTTGCGAAAAAACTATATTTCGCCGGAGAAGCTATGAATACAAACGGACACCATCAGACCGTGCATGGCGCTATTGAAACTGGATACAGAGAAGTGATTAATCTCTTAAACGATGTAATAAAATGAGAACACTCTTCCTTCTCCTATTTTTATTTCTGTTCATAGATGCTCAATCGCAAGAGATTGAAGTGGACCTTTCGTACAAATACATGTTCGCAAGCAACTGGGATAAAGCCATTCAATCCTATAATTTCAGCAGGCCTTTTCTGCCAGAAAAACAACCGCTATTTATACACGGCATAAATGCTTCCGCTTCCTATATTTTCAAGTCGGAGAATAAATTCAAACAAGGAATTAACGCATCTTATTCGCACTTCAGCAGCTACGCCGAGAATGTGAATTTCGTGAATCAATTAAACCTGCATTTTTTAAATGTTGGATACATTCTTCGTTATGAAAGCACTGAAAAATTGAAAGGGCTAACCACCGACTTCATTCTGTCTGCCTCTTCAAGCGCTCTATTCAGAAATGTAAATGACGAGCCATTTATTTATGATGAAGCCCGTTCAAAAGCTTTTGGCATTGGTGGAGATCTTAGCGTTAAAACAAGTTATTCCTTCAACCTGAAAAATAGCATTCGCTTATCCCCTTTCATTCAAATTGGTTATACCCCTTACCTCTATTCTCCCAATACTGAAGCGGTAATTAATGAGACTACCGGACTTACAACCCCTGACTTCACGGGGGTATTTACATCGCAGATTGGGGTGAAGGTTCGGTTTTGTGACGTTTCGTTGGACTAATTACCTTACTCATTATGTAATTCTTCAGTAAGAAAAACATCTTAGCACACGTAATTCATCCTTCGAAATTTAAAACTGAAAAAACAATAACGAGGAGTATAAAATGAAATACACGGGACAAGAAATGTTAAATAAAGTTCCTCAAGAGCAGCAAAGCAAAGAGGACTTTCGAAAGTCGCAAAGGGCAAGGCTTAAATCTCAAATAAATTGACTTATTCGGAACATTGAAAACTTCCTAACCAACAACCGTCAAGATATTCCCACTTTGTGTAACTGTGTATTTTTTTAGTGCTATTTGCGCAGGTCCATTTGTAACCGCTCCGTTGATATCGAATTTAGCTCCGTGACAAGGACAAACAAAATCATTTCCGCTGCTGCTATAGGCAACACTGCAGCCGCTGTGTGTGCAGCGCTGTGCAATTGCTATAAAATTGGTTCCCATGTTCACAATAACAACTCCATTTGAAGAACCCGAACCTCCAGCAGTATTCAAAGCACTGTTCGCCGACTGAGTAAGATCAATGGTAAAATTAACTGTTGGTCCCTGAGCAGAATTATCAATCTTCTTGCAACTCTCAACCAGCAAAGCCGGGCCAACAATAGCCAAGCCGCAAAACAAAGCTGATCCCTTTAAAAATTTACGTCTGTCCATTTCTTTAGGTACTTATTTGAACGATTAGCTTCAAGATTTATAATATGACAATCGAAAAATTCCATTTCCCGATTTATGCATTCAAAAAAAACACTCTCAAATTGAGAGTATTCCTGTGAATGATGTATATCGCTACAACATTACTTTTTATCTTTAAACAAGAAGATTTGAAAACCAAAATTAAACCCGAAAGTATTGTCCTTCACAGATTCAATTTGCGCATGGGTAGAACTGTAACCAAATGAAGTCTCGAAGCACACATTCTTAGTGAAAAAATAATTCGCTCCTAAAGCAGCACCAAAACCAGTTAGGTTTGAACTTCCTACTCCCTCATCTTCCTTTCCTAAAAAGGCATTTGCGTTACCAAAAAGCTTTATGTTATTGTTTGCTGAAGAAAGGAAATAGTATCTTACGAATGGGCAATAAAGCGTAGTCGAAAATGAATTACCATCGTCAACTGTTTTATTAAGTGCCAAGTTTATTCCTACTGCTAAATTATTAAGAGCGAAATATCCAATTCGGGGCGAGAAATCTATTACTGTATTGTGTATAGATCCTTCCATGGTTGAAGAGTAAGTCCCCGTTCCACCTACCATAAACGAATGCTTTTCAGTTTGTCCAAAAGCAAAAACCGCTGCTAATAGCACAAAAGACGTAAGAAAAAGATTTTTTTTCATTTCCATTTTTTTAGATTAATACAAATAACCACTTTCTAAATTTGTAACTAATCAAACCTACAACTTTTTCATTGGCGGTTTGTTAATTCTTCGTTAAAAAAATGACGCTACTGTTGCAAAGATATTTGTCTTGCATCATCATAACATTCCCCTTCGTGGGAACAAAAACTTGTGTTGTTGACTCAAGCAAACTTTTCGATTCGAATTTTTTTTAACTAATTTCACGCCTCTTGGAAAAATGCAAAAACCATGACCGCATCAAAATTAATTTGGGAAGAGGACTTAGAAAAATCCTCTGAAAAATACCATATCTATGGCGCTTGGATAGCGATTATTTTCGATCCTGTTTTTGGAATTACAGACTATTTCAACATTCCTCATGCCTTCAAGGAAATTATGTCGTTGCGCATAGGTGTCTCAGTCATAGCGGCATTGGCGCTGTTAGCACACAGACACAAGTTCATCAATTCAAAAATGTTGATTTTCATTCCTTTTCTGCTCATTTCCTTACAGAACGCCTACACTTTCAGTGTTATTGAAGTTGATGACTTTACTGGACATTCGTTGAACTACTTGGCCTTGTTCATAGGAGCAGGCATGTTTGTTTTGTGGAATTGGTATTACTCGCTGGCCATTATTGTGCCTTCTATTTTAGCTACCTGCTACTTCTTTCAAATGAACACCCTGTTGAATACGGAAGAGGCTCTAGTAAATGGCGGCTTATTGCTACTTGTTGTGACTGTTTTTATGTTCATGCTTATCGAAACGCGCTACAGACTTACAATTTCCAATATAAAATTCAAGATTGCCTTGCTGGAAGCGAACGATGCCTTGGCAGAAGAAAAATCGCAATCAGATAAACTTCTTCGCAATATTTTGCCCGATGAGGTTGCTGATGAACTGAAAACAACAGGAAGAGCAAATGCAAAACACTACCCAAAAGTTTCGGTGTTGTTTACAGATTTCAAAGGGTTTACGGTGAGAAGCGCAAGCATGACTCCGGAAGAAGTGATTGAAGAATTGAACAAATGTTTTTCCGCTTTCGATGCCATTGTAGAAAAATACAATCTTGAAAAAATCAAAACCATTGGCGATGCTTACATGTGTGCTGGCGGATTGCCAATTGCCAATGAAACTAATCCAGTAGATGCAGTACGCGCTGGTTTGGCCATGCAAGAATACATGACAGCCTACAAAAACGAATGCATTGCCAAGGGCGAACCCTTCTATGAATGTAGGCTTGGAATCAATACAGGTGAGGTAGTAGCCGGAGTGGTCGGCACTAAAAAATTCGCATACGACATCTGGGGAGATACTGTGAACACGGCTAGCAGAGCTGAAAGTAGCGGCGCAGTAGGACTGGTAAACATTACCGAAACAACCTACGAATTGGTAAAGGACATCTTCACCTGCGAGTATCGCGGCGACATAGAAGTGAAAGGAAAAGGACTTATGAAAATGTATTTTGTGTTGGGGAAAAAAAACAACGTAACATAATTCTTCGAATTAATTGCTCTGCAATCAATCTTTCAGATCAATCACTGCGTGATCAATCACCTTCGGGGATCAATCCTTCGGATGAATTACGCATTAAGAACCACGAAGTTCCAAAACGAAGTTCCAACAACGAAGTTCCAACAACGAAGTTCCAACAACGAAGTTCTAACAACGAAGTTCTAACAACGAAGTTCTAACAACGAAGTTCTAACAACGAAGTTCTAACAACGAAGTTCTAATTACTTAATCCCAAATATCTTCTTGAAATTCTTCGAAGTCTCCGCCGTCTCTTCCCAAGGGAATAAATTCACCTTCATGGTTTTTGGCTTCTGACCGTTTGGCATCTTGAAGGTCTTCGTTACTGTCTTAGGCGTTCTTCCCATGTGACCGTAACTCGCTGTTTCCTTGTACATAGGTGTGCGCAAGTTGAAACGCGTTTCAATTTCATACGGAGTCATACCAACATTCTTTGAAATCAAAGATGCGATTTGTCCGTCGTTCATAGCAACACGAGCAGTTCCGTATGTGTTCACATAGAATCCTACCGGCTTCGCAACGCCAATGGCATAAGCCACTTGCACCAACACTTCGTCGCAAACACCTGCTGCAACCAAGTTCTTCGCAATGTGACGCATAGCGTATGCCGCGCTGCGGTCTACTTTACTCGGATCTTTCCCGCTAAATGCGCCACCACCGTGTGCACCTTTTCCACCGTATGTATCTACAATAATCTTTCTTCCAGTTAATCCAGTGTCACCGTGAGGACCACCAATCACAAACTTTCCAGTCGGATTCACATGCAACGCATACTTCCCGTCAAACAACTTCTGAATGCGCTTCGGTTGCTTCTTCATAACACGAGGAATTAAGATCGTGCGAACATCTTCTTTGATCTTCGCCAACATCTTCGCTTCTTTATCGAAGTCGTCGTGCTGTGTACTCACCACAATCGCAGAAATACCCATTGGCTTGTGATCGTCTGAATACTCAATGGTTACTTGGCTCTTCGCATCCGGACGCAAATATTTCATTTGCTTTCCTTCTCTGCGAATTGCAGACAATTCACGCAACAACGAATGCGCCAACTCCAAAGGAAGCGGCATATAATTGTCAGTTTCATTCGTTGCATAGCCGAACATCATTCCTTGGTCACCGGCACCTTGATCTTTCTTGTTCTTCTTGTCTACCCCTTGATTAATATCGGCAGATTGCTCGTGAATGGCAGATAAAATTCCGCAAGACTTCGCTTCGAACATATACTCACTCTTCGTGTATCCAATTTCAGAAATGGTGTCACGAATAATATCTTGTAAATCTACATAAGCCTGAGACTTCACCTCTCCTGCTACAACCACTTGACCTGTTGTAACCAACGTTTCACAAGCCACCTTCGACTCGGGGTCTTGCGCCAAAAACGCATCAATTAACGCGTCTGAAATTTGATCGGCTACTTTATCTGGGTGCCCTTCAGACACAGACTCTGATGTGAAAAAATATGACATATCTATTTAATTATTTTCTGTTTAATTTGAATTCAACGACTCACTCCACTTCGTTCTAACCGGTGGCGCGAAGTCTGGATTCGGCACTTGCTCTGGATCATATCCGAACAATTTGTTTTCTTTAATCAAGGTGTCAACATACGTCGGAACCATTTCCTCCCATCCTTCGTGTCCATTCTGAATGCGCTCTAACGCATCGCGAGAATAGATTGAAAGAACATCTGGATTGTATTCCGCAATGTCAACAATACGCTTGTTGTCTACCATGTAGCGGAAGAGCGGCAACAATCGCGGATGAACAGGACAGTTCTCTGTCGTGTACAAGGTGTTTGTCTTCTCGTCGAACCACGGGTACAAGTATATTTTCAAATCTCTGCTGAAGAGAATTCCAAATGCAGCTAAAATTCCGCCGTTTAAATTGCGATAGTATTTTTCGTCGAACAACTCTACCAGCATGTTCGTCCCCATAATAATTCCCATTCGTTCGGAAGTGTACTTCGTGAAGTACTCTGCCAACTTATAATATTTCGAATAGTTGGAAACCAATACGGTCTGTCCAAGTGAACACAAAATCTCTGCACGATCTAAAAAGTCTTGCTCATCAATCTCTCCCTCTGAACGCAAGTTGTTCAAGGTTATTTCGAACAACACCTGTACTTTTTCTGGATCTACTTTACGATCGGCTTCGAACATCTTCAGGCCTTTTGCTATCATGTCAATGTTCACCTTCGTTACCGGTCTGAATGATCCGCGCAACGCCAAGATATGTTTCTTGTAAAGAACGTCTGCTGCTTGCAAGTTCTCACCATCTGGAGAGAAAATAACCGCCTCAGTCATTCCGTTCTTCACGAGTTGCAACGACATAATGCGATTGTCAACATTTTCGAAGTCTGGACCTGAAAATTGAATCGTATCAATTTCAACCTGATCGCGATTCAAATTGTCATACAACGAAAGCAATAATTCTTTCGGTTGTTTGAAGGTGTAGAAACATCCGTAAAGCAGGTTCACGCCTAAGTTCCCTACAGTGGCTTGCTGAAGCAACACATCGCTTTCATGCAAACGCGCATGAATAATAACAACGTTGGGCTCTCTGTTCGCAGCTGACTGAAACTTCACACCCATCCAACCGTGACCTTGAATGGTCTTCTGAAAATTAATGGTTGCGAACGTATTTGCGTAACTGAAAAACTCCTTGGTCGGATGATCATCTCGATTCAATCGCTCTTCAATCAAATTATACTCGTGATTGAGCATGTTGTCTACGCGCGCTTTGCACACGTATCTTCCCTTCTCTTCCTTCCCATAAATGGCATCGCTGAAGTCCTTGTCATAAGCACTCATCGCTTTCGCAATGGTGCCGCTTGCGCCGCCCGCACGAAAGAAATGACGCACGACTTCTTGTCCAGCACCAATTTCTGCAAACGTTCCGTAGATATCTTTGTTGAGGTTAATTCTCAACGATTTCTGAGCAGGCGATAAAACAACGCGATCCAATTCCACTTTCCTAAAGTTTATTCAAAATTAAACCACCTTTGGCGAAATGCCCTAACAAATATTCAAAATCTTTGTGCACTAATTCGTGCGCATGGCTTTCTCCAAAGCTTCCATGGCAACAAGGGTTGCAGGACATCTGTGAAGATTGGCTGTGTATACTTCGGTCTGATCGAAAAAATCTCTGCGATACATGTGCGGAAAGGTTGCGCAATCGTGCGGACGCAATTCGTAAACGCCACACAATCCTTTTTCCATATCGAAAAACTGACAAGGCTGCGTGGTATTCACAATGTCGCCTGTTGCCTCATCAATGAATAGCCATTTGTCGAAGAACTCTTGATAGGTCATTCCCAAATGCTCTGCGAGTCTCTTTACCTCTGTCTTCTTCCAAGTTGGTGTCATGGTTCTGCAGCAATTGCCGCATGCTGTGCAATCGACTTGCTTCCACGCTTCTTTCTGCGCTGCGGCAATGTGAGGCCTCGCAGACTTGGGCTGATTCTTCGAAAGTTTTTTAAGAAAAGCAGTGAGCACTTTCTTCTTGCGATAAGCGCGTAATCTGAATTTTTTGGAGAAGGGCGATTCTGACATGTCGCCAAAAATAAGACAAAAAAAAGAAGGCAAGCCCCTTATATCGCACCGCTACAACTTTCTACCTTTGCTGCCTTCCGGCCCTGGAGGATTTGAAAGGAGCTGGTCGTATAAGACTTGCCTTTGTGCAAATGTAAGGCAAGTCTGTTATTCGCAAAAATCATTGCTTACTTTTGTTGGAAATAATTTTTGAATGGAAGAAGCTCCGGAATACATCATCAACCCTAAAGTCAACAAAAAACAAACGCTTTTCATCTTAATCAAATTCGGCGTGGGTGCGGCTTTGCTAGGCATGCTCTTCGATCAATTGGCTTACACTTTCCCTTCGGCAAACTTTCTTTTTTCGTTTCTTGGATCTTTGGCGCCTGTGTTGGCCTGCACCATTGGATTGGTTTATTACAAACAATTCAATTCAAATCTAAAATTCGGAAAGATCTTTTGGTTCTGTTTGCGCATGGGGCTCGTGGTTTCCACCATACAATCAATCTTCCTTTATTTAAACTTGAAATTTTTCAATCGAGCTATGCTCGAGACTCTGCGCAAATTCAAGATGGAAGAGCTCATTGCCTTCAATCAACAATACAACTGGATTTCTCGCGAAGACCTCTTGAAACAAACCGAACCCGCCTACTTCAACACCTACGTGTGCGGACCTGGCGTTGAAGCAACGGGAAGTTTCTTCTGGTCTATCATTTTCTTTATGGTAATTGGTTTATTCATTGCACTTTTCAATCGAAACAGAAAAAGCAAAAACCCTTTTCAACAAGCTTAACACATGAACTGCTCTCTGGTCATTCCACTTCTGAACGAAGCCGAGTCGCTTCCTGAATTGCAACGTTGGATTAACGAGGTTATGCAACGCGAGCAGATGTCTTACGAAGTCATCTTCGTAGACGACGGTTCAACGGACAACTCTTGGAATGTGATTCAAGAATTGAAGCAGACCTACCCTACCGTTCGCGGCATTCGCTTTTCACGCAACTACGGAAAGTCCGCAGCGTTGCACATGGGATTTCAAGCAGCACAAGGAAATGTGGTGTTCACTTTAGATGCAGACCTTCAAGATTCTCCGGAAGAAATTCCTGCCATGGCGCGAATGATTTTGGAAGAAGGTTATGACGTTGTTAGCGGTTGGAAGAAGGAGCGCTTCGATCCACTTTCGAAAACCATTCCAACGAAATTATTCAATTGGGCTACGCGCAGAATGACTGGCATTCACTTGAATGATTTCAATTGTGGGTTGAAGGGATATCGCAAAGATGTTGTGAAGTGTGTGGAAGTGTATGGTGAAATGCACCGCTACATTCCGGTGTTAGCGAAGCAACAAGGCTTCAAAAAGATTGGTGAAAAAGTGGTGAAGCATCAAGCACGAAAATTCGGTTCAACGAAATTCGGAATGGAGCGTTTCATGAATGGATTTTTAGATCTACTCACCATTTCATTCATGTCGAAATTCGGAAAGCGTCCCATGCATTTCTTCGGAACGTTGGGAACGTTGGTGTTCATGATCGGATTCATCTCGTTCGCATACATCGGCGGTTCGAAATTGTATGCGCTTTATCTTGGAGAGACCGCAAAAAACATTGCAGACCAAAGCGCATTTTTTATTGCATTGACATGCATGATACTTGGAACAATTTTGTTTTTAGCCGGATTCTTGGGCGAACTTATTTCTCGGAACAGCGCTACCCGCAACGACTATAGCGTAGCTGAAACGTTGAACTAACGACTTCCGAAAATTGCACTGCCAATTCGAACGAGCGTGCTTCCTTCCTCGACGGCAATTTCCCAATCGCCGCTCATGCCCATACTTATTTCATTGAAGTTTTCTCCGAAGAGCGGCTTCAACAAAGAAAACATGCGATTCACTTCTTGAAATTCTTTTCGAATGAGTGACTGGTCTTCTGTGAAAGATGCCATGCCCATGACCCCGCGAAAGTTTACGTTCGAGTACAACTGTTTTTGCGAAGCAATTTCAATCACTTCTTCTTCTGAAAATCCGAATTTGCTCTCTTCCGTTGCAACATGAAGTTGCAATAAAATTTCAATCTGCTTATTTAATTTCTTGGCTTGCTTATCTATTTCCTTCAAGGTGGAAATTGAATTCACTCCGTGAATAAGCGCAACAAACGGAGCAATGTACTTCACCTTATTCGACTGCAAATTCCCAATGAAATGCCATTCAATATCGGTTGGAAGTTGATGCTGCTTGTCTACCAATTCCTGCACATAATTCTCACCGAAGATGCGCTGTCCAGCAGCATAAGCTTCTTGTAAATCTTGAACAGGTTTTGTTTTGGAAACAGCCACCAGCTTCACGTGTGAAGGAAACTGATTCGTGTAGAATTTTATTTGATCTTGAATGTGGCTCATCGCATTGGATAAATAACCAATCCGCTTCTTAGCTTCGGCAAGATGTAAGTACTCTTCGGAGGCATGGTAGATCCTTCATCTGAAATACGCATGAGTGTCTCTGTTGAAATGGGATGAAGCAAAAATGCAAAATCTGCTTTTCCTTCGTCAACCATTTTCGCTATCTCACTTGTTGGAACCAATCCGTCTGCATGCGCAATGCGCTTGTCGGTGCGCTCGTCTTCAATTCCAAAAATCGGATGAAGAATATTTTTCGAAAGCCATTCGGCATCGATGACATTTTTTTCTTTTTCGAATTGAAAGGCATACCACTTTCCGCTAGTGTACACGCCTATTCTTCCTTCACTCAAATTCAATTCGGTTTCTTTCACTTCGTGAAGAGCACCCAATTTATTCAAGTCGGAAAGGAACACATTCAAATCGAATTCAACCACACATTTCACCAAACGGTGAAAACCTAAAATTTTCATTTGCACTTGCGAAAGCACGAGCGCCATGAAATACTGATAGACTTCTTCGTTGTTTCCTTCTTCTAACTTGCGTTGCTTCAACGCAACACTGCTCGCGCTTCTGTGGTGTCCGTCTGCTATGTACAATTCACTCACGCGCGACATCTCACTTTCCACTTCTTGAATATCTTCTGTGTTGTTGATCTGCCATACGGTGTGCTTCACGCGATCTGTTGTGGTGAAACAATACAAAGACTTTTGCGCACACACGCGGTCCATTAAGCTGGAACACGTTTCCTCTTTCGACATAAGCAAAACAGGCTCTGCGTTAATGCCTGTTGTATCTAAATAATCTGTGAATCTTCCTTCACGCTGACTAATGGTGTGCTCGTGAATTTTTATTTTTCCTTGCTCGTAGTCATCCACAGAAACGGCGCCCAGCAGGCCTTGGAACGAATACTCTGGAGTTTCCTGACGGTAAATAAAAAACGATGCCTTTCCTTCCAACGAAAAAATTTCTTCACTTAAAAACTTCTCGTAATTCTTTCTTACTTCCTCGAAATACGCAATGCGTCTTCCGCGGTAATCGCCGTCTACATCGGGGTGAATGACGTGCAGAAAAGTGTATGGATTACCCTTCAACTTATCTACCAAATCTTCTTTCGAATAGGACACGTAAGAGCGCGAAGCAACCAAGTGCACCTTATCTGCTGCGGGTAAAACGGCTTTGAACGGTTTGAACTTCATGCTTAGTTCGCGTCCATAATTCGTTTTACATTCTCTGCAATCTCAAGGCCAATACGCTCTTGCGCTTCGGCTGTAGCCGCGCCAATGTGCGGAGTGGTAATAATTTTCGAATGCTTCAAGAGCGCTGCATTCGGACGTGGTTCGTTTTCGAACACGTCTAAACACGCACCAGCGATGATGCCGTTGTCCAACGCCTCAATTAATTCACCTTCGTGAATAGTGCCGCCGCGACTGGTGTTGATTACCACCGCGTTTTTCTTCATGAGTGCGAACTCTGCTGAACCAATAACCGAACTTCCATTCGGTTGTTTCGGAACGTGTAACGAAATGAAATCGCTTCCGCGAAGAACTTCTTCGAAAGAAGAAACATTCAATTTCACTTCAAGCGGAGAACCGTTAATGGAAAGCGTTACTGTTTGTTCAGTCTTCGAACGATCGAAGAACATCACGCGCATGCCGCATCCCAAGGC
>CANGEF010000041.1 GCA_947452685.1 Flavobacteriales bacterium | reverse complement strand
TAGCTCTTCGCGTTCGTAACGTTTTGAATGTCTATGAAGAAGTCGAGTGATGATTTCTTGAAGTTGATCTTCTTGTCGATACGAATATCCATTTGGTTGAAGACCGGCAAACGTTGGTTGTTCAATTGCGTGTAATCGAAGGATCCCGTTCCAAGTGTGACATAATTCAATTGAGATGCGGTCATGTCGTAAGGCGTGTAAGGCGCGCCACCTGCGAGTCTGTACTTCAAACCAAGTTCATATCCCTTTTTGAATTTCTTTCCGAAAATAACAGAAAGCAAATGTCTGTTGTCCCATGCTGAAGGTGCGTACTTTCCGGTTGCTCCGGTGAATTCACTTTTGAAGAATGTGTATGAAGCCGTTAAGAAATAAGACTTCGTGAACTTTTGTTGAAGGAACAATTCGAATCCATAAGCGCGTCCATTTCCTGAAGAGGTTACGCGCTCGTTTCCAATTGCACCGTAGGCTGAACCTTGGTTGGCAAGGGAAACTCCTGTTAAAACAGAAACCGGATAGTTGTTGTATTGCTTGTAGAATCCTTCTGCTGTAATTCTTAAACTGTTTTTTGGAAGGAATTCGAATCCGTAAACGAAGTGATCACACAAAATGTAATCGCTGTTTCTGTTAACTGAATTTCCGTCTTGTTTGAATCCAAGAACCGTGTAAACCGGAAGCTTCGCATATCTTCCAACAGAAGCGTTCATGTTCCACTTTTCGTTAATGGCAAACGAAGCCGCCACACGCGGAGAGAGCGCATTTAAAGGATTGTTTCCTGTTGTGGTGAATGTGTTCATGTCGGTGCGAATTCCGCCTGTTAATGAAAGCCTTTCGTTCCATACTTTTTTGTTTATCGAAAGGAATGCACCGTAGCGCGCGAAGTCAATGGCGTTGTAGAAGGAAAGGTTTCTTTGCGGAAAAATAATATTTCCGGAGTTATCTGAAATGGCTGGAGCAAGTCGGGTGAAAAAATCGTTGTTGTATTTCACGTATTGAGCGGAAAGTCCATAGATGATTTTCCAATCGCCGTAAAACTTGTTCACTTCCCAACGCAATTTGTTTTCGATTTCTTGGCTCACACTCTTAAGTGTTCTGCGCGATTCGTTTCCAACATCATTGTCTTCGAAACGATCGAGTCTGTTCTCGAACATGTTTCGACTTAAACTTAAGTTGTAGTAGCCGTTTTCAAGCGTGTGTTTCAGGGTGAAACCAACGGTGTAGTTCCACTGGTTGATGTTCGGATTTGAGCGAATGATGTATTCTTTTGTTGGATCTGAAGTCTTTGGAACCGCGAAAGAAAATTCGTCAATGGCACCTAAACCAATGGCTGTGAGTGTTGTCTTCTTGTTGAGCTGCGTGTTTATTTTGTATTGAAAATCCCAATAGTTCGGACGAATCGGAAGATCGATTAAGGCGAAGAAATATTGCAAATACGAACGTCGAACCGAAGCTAGAAATGTGGTGTTCTTTCCAATAGGACCTTCTAAAGTGCCCGCCACTTCTGTGCTAGAGACACGTCCATTTCCTTTCAAGTGTTGCGCATTTCCGTTTCGTTGTTTGAATTGAAGGACAGAAGAAAGGGCGTTGTCGTATTTCGCATTGAAGCTACTGCTGTTCAGCGTAGCTGTTTCAATGAAACTTACATTGATGATTCCTTGCGGTCCGCCCGAAGATCCTTGTGTGCTGAAGTGATTGATTTGAGGAACTTCAATTCCATCTAAATAATAAACGTTTTCACTTGGCGCTCCTCCGCGAATCAAAAGATCGTTTCTTTCGCCAGCTCCTGAAAGTCCGCCAACACCTGGAAGCGCTTGAATTACTTTCGAGATATCGAAGTTTCCTCCTGGATTGCTTCGAATTTCTTCTGCCGTTAAACTTTGCACACTAAGTGGCGTCTCAGTTGCTTTTCCGTAGGTGTAGCGTTTAATTTCGAGTGTATTCAATTGCTCGCTGCTTCGTTCTAATTCAACCGAAAATGTATTTGTGTTTCCGTTTGTAATAACAACGTTGAACAAATCTGTTGGAAGGAAATTCAACAAAGAAATTTTCACGTTGTAGGTTCCTGGTTGAATTTTTTCAATGAAAAATTTTCCATCTACATCAGAAATTGCACCCAGAGAGGTGTTCTCTAAGACAATGGTGGCGCCTACTAGCGGAGTTTGGGCGTTTTTGTCAATGACTACACCAGAGATACTTCCGTTTTGTGCGGAAACAATTGAACAAGCAACGAATGCAATGAAGATGAGAAGAGAACGCAACATGATTTTCCTAAGTTTAATTTCAAAACAAAGGAAATGCAGAATTGTTTAACCGCGCACAAATAACCAACCGATGCCTTTTCCAATACCAACGAAAAGATATCCGAACGGACCGAGTTTTTGTTTTTGATTCACGTTTACGGTTAGCGTTGAAAAGCGAACGTCGTGTTCCATTTTAATTACCTGTCCGCGAAGCTGATCTATCTCTGTATTCAAGCGCTCCAACTCTTTTTCTACCTTCAAGGCGGCTTCAACATTTTCAGCTTTCGCTAATAATTCAAGGTAGCGTGTGCGTGCCTTTTCGGCATTGTCGAGACGAATTTTAATGTCGGCGTAGTTGTCTGAAACGTCTGTTGTAGATACGCTTTTGCGGGTGAGCTTTCCCAATTTCGAAACTTGCGCAACGGTTCCGTCTAACTTTTCAGATTCAATACGAATGGTAATTTGATAGTTGCTTTTGCTAACCACGTATCCTTTTTGTTCTGCTGCAATGCGTGTGATTTGCGAAATGGTAGAGTCGGAATTTTTAACGGTTATACCCATGTTCGCGTTGTACACCAACATTTTCGGACCGCTGTATTCCGTTTTTGAATTGAAGTCGCTGTAGCTTTTTCTTTCTTCCGCATCGTAAGTGCCATTCGCGTTGGCGTACAGCCCTTCTTGTTGGACTTCGAAAGCCCCGTTGCCATTGATGTCGTAATCATATGCTGCTGATTGCTCAGCTGCGCAAGAAGTGAATAAAGTAGCAGAAAATAGGATGGATGCAAACAGGAAGGGAATACTCGTTAAACGCATGTTTTGTGTTAGTTTTGTGGGGTCTAAATTAACAAGAGAATGAAGGATTTATTGTCGCAGTACGAAAATAAGAAACCAGAAGTAGTTTTTGAATGGAATGATCCATTTACTGAAGCGCAAGGTTGGGTAGTTATTAATTCATTGCGTGGCGGTGCCGCAGGTGGTGGAACCCGCATGAGAGCTGGGTTAGATAAGCACGAGGTTTTATCTCTTGCTAAAACAATGGAAGTGAAATTCACGGTAAGCGGACCACAAATTGGTGGCGCAAAGAGCGGCATTAATTTCAATCCGGCCGATCCTCGTAAGAAGGAAGTGTTGAAGCGCTGGTATGCTGCTGTTACTCCGTTGTTGAAACATTACTACGGAACAGGTGGCGATTTGAATGTAGACGAGATTCATGAAGTTATTCCAATGACGGAGGATTGCGGTGTATGGCATCCGCAAGAAGGCGTGTTCAACGGACACTTCAAACCAACAGAAGCGCAGAAAGTAAAGCGCATTGGAAATTTGAGAAGAGGTGTTGTAAGCATCATTGAAGACGAGAAGTTTTCTCCAGATGTGAATATGAAATTTAAAGTAGCCGACATGATTACCGGTTACGGTGTTGCGGAAAGCGTTCGTCATTTTTTCGAAATATGGAAAAGTGAGAAGAGCCTTGTAGGCAAGAAAGTGATTGTTCAAGGTTGGGGAAATGTGGGTGCTGCTGCTGCTTTTTACATGAGTCAAGCGGGCGCATCTGTTGTAGGAATTATTGATAGAAACGGCGGATTGATTAACGAGAACGGATATTCATTTGAAGAAATCCGCACATTGTTTTTGAATCGCGTGAACAACACGTTGGTTGCAGAAGGAATGCTTTCGTTCGAAGAAATCAATGCAAAGGTTTGGGATCTTCAAGCCGATGTATTTCTTCCATGTGCGGCTTCACGCTTGGTGAGTCAAGAACAAGCAGAGCGCATGCACAAAGCAGGAGTTTCGGTTATTGCATGTGGTGCGAATGTTCCGTTTGCAGATCAGCAAATCTTTTACGGACCTATCTCAGAATGGTGCGATGCGCATTTCAGTGTTGTTCCAGACTTCATAGCAAACTGCGGAATGGCAAGAGTATTCGCATATTTGATGAGCGATTCAGAAGTTGATTTATCTGATGAAGGAATTTTCTCTGACACTTCTAAAATTATTGGTGACGCTTTGAAAAATGTTCATGCGCAAGGAAGTGAAGAACAATTCGTTTCGAAGCACGCGTTTGAAATTGCATTAAAAAAATTAGTTTAAGATGATCTATTTGCAAGCCGCACCTGAAGGAGCTACCTATGAGAAATCGTTGGATATAATTGGACTTATCTTCAAGGGAGGATGGGTTATGATTCCACTCTTGCTTCTCTCTATTTTAACTATTGTGATTGTGATTGAACGTTACCTTTTCTTAGGGAAACAAGGTGTTGGGAAGAAGAACAATTTCGAAAGTTTTTTGGCGGCGTTGAAAGTAGGAAACAACAAAGAGGCGATGCGTTTGTGTGAAGAAGACAACGCTGCGTGGTCGCGCATTTTTCAATATGCAGCGCTTACAGAAATCTCTGGCGACGAGCAAGAGAAACTCATGGAGCAAGCGGCCAATGTGGAAGTGGCTTATTTGGAAAGAAGATTGAACGTGTTGTCTATTGTTGCGGGAGTAGCGCCACTGTTGGGTTTCATAGGAACCATTGCAGGGGTAATTACAATTTTCTTCGATATTTCAACCACAGCAGACATTAGCATTGGAGTTATTTCGGAAGGTCTTTACCAAAAGATGGTTTCTTCAGCGGGCGGATTGGTGGTTGGAATTATCGCCTTCGTTTTTTATCAGTTGCTACAAAATTCAGTAGACAAGTTTGTTGCGCAAATGGAGGAATATTCTCTTCAACATAAAACATTATTCCTTCAAGGAAAATGAATATAAAAAGAAGAAAGAAAAGAGGTGCTGTTGTAAACACGCATGCGCTGAACGACATCATGTTCTTCTTGCTTTTGTTTTTTCTTATTCTTTCTACGCTGGCGAATCCGAATGTTATTAAAGTGCTGCTGCCACAAGCCGGAGAAACACAGCAGAAAGAATCGAAGAAGGCCTTGCAGTTAGCTGTAGATGAATATCACGATTATTATCTCGATGGAGAAAAAATGAGTGTTGAGCAATTGGGACAGCGATTGGAATACATTGGAAAAACTTTTCCAGAGAGTACCTGTTCCATTTCAATGGATCGAAATTTACCCGTTCAAGATTTAGTGGAAGTAATGCAGTTGGGCGCGAAGAGCGATATTCGCATGTATTTGAAAACTTCCAAAGTTGAAGGAGAATGATTACCGCAATACTTCTAATTTTCGTTCTCGCTTATGTGCTTATTGCCTCGGAACATGCGGTGAAAATTGACAAAGCAGCAACAGCATTAATTGCTGGCGTTTTGTGCTGGACGCTTTTAGTTCTAGCTCCAACTGGAATTTCACATGAAGTGTTGGAAGGAAGATTGGGTCATCACATTGAAGAAATTTCCGGAATCTTATTGTTCTTAATGGGCGCTATGACCATAGTTGAAATCATTGATGCACACAACGGATTCTCGATTATTACGGATCGTATTTCAACCACCAATCAAGTTAAATTGCTTTGGATTATTTCATTGCTTTCGTTCTTCTTGTCTGCGGCGTTAGACAATTTAACTACGGCTATTGTCATGATAAGTTTAACGCGAAAGTTGATTAGCAATCAAAAATCGCGTTGGTTTTTTGCTGGGGTCATTGTTATTGCGGCTAACGCAGGTGGCGCTTGGAGTCCGATTGGAGATGTGACCACAACGATGCTTTGGATTGGCGGACAATTAACCTCTTCTTCTTTGATGCTTGATTTGTTTTTGCCAAGTTTAGTAAGTCTTTTAGTCCCGGTAATTGTGTTGTCGTTTGTGTTGAAGGGAAATTTAGAACGTCCCGATTCAAATGAAACAGCGACGAGTGATTTGACTCGTTCGAAGCAAATGATTGTGTTTGTTTTGGGATTAGGCGGATTGTTATTCGTTCCTCTTTTCAAGACGCTAACGCATTTACCTCCATTCATGGGAATGATGATTTCTGTGGGTGTGCTTTGGCTTGTTACAGATCTCATGAACGGAAGAAAAATGGATTCCGATAAGGCGAAGTATTCGGCGTTGAGTGCATTGCGAAAAATTGATATGCCCTCCGTTCTTTTCTTTTTGGGAATTTTACTTTCAGTGAGTGCGTTGCAAGAGGCTGGACATCTCACACAGCTTTCTTTTTGGTTGAAGGAACAGTTGAACAATACCTATGCGATAAATATTGCCATTGGGTTTCTATCTGCGATTGTAGACAACGTTCCTTTGGTTGCTGCAAGCATTGGAATGTATCCGGTTGAAGCAGCAAGCACTGCTGATGTATGGGCTTCGCACTTCGTTCAAGACGGAACGTTTTGGCATTTCTTGGCCTACACTGCAGGCACCGGCGGCAGTATGCTAATCATTGGATCTGCCGCAGGTGTTGCTGCAATGGGGCTAGAGAAGATGTCGTTCACGTGGTATTTGAAAAACATTTCACTGTGGGCCCTAGTGGGTTTCTTGAGTGGCGCTGGAGTTTATATTCTCATGCAACTCTAATTAGTTTTCAATCACGAATTTTTCAGTCTTCGTCTTTCCATCTTCTAATATAAATTGTAGGAAGTAAATTCCGTTTGGAAAGAACACATCGAATGAAATATCGGAGCATTGTTGATCAACACCTTGAAGTAATGTGCTTCCGGTTGCGGAAATAATTTTCCATTTGATGGCTTTGTTTTTCTTGGTGAGTTGAAGTTTGAATTTTCCGGAATTCAAAGACGGAATTATTTTTCCTTCGGAAGGACTTAAACTTTTTCCATTTGAAAAACAGGTGAAGAAGACAACATCTTGCGGACCTAAAATTTCAATTCCGAATGGAAAATTAGAATTGCTCAAGTTTGTGAATAATGAATCGTTTATGTTGGAAGAAGATGTTGAGGTATTATTCAATTCATTTGTCGTAAGGGTCTTCCAATAGAGGAGCTCTTCCAATTCATCTCCTTCGATGTTGCAGGTGTTCAATTGGTCTAAGATTGCGTGACAGAGGCTGGAATTTCCCATTGAACGGAAGAGTTGCGCTTTGGAGAGTTCAATCCAGAATTGTGAATGGAAGGAAGAGTCACTCACCGTGCTGTCGGTGCATGCGTTTAATGCGTTGACGTATCGTTGAACTGAAGTCTCGAAAGTATTCGAATTATTTTCTGGAATTATTTCTCCGCGAAGAATAAGTTCTTCAATCATTTTTTTCATCATACCTATTCCCCAATTTGAGAGCGAACGAATCTCGCAGTTGCTTCTGTCCAATGAAGAGGTAAGGATTTCATGAAAGAGTTTAATGGAATGTTTTCCTTCGAAAAGACTATCTGTGGCATAGGCCAAAGTTGCTGCCAAGGATAATGCTGAATCAAGAGGAAGTTGTCCGAATTCTGTGGTTGAAATCAAAGGCAGATCGGTAAGTGTTTTTTGCTGATGGCTTCCTAGTGCGAGAGACTTTGTTGGACTGAGTATTCCAATTACAGATGGGCATTGAACGGAAACCTCTACGGACGGACTAAGAGTGATTGCTCCTTGATTGCCGTTTGAGCAGGTGGTGGAAGTATATAACGCAATTCCGTTGCTACCCGATGCAATGGGAAGCCATTCGTTTTGGGAACTTGCTAATGCAACAGTAGCGCAGTTAACAGAGGATATTGTTGCAATGTTGCCGCAAAGATTGCAATCATGCGCAGAGGTGAAGGAGTTAAATCCTTTGTTCAACAAGGGTGTTGAGCTGTGATAAAAATGAATGTGCTCGTTGTTCGATACGAAGCGATTGTATCCACCTGCACTGCTTGACGACATATTCAAAACACAGCCTTTACCAATTTCAAGCGCTCTTCCGTTTTGTAAAAATTCAGAACATCGAATGGTGAAGACTCCGCCTTTCTTTTGCGCGGCAATGTTGTTGTTATTGAATGTGCAATTGGTCAGACCAATTTCAACCAAACTATAATCTGAAAGTGCAAATTCGTTATTCGTGAAATTTGAATTCGTGATTTTACTTAATGATTTCAAGTGTTCGGAGAAAACATTGGCTCCATTGAATTCACAATTTTCGAAATTGTAATTTCCATATCGAATGGTCATTGAACTTTGGTTTTCAAACAGTGTATTTACTGCAGAAACTTTTCCATAGTTGTTCTCGATTTTACAAAGGCTTGTTGAACTGTTTAAAAAGGAAAGGCTATTGTAATCAACTTGGCAGAGCGCATGTTCAGAACCTATGATATAGGTATTGTTGAACAACGTCCGTTGGTAGGAAAGAAGTGTTGCGTTCTCCAAAAGTTCAATTTTTCCATTTTCGAATCGAATGTAATTTGCGGTTCCAGATTCGTTGAACATAGCTCCCTCGTGAATGCGCAGGAGTGTGTTTTCAGCATTCATTCCTTCAATATTCATTCTGCTTCCGGAAGCGAATATCACATCTGTTTCATTCCATGAAGAATAAATATCGAGACCGCCTTGAATAGCCTGAACATGGAAATCTGCTTGCGGATTCACTTGAATTTGCCCTCCGCGAAATTCAATGCAAGCGTCTGTATTATTTAAGACTACTTCTCCTGAAGAGAAAACAATTTTTCCTCCTGGAAGAAGCACAACTTTCCCTTCCACCTGAATTGTTCCTCCGAGTAGGTTTAAGGTTGAATTGTTTTCCAGAATAAGCTGTCCATTCGGATGAATGAATAACGATCCGTTGTTTTCAAGATTAACGGTCGTTGTTTCTTGAATGGTGAGTGTGGCGTTCACAACGCCAGAAGCATCGCCAACTTCAAGACTTCCTCCATCTCGAATATCAATGCTGCCTTGTCCGCAATCTATTCCCGTTTCAATGTTTATTTCATCTCCAGGAAAAACGATACTGTTCAAAGAAGAATTACTTTCTCCTAGAGCACCAATACTTACCACTGAATTGTTTTCAATGATTGTTGAAGGAAGTACTTGCAACCCTGTTTTTCCAAAATTGAAATTTGAGTTGTTTTCTAGATTCATTCTAAAAACCGAATGACCGTTCGGTAGTTCATCTGCGAATACTTCTTCGGCAAGAAAGGCAAGATTTCCGTGGTTGATTCCTGAATGAGGTTGGTTGTTTCCAGAAGGTGCATACCAATTGTCGAACGGAATTTCATTACCATTGATAGCTGTGAAAGGTGCGTTAACAGAGCAATGCAGAGCGCTTGTTGTGGGAACGAAGTTGTGGTACAATTCGAATTGATCGCTGTTAATGGTTCCACATGCGCTATTGAAAGCGGCGGTTTCGTTAATGGCATCTACAAATTCTTTTATGGAAGATGAATATCCACCGCAGGAATAGTCGAAGGGCAGTGCATTCACAGAGACCATTGGTCTGGCGCTGTATTGCGAAATAGATATGCTTAGAAAATCTGTATCGACTTCAGTAAGTTTGAGATCTGCCACAACTCTATGTGTACTCGTGTTTTCAACGTAGTCGTTCGATCCAGGAAGAGGAAAAAACTTCAATCGAAATTCATCTCCACCAATAAGGTTTGAAGCGTTACACGATTCGGTTAGTAGCGGTTCGGTCATGTTAGATGAAAGTCCAATTCCATTTTTGTTTCCATTGGCAATTGCAATGTTTCTGCAGTTTTTTGGAAGACCCATTTCACTCAGTTCAGACTGGAAATTCAGAAACGTTGTGGGTAATAGGGGATTTGGAATTCCCCATTGGTAGAATAGTAATTGTTGCGCCGCGGGTCGAAGAAGTTTGTCGTAAACGAAGCTGTGTGCCGCGGAACTATAAGGCGCCATGAAGTGCAAAGTAGACTGAAGACTCAATGGAATGTAGGCCCCCAAATGCGGCGTGTCGAGACTGATGTATAAGCGAGTGCAATGTTGTTTGTTTTGGATTTCCATATTTCGTAAGGCATAACGTGAGATGAGTCCGCCCATGCTTGCTCCGGCAACCACAATACTTTCATCGCTGTTCTTGTATGCATTGCAGAGGTTAATAACCTTTTCAACAAGGGCAGCATTTTCTCTAACGTCCCGCGCACCGTCGTAAAAATCTATGAGCACTAAGTCATATCCGTGCTGCTGAAGGGTATCAATCCAATAAGGCATTAATTCGAGCATAGCGTATTGTCCGGTAGATGAGCCAGAGGAAAAAGCGTCCCATCCAAAGGTTCCGTTTCTTGTTGCGTTATGATCGTTTCCGAAGTCTATTCCTTCAACAAAAATGAAAGGCTTGTCGAAGATACCGTCTGCACTGTGCAGGGCATAGGCATTTCCTTTAACCAAGTTGTTTCCAAGAAGCGTATCGAGTTGGAAGGAATTGTTTGTTTGCCATGGAGCGGTGTCGGGAACGAGTAGACTTTTTGTTTCCACTTGAAATTTGATTCCGGTTTTTTTTGTTGACCCGTTTACCGAATATTTCAAGGCAACAGAAAACCAATTTGTATTGGAAGGAATAAGTGTTGATACGGAATTATTCACGAGGGTGTTCCACGTTATTCCTTCATCGAAACTTACAGCTTGCAGTTGCGCACTTGAAAAATAGTTTGAATGAATCAAGCTGTTGACATGAAACTCATGCATACCGGGTGTTAGAAGTTGTGACGCGCTAAGAATAAACTGACATGTATCGCCTGTGTTGCTCGCCTCTCGAATGTATGCAACGTCCCATAGTTCAAGGTGTGTAGCATTGTTTTCATTCGGAAGATTTTGAATGTGATTTTTATAATCTGGAAAATACAGATGGCTCGAATCTTTTCCACACAGAAATAAAAACGCATCGCTGGCCGCTTGACTTTTTGAAAAGACAAGTGAGTTGTTTTTAGATAGTGTTTGGCTGAATGCTGTTGATTTCACCACAGGTTTGTACGTGCCTTGTGCGAAGCTTAAAAGCGAACAAAGGCTAAGGAAGAGTGTAGAGATTTTTTTCATGGGTTTAGTAGTATAAGGTGTATGTGTTGATTTCATTGGCTTGTAGCGGATCAAGGGTGATCCATTCTGAAGAGTAGTTTCCGGAAGCGTAGTGCTTTTTTATTTCTAATTCTATGGGGAAATGTGCGTTTACTTCGAATAGGCATTCTGCGCCGTGGCCTGCCAAGTCGGCCTCTTGAAGTAAGCCTCGAAAACCTTCGTTCACTCTGAATGAAGCGCCCACAACATTTTGTTGTGTATTCAGATCGTCTATGAGTTGAAGTTGAAGTAACGCCTTGCAGGAAATCGGAAGAGACATTGAAGGATTTCCTGGACTGAAGGAAACGTCGGTGAATCCAAATTCAGAATATTGGTTAACTGAATTTGCAATGGCTTTTCCAACATCTACAGTTGCGTCTTTCGGCATTTCGAACTGTCCGTATTCATTTGCTATGGAAATGAATGAAGGGACATAGTTGACGGTACCTCCGAAGCCTTCAAGCTCATACCATTGAACCTGTGCGAAGGGGATAGGCACGTTGGAGCCTTGCTCAACAACGCGGCATTGAATGTTGGGAATGGGTTTCTCTTTGTCGCAAGAATAGAGCGCGAGCAAAAGAGAAAAGGAGAGAAAAGTTTTTTTGGTTTTCATGACTCAAATAATTTTGAGCCAAAGGAAGAACCACTTGGCACCTTATGTTTATGCCAAATTCCTATAAGTTATATGCTGTTTATTCGTCAGCAAGATTCTGTGAAAGGTTTATGAAAGGTCCTTTGGAAGGTTCTGCGAAAGGTCTTACAGAAGGTCGACTTCGTCGAAGACGACCTTGCGAAGCATCTTGCTTAGCATCTTGATTTACTCCGTTAAATCAAGTTTGTACTTGTCGGCAAACGACTGCTGCGCATTCTCGAAGTCTTGTTGTGTAAAGACCGCTTCGTTCTGAATGAACATGCGCAGAACCCTACAGCTATCAGTAGTTTCGAATGAAATTTGTTCTGGTGGAAGTTGGTGCAAATTGCACAACGGCTTGTAATAAGTGGAAAGAATTTCCTGAAATTTTTCTACTGTGCGAATGGCCGGATTTACGAGTAGCGTGTCTTCTTTGAAGGTTCCGATTTCAGTTAAATTCTCTTTTGCGGTGTTTAATGTTGATTCAGCTTTTGAGTAATATTCATTCAAGTTTTGCGGCTGCCCCAGTTGTTCTTCCAACTGAAAAATAGATACTCCACATGTTTCTATTTCAGCGGTTATTTTGTTGTTGTAATCGCGGGCTTTCTCTTGTTCAGTAGCGCACGAAGCGAAGGATAGCAAAAGGGCTATTCCAGCCATTCGAGAATAAAAAAAATTCGCACCGATCATGATGCGAATTTAAGAGGTAATTCATGATGCATTGCAAGATGTTACACAAGATGCTGCGCAAGATGCATTGCAAGATGTTACACAAGATGCTTCGCAAGATGCTTCGCAAGATGCATTGCAAGATGTTACACAAGATGCTGCGCAAGATGCATTGCAAGATGTTACACAAGATGCTGCGCAAGATGCTTCGCAAGGAGCCTTCGGCTAGGGGTTATACTAACGAAGTTTCTTTCATCAGAATCTTGCGAAGCAACTTACAGAGTACCTTTCATCAGAATCTTGTGCAACATCTTACAAAGTATCTGTCTTAAGATTTTTTCTTTCTGAAATCGAGGGTTGAGAAGAATCCGACTTGAAGAGTGTGGTTGTTTTCAACCTTCACTCCGTCTGACTTTACAATCATTTGATTCATGTATCCGATTTCAAGTTTTCCCCATTTCGGAAATTTGTAACCAATGGCGGCATAAGCGCGATTTTGATCGAAGATGTTTGACTGCACGTTTTCTCCGAAGTTTACGAAGGCTTCGTCGTAACAAGAGAAGTACAGCGATTTGTCTTCAATGGTTTTTCCTTTGAAGGGAACAGAAAGACGCACAAGAACACGCGCGCGGTTCGTATAAACATCATCTCCCGGCGCATACTCTCCTGTTGACTGTGCAACAGGAAGTTTTGATAAACGCTGCTCTAATCGAAGACGGGTAGTCACTTCAATGCGTCCTGCTTGCGATTTCACTTGAAGTTGTTCCCAAAATCTGTTTTCAGGAAAAGCGCATTTCGCCGGGAATACTCCGTATTGCGAAGTGTTCACGTAGCAATATCCAACGGTTGCGAAAGCATTTGGTGCGAAGTGATAGTTGATACCCGTTCTCAAAAGAAGTTGCTGTGGTTTAGCAATGATTTCATTTCTTCTGAATTGAGCTTCCAAATGAATACCCCAATGCTCAGAAAATTTGTGGTCACCGAAGTACATGAACCAACCGTTGTTGTTTGATTGAACGTTTCTGATTGGAGATTGTGCAAAGCCAACTGTGAAGCTTGCTAGTGCGATAAGTAGTCCAAATAATTTCTTCATTTTTTAAATTTTAAGAAGCGCGATCTGCCGCTTCGTGATTCTTTTTGTAATGAGGGCCCATGAATGTTCTTGCATAAATGCGAACAAGTGCTAGACCATCGATAATTAAACTTATTGAAACGATAAGAGACAATCCAATTTGATCTTCATGAATGTGCGAGAAAATTAAATCTTCTCCAATGAAGGTAGGTGTAATTGGAAATCCGGAAACTGCCAAAGCGCAGAGTAAAAATGCAAAGGCTCTCTTCGAATAGTCGTAACCAAGTCCGTAGAAATTATTCAAATCGAGTTTGCCTTCTTTTTTCTTTATACCATTCAACAAAAGATAACCAATGCCCATTGCAACCACTACCCCGCTTAAATAAACGATGTTGTGCTCCCAACTGTAATGTTCGTTGAATGTAACAGCAAGAGCTACCCAGAAGTGATTGCTACACACAAGCAACCAGCTGCGTAAAGTATTTTCTCTCTCGGTGAATGCCGCAAAAACAGAGACCAGTCCAATAATGCCTAGAACCATTGAAATAATGTGGTTCGTACTTTCACTTAGGTCTGTGCCAACAAGCAGAATAATTCCTCCAATAAAAAGCAAGGTAGTTATTCCAAGGAGGCTCTTACTTTTAAATGGAATTTGTTTTCCCACCCATTTCATTGGATTCCACAAATAAGTATATAGGAACATGTTAATGGTGAATTCACGTGTTCCTAAAACGTAAAAAGTGTATTCCAATTTCTTTGAAACTCTTCCTTCGATATTGTTCTTTTTCGGATTGAAATTGTAGAACATATCTTTCATGAGGTAGGTGACAACTGAAGGAGAAGTAAGCAACTGATAACTTCTTAGGAAGGCATTTCCCGCAATGTGAATCAATGCGAGTGTATTCCATCCGAGCGCAATTTCGCAAAAAATTATTCCGATTTGGGCTACAGAAGAATAAGCAATTTGGCTCTTCACCGAAGTTTGCACTCTCGCTATTCCTGTAGCGACAAAGCATGTAGCAAGACCTAGCAGAATAATGAGAATTTTAATGCTCATTAAGTGTCCCCAAATATCATACGTTCTCAGCAGAATGAATGCACCCATGTGCACAGAAAGTGAACCGTAAAAAATGGCACTCGAAGGCGTTGGGCCTTCCATTGCTCTTGGTAGCCAAGAGCTAAATGGCAATTGTGCAGATTTTGCAGCAGCAGCAACAACTAAAAATACAGAAAGAATTATAGCTGTTGGCTCATGCTCTCGTAGCAAATGCTGAAGGTGCTCAGATGACCAATCGATGAAAGC
>CANGEF010000040.1 GCA_947452685.1 Flavobacteriales bacterium | reverse complement strand
TTTTCCCAAAACTCCTATTTCAAAATCCCACAAAAATGGTTTTTCGAAATTTTCGAAAAGATTATTCCCCCACTCGCGAGTAGATCAAGTTCTTTATTTTCTCTGGAATCGGCAACAGCCCAAGCTTTTGCGCTTGGTGGATGGCTTGATTGTCGTTTTCAATACTTTTTGAAGAATGAGAGGAGTCCCATTTTTGGACTAATTCAGTAAGCTTAGGCCGTATAGTTTTCGCCATGTAATCTCCGATTTGGTATTCATCGAAAGAAGATTCGATACCCGCATGTTCGAAAATATTTCTGTTAATCTCATTAGAGATACCCTTGTTTCTATCCTGAAGAATTCTTTCTTCCAGCATTAGCAAATATTTGATGGGAAAATTTAATAACGACGCATTGAAAAGGTAATTTAGACCATTCATAAATGTACTTTGTTGAAAGTCAGAAACAAATTGAGGTTTAACGAAGAGATCCTCACTACTTGGTATTATTGACCATCTGTCAAAATGATATCTCGGAATGAATTCATTGTTTCCGACGCTATCATTGCTTAGGAAACATTTTTTCTCAAGAGTAACATATCTGAGTTCTGCTATTTCTGGAATTTCAGATGAGGATACGTTAACTCTGAATTTTATTATAAAATGATCTTTATTTGATTGGAAGGTAAAACCAGGAAGAGAGAACAGAAGAAAGGCAACACCAGCCCATCGAATGAAATGAGGGAGGTCTTCTTCATGGACTTTAAAGGGATGTCCGGAAATTCCTAATAGATGGTATAGTTCGAAATTTTCTGGCTTGATGCCAAGTTTTTCAAAGATTGTATCATCCTTAACGCAATAATTAGAATTGAGCAAGTCAAACACGGTGTAAAACTCATTACTTGAAAATCCCGCTTCTTTAATTCTGGGGATAATACTGTCAAGAGTTTCCCCAGGAACATATTCGCCTGCAGCTCCAATCATCATCTGCATTGCCAGGGAAACACTTTTATTCGCCATGTCATCTGTAATAACCCTCGCGTTCGATTGAAAGAAGTCGATTTTACTCTTGAATTCACTTAATTTGAAACTTTCTTTTTTCGAGTTTTCGTCGATAAATGAATTTATGATTTCTTTCCAAGTTGGAAATGAAATTGTCGAAGTGGAGTTTTTGTTTGGTTTAGGCATTAAAATAAACTTAGGGTTGTTTACAACAAGCGATAAATCTAAGTTATCGACTGCAATAATTTGATTTTCTTGCAGTAATATTTTTTACTTTGGATATAAAAATTTTTTCACTCAAAACCCAATCGAATGAAATTCAATCGATTAAAATTCTAAACCCGGATTTAGAGGTGATTGATTTATTGCAAGGCCAACTAGAAGAATTGTATTGTATCCGGAATCTTAAGCGGACAAATGGTATCGATGAAGCAAGGAGTTTTGTTACTGCAAATCCCGAATATGGAAATTGGGTATATTTTCCTTGGAATAATAGAGCGTTGAAAATTTTAGAGAAGAATGAGTTTGTAGAATTAAGAACGTCTCGCAATAGGAACAAAATTACAAAAGCAGAGCAAGAGAAATTATCGAGCAAAACCATTGGTATTGTTGGAATGTCTGTTGGATTTTCGGTTTTTCTTACAATGATAATGGAGAGGGTGTCTGAGAATTTTAAAATTGCAGATTTTGACACTTTGTCAATGTCAAATTTGAATCGGTTGCCTTTTAGACTTTGTGATATTGGATTATCAAAAGTAGTTATTGCAAAGCGCTGGGCATTGGAGATTGACCCTTATCTTAATATACAGACTTTTGATGAAGGAGTGAATTCAACTAACGTCGAAGACTTTTTCTTGGGAATTAAGAATTTAGATTTAGTGGTAGATGAATGTGACAGTGGAAGTATCAAGTTGCTTTTACGATTAATGGCCAGAAAGCAACGAATTCCCTTATTGATGGAAACTAGTGATAGAGGTTTGCTTGATATAGAGAACTATCAAAATGATTCAGAGCCAATATTTCATGGAAAAATAAATGAATCGGAAATAGAGGACTTGTTGAAGAAGAATTCTAGTGAAGTATTGATGCGATTTATTGATTTATCAGAAGCTTCAAAGCGTGGAGTTGAATCCATATTAGAAATTGGAAAGTCTATAGATACTTGGCCTCAATTGGCTAGTGATGTGTTCCACGGCGGGGCCACAGTTACCATAGCGGCTAGGAATATTTTACTAGGAAATACAATTCCATCTGGCAGATATTTTATGGATCTTCAACAGAAATTGGGAGTTCATGAGCTATAACATCAATTCACCAGAAAAGCACTTAAATGAAATTTCAATCAGAAGTTTCAAAGCGATAGACGATCTGGAGAGTTGTATGCGATTTAGAGAAGGACACTTGGGGGTTTTAGAGGCTTTTGGATTTAAATTGACTAGCTCTACAGAGGAATGGATGTTTGATCCAGGTACCCATGTGATAATCATAGAATCAGTTGACCGTAAAATCACATACGGCGGCTCGAGATTACAATTATTGGGTTCAAAATTGGAGCTTCCAATTCAAAGTGCTGTTGGCGAAGACGTACCTGATCTTAATGAATTTTTGAAAAGCAGAAAGGGACCTGTCGCAGAATTATGTGGTTTATGGAATTCGGTTGCTGTAGCAGGATTGGGAATTGGTAGTGTATACAGTATAAGAAGTGCTATTGCACTTGGAGGCTTGTTGGGTTATGGTGAAATGATTGCTCTTTGTTCAGCGTTTACATATAGGATTTCGCATAAGTATGGGTTCCGACTGGTTGAAACATTGGGTGAAGGTGGAAAGATTTTTTATGCTGGAGCTAATCAATATGCACATATCACGCATCAGCCTAATATTATTGAAATGACAGATTCAGATGAAATAGAAAGGATAAAAATTAGTGAAATTAGGTCGAATCCTATTTTGAAAATTGATGAAATAATAGGAGACGGATTAACATCTATTAATTACCAAATTGAAACATGAGAAAATTTCTTCTTTTAGTTTTCGTGCTCATTATTGCAGTTGAGAGTAAATCCCAAATCGGATATTGTGAATTCCCTGAAAATTCCAATATTGAGAATTGGAAAATTGGAGAATATAAAAACGTCAATGGGTCAATTATTAATTTGGGATTAAAGCAAGGTACATATGTAATACATTGGAGGTTTGATGTCGATAGTACTTTTTGGAATAGTCAAAAAGTTTTGCATATTGCAAATCCGATTATTGATGATGTGGAGGTTTTTCAACTTACACCGGATTCAATTTTTCAAAAAAGTTCGGGAGAGAAAATTTCTTTAAAAGCAAGGGATTACAATATTTCAGGTAATGCAGTGAATATTCACAAATCGGCCGACAATATTGTAGATTTTTATTTGAAAGTGAAAAGCTCGGATCAATTGCTTATTCCTTTGAGTGTGGAGGATTCAATGCAATTACTCAATGATTATGAAAACATAGATTTAATTTTCGCTATTTATCTGGGGATAATTCTTTCGATGTTCATTTACAATCTTTTTGTATTTTTTTCGGTAAGAGATTCAGTCTATTTGCTATATATATTTTACATTTTCACTGTGGGTTATACCCAGCTAGTATTGTTTGGTTTTTCATCAAAATACATTTTTAATTTTTCGGGAGGTCTAAACATCTCCTTGGGATCAATTGTGCCGGGTTTAAGTGGCTTGGCGACAATTTTCTTTGCGCAAAATTTTATTAGGACTGCCCAGTACTCCCCAAGAATTAATAGTATTCTAAATTTTTTCAAGTTCTTGTATTGCGTAGCAATAGTTTTAGCAATATTTGGCTTTCATTATACCACTCAAATAATTTTAAATATTGGAGCATTATCAGCTTTGATTTTGATTTTCGCTTCGATAAGAGCTATCAAACAAGGATATAGACCTGCTAGGTACTTTATTATTGCTTGGGTTATTTTTATTATTGGTCTTATTTTGTATGCCCTCCGAAATTTCGGCATCCTCCCCTTCAACGCCTTCACGAACTTCGCGCTGCCTGTGGGTTCGGTGGTGGAAATTCTGTTGCTGTCTTTTGCGCTAGCAGACCGCATTAATGTGCTGAAACAAGAAAAAGAACTTTCTCAACAACAAGCCTTCCAAGCCATGAAGGAAAACGAAAGACTCGTGACAGAACAGAATGTTCAACTCGAGAAAAAAGTGCACAAACGTACCGCCGATCTCGAAAACAGAAACACGGAATTACAAACCGCTATGAACGACCTTCGCATGACACAGCAACAACTCGTCGAGTCGGAGAAATTAGCATCGATCGGACAAATGACAGCAGGTA
This sequence comes from Flavobacteriales bacterium, assembly GCA_947452685.1. Lineage (GTDB taxonomy): Bacteria > Bacteroidota > Bacteroidia > Flavobacteriales_D > Sanyastnellaceae > CAIZGX01. The sequence continues at coordinate 11,146 of CANGEF010000040.1, read as the reverse complement.
TAGCTCACGAAATAAATAACCCCATCAACTTCGTGCAATCCAATGTGGGTCCACTGAAAAGAGATATCGATGAGATTCTAGATCTGCTCTCACAACTAGCGCAAATAGATGAAAACAAAGACCTTCTTGAACAAATCAATAACCTAAAAGGCCAATACGCTAAACTCGACGTAGATTACCTTAAACATGAAATTCAACAACTGTTGAACGGCATTGAAGACGGTTCAAAACGAACCGCGGAAATTGTAAAAGGTCTGCGCGTATTCTCGCGAATGGACAGAAACGAATTGGTATTAGCAGACATTAATGAATGTTTAAATTCAACACTCGTAGTCATGAAAAACATGACCAAAGCAGAGGTAACACTCAATGTTGAATTGGGTGAAAACATTCCGAAAATAAATTGCTACCCCGGAAAACTTTCACAAGTGTTCATGAACCTTGTAACAAACGCTGTTCAAGCCACTCGATTGCCCAATAGACAACCAATCGATCGCGTAATAAACGTTCGTTCTTACTTGAGTGATAATAAAATTTGTGTTGAAATTCAAGACAACGGAAATGGTATCCCAGTTGAAATTCAAGAGAAAATATTTGAACCATTTTTCACCACGAAAGAGGTTGGAGAGGGCACTGGACTTGGCTTAGGCATTGTCGCTGGTATTGTGGGCGAACACAGTGGTCAACTTACATTCACAAGTAACCCGAACGAGGGCACCACTTTTCTTATAACTTTACCCATCGATTCTAAGAACCCATGACAGATATGATTAAAGTGCTTTACCTCGACGATGAAGAAAATAACCTCATCGCTTTCAAAGCTCTCTTCAGAAGAGAGTTCGATGTATTTACAACCACTTCTCCGCAAGAAGCAGTGGCGTATCTGAATGCGAATGAAGTTCCCATAATTCTTTCCGACCAAAAAATGCCAGAGCTAAGTGGAGTGGAATTCTTCGAACTTACACTCAACGATTTTCCAAATGCAGTGAGAATTTTAGTAACGGGTTATGCAGATATTGAAGCGGTAATAGACGCAATTAATCGCGGACAAGTGTATCGTTATGTTGCAAAACCGTGGAACGAAAACGATCTTCGTGTTTGCCTGTTAAACGCCGCAGAGCGTTATGAAATGAATATTCAAACGAGTAATTCAGATTCAAAATCGAATAAATGGAAACTGGCTAAAGCGCGCATTCAAGAAGCCATTCACAAAGTTAAAGAGGTGGTTTCTTCCTGGAAAGGCTCTAACCAACCCGTCCCCGCAGATTCACTGAATGAAGTAGTAAACGAATTGAATGCACTGGAAGAAAGCGTAAACGAAGTCTTCGAAGAAGCACGTTAATTCTAAGCCTTTTCCTCTTCAGACTCCCCGTCTAAACTCTCCTCAGGTAGCGTTGGATCTATGTTCTGCATGCGCCAAGCCTCATACGAAAGATCATCTTCTTCATCTATCACCTGCATGAACGGCTCTGCAAATGCTTTCGTGCTTAAGTGATGCTCTAACGATAGCAACATCGCTGGTAACACAATCAAGTTCGTTAACATAGCGGTAAACAACGTAAGAGAAGTCAAGATTCCCAAAGCGCGCGTTCCATCGAATTCCGAGAAAACAAAAATTCCAAATCCGAAGAACAAGACAATTGACGTATACAAAATACTCGCCCCTGTGTCTTTCACAGCCGACAAGACAGACAACTTAATGTTCCAATTGTGCTCACGCAATTCCTGACGATACTTGGCCAAGAAGTGAATGGTGTTGTCGACCGTAATTCCAAATGCAATACTGAAAACTAAAATAGTGGACGGCTTCAAAGGAATATCGAAGAAACCCATGAATCCGGCTGTGATAAACTGAGGAATCAAATTCGGAACAAGTGAAATAAGCAACATGCGCAAACTGCGGAACATAATCCACATGAGCAAACAAATAACCCCCACGGCAAATAGCAAACTCGAAAATAAATTATTCACCAAGTAAGTTGTGCCTTTCAAGAACACAATGCTGGTTCCCGTCATGGTAACCTTGTACAAACTGTCTGGAAAAAGTTTGGTTACTTCCGGACGTAGCGTATTCAACAACGAATCCATTGCAAGCGTTCCAATGTCTGCTACTTGCGCGGTAACGCGCGTTTTCTTCAACGAATCATCTAAAAATGTATTTGAATATTTTGAAGCATTTGAGTTCGAACCAGCACTTTCCGATTGCTCGAAATACGGACCAATGAACTGCTGTTCACTTCGACTTATTAAATCATAATACTCCGGGTCTCCACCGTAGTAGGCTTGCTTCGCGAACTTAATAGCATCTGCAATTGAAAGTGATCGTGATATTTTTGTTGAAACTCCCGGCAACGTATCCATCACTCCTTGCAGCGAATCAATGCGCGCAATGGTTTTAGGATTGGTAATTTTTCCACGCTTCGCTTCAATCATGATTTCGAAAGGCATTACCCCGTCGAAATGTTTTTCAAACCAATGCAAATCGGTAATCACTCGGTCATCGTCTGGAAGGTCATCTACAATGTTTCCAGTGGTTTTCACCAAGGTCATTCCGTAAATACTCAATCCTGTTATTACAACTGTAATGAAATAGATGACCCCTCTGTTTTTGGTAATCATCTTCACCAAATTCTCTAAGGTGTGGTACAACCAACGCATGTCGAGGTGCTTCAAATGACGCGCCTTTGGTGCTGCTGTATAAGAGAAGAGAATAGGGAAAGCAATCAAAGAAATGAAGAACATGAGCATGCTATTCAACGCCGAGATTACCCCGAATTGCTTCAGCAAATCGCTGTCTACGAAAATGAAGGTCGCAAATCCAACAGCAGTGGTTGCGTTAATCATGAACGCCGCTTCTCCAACCTTTTGAATCACACGCGTCATGGCACGCATCTTACTTCCATGACGAATAAATTCTTGGTGGTATTTCGTAAGAAGATAAATGCAGTTCGGAACGCCAATAACAATCATTAAAGGCGGAATAAGTCCCATAAGCATGGTTATCGGATAATCGAATAGCGCAATGGTGCCCATAGACACAACCACGCCAATTCCTATGATAATCATACAAACGATAACTGCACGAACACTCCTAAAGAAAATAAACAAGAGAACGGCACTCACAATTAAGGAGAGTATGGTGAAGAATTTCAATTCAGCCTTAACCTTAGCCGTCATCTGGGTTCGAATAAACGGCAGCCCCGAAATATATGTTTTTATGTAGGTGTCTTTCGTGAACTGATTCACCTTTTCTACAATCTGATCTACTGCATTCCCTCGGAACTGCGAGTTGAAAAGCTTCCCATTGACAAAAATCATCATCAACGTAGCGTCTGACTTCGATTTGTACAACAATCCATCGTAAAACGGAAGCGATAAAATCTTTTGTTTTACTGAATCGAGTTGAACCTGAGACTCTAAATTTCCATCTGAAATATGTCTGAAGCGAAAACGCTCTTCCGTAGTGTCGGCGTACATTTCATAGCAATGAGCTATGGAAAAAACGGAATCAACCACGTTGCGCTGAACGGTAGTTTTCACACCGTTGATAAGGGTATCTACTGGAACCGTAATTTTCTTCAGGCTATTCCCGAGTTCCTTCAATGCGATGAAGTTTTGAAGTTCCCAGATTTCCGGATCGTTTAGCCCCACGACCATCACATTTCCGTCTTCCGAAAACTGCTTAGTAAAGGCCTGGTACTCAACAAAAGCAGGATCATCTTTCGGAAGAACACCCGCAAACTTGTAGCTCATGCGCACATTGCGCGCCTCCCAACCCATAAAAACAGTGATGGCTAAAGTCAGCACACCGAGTAAAATTCGGTTACGAAGAATAAAAGCAGCAATTTTTGCCCACATAGCTTTTCGAATAGTCTGCAAAGAAACGCTAAATCTATTTTCGAATGAAATTTTATGCCTCCTTTGTCAACGTATGGTTAAGAGTACTATCTTCGTCCCCACAAAATCGAAAATCATGTCACAACAACATCAAGAGCAAATTGACGCCTTTATGTCGAAAGTTCGGGCAATGAACCCGAACGAGCCTGAGTTCCTTCAAGCAGTTCACGAGGTGGCGGAAGCCATTATTCCTTTTATGGAAAACCATCCTAAGTATAAGGATGCTAAAATCCTAGAACGTATTGTTGAACCAGAACGCACAATAATCTTCCGTGTTCCATGGGTAGATGATAAAGGTGAAGTACAAGTTAATCGCGGATACCGCGTAGAATTCAACAGCGCCATTGGTCCTTACAAAGGCGGATTGCGTTTTCACCCAACGGTGAATTTGTCTGTTTTGAAATTCTTAGGTTTCGAACAAATTTTCAAAAATTCTTTGACTACCCTTCCAATGGGTGGCGGAAAAGGTGGATCAGACTTCGATCCGAAAGGAAAGAGCGATCGCGAGGTGATGGCATTTTGTCAAAGCTTCATGAGCGAATTGTCTCGCCACATCGGTGCTGACACTGACGTTCCTGCTGGAGATATCGGAGTGGGTGGACGTGAGATCGGATTTATGTTCGGTCAATACAAGCGTCTTCGTAACGAGTTCACCGGTGTATTAACTGGAAAAGGTCGCAACTGGGGTGGATCATTGATTCGTCCAGAAGCTACAGGTTACGGTACCGTATATTTCGCTCAAGAAATGTTGGCGGTGAAAGGATTGAACTTCACTGGTAAAACAGTTGTTGTTTCTGGTTCTGGAAACGTTGCTCAATATGCTATCGAAAAAGCAACTGAATTGGGTGCTACAGTGGTTACCGCTTCAGATTCTTCAGGATATATCTACGATGCAAACGGGATCAATGCCGAGAAACTTGCTTTCTTAATGGAATTGAAAAACGTGAAGCGCGGACGAATTCAAGAATACGCAACCAAATACGGATGCGAGTTCGTAGCTGGAAAAACACCTTGGGGTGTGAAGTGCGACATTGCTCTTCCATGCGCTACACAAAACGAATTGAACGGCGACGATGCGAAAGCATTGGTAGCGAGCGGTTGTATTGCAGTGGCTGAAGGTGCAAACATGCCTTCAACTCCTGAAGCCATTGCTGTATTCGACGAAAACAAATTAATGTTCTCTCCAGGAAAAGCGTCTAACGCTGGTGGTGTAGCTACATCTGGTTTGGAAATGTCTCAAAACAGCCTTCGTTTAAGCTGGTCTCGTGAAGAGGTAGACCAACGCCTTCACAACATCATGAAGAGCATTCACGCAGCGTGCGTTCAGTACGGTGCAGAAGGCGATCATGTGAACTACGTGAAAGGTGCGAACATCGCGGGCTTCGTAAAAGTTGCAGACGCAATGTTAGATCAAGGTATAGTTTAAGTTTCGGCTTTCATTTTAAATATAAAAGCGCTCCGAAAGGGGCGCTTTTTTTGCACCTGTTTTTCGTACATTTGTACGAATTTTATTCGAAAATTCAAACGTATGTCTGCAAACCATTCGAAAATTGTAGGTGAGGGTCTTACCTACGACGATGTTCTTCTCGTTCCAGCCTATTCAGAGGTGCTTCCTCGCGAGGTAACTATTTCTTCACAATTCACAAGAAATATTACCCTGCACACGCCTGTCGTTTCGGCGGCTATGGATACCGTTTCTGAAAGTTCAATGGCCATTGCCATGGCTCGTGCAGGCGGAATTGCAGTCATTCACAAAAACATGAGCATTGCAGCTCAAGCTGCAGAGGTGAGAAAGGTGAAGCGTAGCGAAAGCGGTATGATCCAAGATCCAATTACCCTGCATGAAACCGCAAATGTTGGAGATGCGTTAACCATTATGGCCGAGCATAAAATTGGAGGAATTCCTGTTATTGATGCAGAGGGTGTGTTGAAAGGAATTGTAACAAACAGAGACCTTCGCTTCGAAAAAAATTACGAGAAGCCTATTCGTGAAGTCATGACAAGCGAAAACCTTGTCACCACAGACAAACCCAAAGATTTAGCCACGGCCGAATCCATTCTTCAAGAAAAGAAAATTGAAAAACTTCCTGTTGTTTCCGCAGATGGAAAACTCATGGGACTCATCACATACAAAGACATTTTAAAATTGCGTAGATATCCGAATGCCTGCAAAGACAACTTCGGACGTTTGCGTTGCGCTGCTGCCGTTGGCGTTACAGGTGACACCATGGACCGTGTTGAAGCCTTGGTGAAAGCGGGAGTAGATGCAGTAGTAATAGATACCGCGCACGGTCATTCGAAAGGTGTAATTGAAACCTTGAAAAAAGTGAAGGCCGCTTTCGGAGATAAAATAGATGTGATTGTTGGAAACATTGCGACAGGAGCAGCTGCGAAAGCCCTGGTGGAAGCGGGTGCCGACGGAGTGAAGGTTGGAATTGGACCGGGTTCAATTTGCACCACACGCGTGATCGCTGGTGTGGGTGTTCCACAATTAACTGCTGTAACCGACGTTGCAGAAGCATTGAAAGGAACAGGCGTACCTATGATTGCAGATGGCGGAATTCGATATACAGGAGATATTGCGAAAGCAATTGCTGGCGGAGCTTCAACCATAATGATTGGTTCTATGCTTGCCGGAACGGAAGAGTCTCCAGGAGAAACCATTATCTACGAAGGAAGAAAATTCAAGTCATACCGCGGAATGGGTTCGTTGGAAGCCATGCAACACGGTTCAAAGGATCGCTACTTCCAAGATGCGGAAGACGATATTAAAAAATTAGTGCCTGAAGGAATTTCAGGACGCGTACCTTTCAAAGGTTCAGTTATGGAAGTGATGCATCAAATCATTGGCGGACTTAGAGCCGGAATGGGTTATTGCGGAGCATCGAACATTTCCCAACTTCAAGAAGCGAAATTTATTCGAATTACAAATGCGGGAATCAAAGAGAGTCATCCGCACGATGTCGTTATCACAAGAGAAGCACCAAATTACAGTTATAAATAAACATGTTTAATTCAACTCATATGCGTTTTACAAAAGTTCTACTTTTAAGTGTTGTGCTCTCTTGCACAGCGTGGTTCAGCGCGAATGCGCAACCCATTCAAAAGGCCTCAGCTGCAGCTTCGCCGGTGGTGCTTAGCGTAGACGGTGAAGATGTTTCTTTAGATGAATTCGAAAACATCTTTAGAAAAAATAACCGCGATACTGTTGTTACAGCTTCTGCTTTAGACGAGTACATGGAATTGTTTGTGAATTTCAAATTGAAGGTGCATGCGGCGAAAGCTGCCGGTTTAGATACCGTAAGCAAATTCAAATATGAATTGCAAGGATACCGTGCGCAATTGGCTCGCCCTTATTTAACCGATCAAGAAAAATTAGACGAACTTATGCAAGAAGCTTATGCGCACTTGCAAGAAGAAGTTCGTGCAAGTCACTTGCTTATCGAATGCAAGCCGAACGCTTTGGCTGAAGATACCTTGAAGGCCTACAACAAGATTATGGACATTCGCAAGAAGATTCTTGCCGGAGAGTCGTTCGAGTCGGCTGCTAAGAAATACAGCACCGATAAGTCTGTTGAAAAAAACAACGGAGACTTGGGCTATTTCACCGCATTCCAAATGGTTTATCCGTTTGAATCTGCCGCTTACAGCGCGAAAATTGGCGAAGTAACCATGCCGGTTCGCACACAATACGGTTACCACTTATTGAAAGTAACGGGTCGCCGTCCGGCACGCGGAGAAATTCATGTTGCACACATCATGGTGAAACCGAAGAAAGACGATGCGAATGACCCAGCAGCCGAAGCGAAGATTAACGAAATCTACCAAAAGGCAGTAGAGGGAAAACAAACCTTCTCTGAATTGTGTGCGTTGTACAGCGAAGACGTTACCACAAAAAATAAAGGTGGAGAACTTCCTTGGTTCGGAACAAACAAAATGGTTTCTGAATTCGAAGAGGCTTCCTACGCATTGAAGGCAGACGGAGATGTTTCTCGTCCGTTCAAGACTTCTTACGGATGGCACATTGTGAAGCGTTTAGGGTATAAGCCGTTAGCTTCTTACGAGTCTATGTCAAAGGATATCAAAGCGAAAGTTTCGAAAGATGCTCGCGCTGAAAAAACAAAGAATTCCTTCCTTGCGAAAATTGGAAAAGAATACAATTTTGTATACAACCAGAAATACATCAACAAGCTTGCGGCAAAGGCAGACAGCAGCACCTATGTGGGTCAGCTGAAAGCAAGCAAGGGTCTTTTGAAAAAAGTTTTCTGTGAAGTGGCTGGAACGAAATACACCGTGAACGACTTCTATCAAACCATGATTACGCGTAAAGGCGCGAATACAAATTTGAATCCGGTAGACTACGTGAAACACGAAGCAAAAATGTTTGCTGAAGACAAATTAATGCGCGAAGAAGATGCCCACTTGGAAGCTAAGTACCCAGCGTTCCGTTTATTAATGAAGGAATACCGTGAAGGTATTTTGTTGTTTGAATTAACCGATCAATTGGTTTGGTCGAAGGCGGTGAAAGACACTGTTGGATTGAACAACTATTTTGAATCGAACAAAGCGAGCTTTATGTGGCCCGATCGTGCAGATGTAGTCATCTATACATGCGCCAATGAAGAGATTGCAAACAAACTTCGCAAAATGTTAGAAGGTGGAAAAACACCTTCAGAAGCGGCTGCAGAATTGAACCAAGGAACACAGCTGAATCTTCAAACAGAAGGCGGATTGTTCGCTCGTGAAGATCGCGAAGTGTTAGGTAAAATTAAATGGACAGAAGGACTTAGTGTGAATGTTCCAATGAACGGACAAATCATGGTAGTAGATGTTCAGGAATTGTTGAACAAGTCTCCAAAGAAATTATCAGAAGCTCGTGGTCTTGTAACTTCGGAATATCAAAATTTCCTTGACAAGCAATGGGTTGAAGAGTTGCGTAAAACGCATACTTACAAGATCAACACGGAAGTTCTTCATTCTATAGCAAAGTAAACCATGAAGGCTGCACCTATTCTTATAGCAGCGTTTTGTGTTGTTCTTGCGAGCAGTTGTAGTAACTCTACTCCCAACGCCGTTGCGCACTTGGGAGATGCGGTGCTTTCGATGGAAGAATTGCGTGAGCGAATTCCAAACAATATTTCTGCAGAAGATTCTGCCGCTCTTGCGCAAGAAATTATTCAGTCATGGTTGAAAGACGCCCTGGTTCTTCAGGAAGCCGAGAAAATGTCTGATGAAGAAAAACTCGGCGTTGAGAGAAGAATAGAAGACTACAGAAAGTCGCTGCTCATTTATTCCTACGAGCAAGAGTGGATTAAAAAGAACATGGACACTGTTGTTACCGACGAGCAAATTCAAGCATATTATGAAGCGAACAAAGCTTCCATGAAGGTGAATGAACATTTTCTAAAATTGAAATTCTGCTCACTTCCAGAAAAATCAAAGGACGCGAAAAACATGACCTCTGCTTTTGAATCTGATGACATTGCAACCTGGGAAGCGTTTTGTGTTCAGTCGGGAGCGAAGCATTATTTCAACTATTCAACCTACATCAATTGGGAACAATTTGCTCAGCTCATTCCATTAGCCATAGCTGATCGGTCACAATTTTTAACACAAGCCACTTCAACCCAAAAGATAAATTTCAACGGTGAAATATTTTGGGTGAAAATCGGTTCCTACTTACTTCCCGGAGATTCGTCTCCGCTGGAAATGGTTCGAAGCAATATTGCAAGTATCTTGCTGAACATACGTAAGCAAGAGCTCTTGCAAAAAATGAGAAATGGCCTGTACGATCAAGCAAAATCGGAAGGCAAATTAGAACAATAAGCGAATGAAAAAAGGTGTTTTAGGATTGGTGTTTGCGTTGCTGTCTGTCTATATATGGGCGCAGCCAGGAAAGACCATAGATAAAATTATTGGAGGTGTTGGAGCTGAGGTTGTTCTTCTTTCCGATTTAGAAAACGCCAAATTCGAATTAACACAAGGGAAGTCTCAATTACCTGCTGGAAAGGAATGTTCCATTTTTGAAAACCTCATGTACCAAAAGCTTTTACTGCATCAAGCGAAGGTAGACAGTGTTGAAGTAACAGACGGAGAAGTAAATGCGCAGGTTGAAAAGAGAATCACGTATTACGTTGAAATGTTGGGAAGCGTTGAGCAATTTGAGGCTTATTACGGGAAGCCAATATCGCAATTGAAAGTAGATTTCTTCGACATGATTCGTGATCAACTGCTCACTCAAAAAAAGCAAGAAGAGATTACGAAGAACGTGAAAATAACTCCTTCACAAGTTCTGAAATATTATCAGTCTTTGCCCGTAGATTCTCTGCCACTTATTGGAGAGCAAGTGCAGTATTCACAAATAGTCATTGCTCCGCTTATTCCAGAAAGTGAAAATCAGCAGGTCATTCATTTTCTAGATAGCATTCGAAATGATATTGCCTCGGGTAGAACCAGCATGACCATTCAAGCACGCCGACACAGCGAAGATCCAGGATCGAAATTCAAAGGAGGTTGTTACGACATGATCAAAAAAGGAAGCTTCGTTCCCGAATATGAGTCTGCTGTTTTCACCACAGATGAAGGAAATTATTCTCCTGTATTCAAGTCAACGTACGGATACCATTTTGTAAAGGTGGTGGAAAAACGTGGGGAATATTATAGAGCTTGTCACATCTTAATGTCGCCTAAAATCAAAGAAGAAGATTTCAATAGATGTAAAGCGCAAATAGATTCTGTCTATAATGAATTGAAGGCGAAAAAACTATCGTTTAACGCTGCAGCAGCAAGATTCAGCACAGACGAAGAGACAAAAAATCAAGCGGGGAAAATCATGAATATGCAAACGGGCGGAACGCGTCACGACGTGGCTACACTCACTGCAGAATTGAACTTAACTCTTTCAAAATTGAAAGAAGGGGAATTGTCCGAGCCGCAATTGGCCAAACAACCCAACGGAAAAGAGGCTTATGTAATCTATATGCTAGACGCGCGTCTTCCCGCACACCGAGCCAATATGGAGCAAGACTATGAATTGTTTCAAGCCAAAACAGAAAGCATCGAACGTCAGAATGCAACAGACGTTTGGGTTGGGAAATCATTAAAGAAAAATTACTCATTCATGGACGAGCAGTTTAAGAACTGCACGTTTCAATTCAACTGGAATAAAAAATAATACCATGACCACATTTACATCAGATGCAGAAGCGTTAGATGCGTTGAAGGAAAAATACAACGCACTGAAATTCGA
>CANGEF010000039.1 GCA_947452685.1 Flavobacteriales bacterium | reverse complement strand
CTATCTCCAAGAAACTTCCTTCTTAAACATGCAAAACCACATTTAATTGATTCTGATTTTCCAACCTTTCAAATAGATAACTAACTTAGCAACAACAAATAACCCAGGTACTCTAATTTAAAACGTTACAGTTAAGGGGAAGTTTACCCTTCAACCTTCTCGTATTTCTCTAACCAGCGTAAGTACAATTCCATTTGGCCTTTATGCGCTGCTTCAAACTTGCCGAGCTTCAATTCTACAACAACTAAGCACTTTAGCCTACGATGATAAAAAAGCAAATCGATGTAGTAGTCTTCGTTGTCAATGGTGATTCTTTTCTGACGCGACATAAAAGCAAAGTCAGAACCTAATTCAATAATGAACTTTTGTAATTCAAGCAGAATGGTTGCTTCCAAATCCTTTTCAGAATGGTTTCCGCTTAACCCCAAGAAGTCTAAGAAATATGGATCACGAAAAACCAATTCAGGTGAAATCTGTTTTTCACTTTTCAATAATTCCAAATCGCTCTGAATGGTGAGTTCCGGCTTCTTGCTAATCGCCGTTCGTTCGAACAACATGGAATTGATGCGATCTTGTAATACACGAGTGCTCCACTTTTCGTGTTTGCACATTTCAATATAAAACTCCCGTTTCAGTGGCTCTTCCAGCGGAATAATCAATCGAATATGAGACCAACTCAATTGTGTACACAGTGTGTGCACAATCTTCTTGGAAGGATAAACTTCGGCAAAACGAACGCAGAGATGCAATTGACGCTTGCTCCAACCCCTGCCATACTCAAGTTCCAATTGAGCCGCGAGTGTTTGCACGATCTCTTTTCCATATTCCGCTCTTTGGTGCTGCAGAATTTCCTCGTTTATGCGGTTACCAACTTCCCAATATAGCATTGTTATAGCGGAATTCACAGTTACCGCAACTTGCCGCTTGCTCTCAGCTATTAGCGCCTTTATTTCGCTTACAAGCGACGGAGTATTGTCTATTTTCTTGCTCATCAAACTATATTTTAGAGACTCTAAAATAATTTCTCTAGACAAGCACAAGACAATTGTTGAAAAGAATTTCTCCTATTTACCGATGCAGAATTTTCCAAATATCGAATGAAGTATATCATCCGCCGATATAGACCCCGTGATTTCGGAAAGGTGATACAACGTCTTGCGGATGTCTACGCTTAAGAGGTCGGAAGGAATGCCTTGTTGCATTCCCGTTAAGACTTCCGTGAGGGCAATGGAGGCGAGACGCAGAGACTCGTGGTGACGCGCATTCGTGACAACAGTATCGCTTTCGTTCAATTGTGGCGCGAAGCTTTCAACCAACCAACTGCGTAACTCTGATATGCCCGCACCTTCTTTCGCAGAGATGCGCAAAGTATTCGCGCCTTCCACCTTCAATTCAAAATTCGGATTCGAATCGATCTTGTTGAAGACCACCAAGACCTTCGCTTCCGCGCGTGCATGCGAACGAATCGATTCCAACATCTCGTCGATCTGCGCTTGCGATGTATTCACCACATCTACCAACAACAAAACCAACTGCGCATGCGACACCTTCTCCATGCTGCGCGCTATGCCCATCTGCTCTATGGTATCCGACGTCTCGCGAATACCAGCCGTATCTATAAATCGGAACTGAATGCCTTCCACATTCAACACCTCCTCCACCGTATCACGCGTGGTTCCTGCAATATCACTCACAATCGCGCGCTCCTCATTCAACAAGACATTCAACAACGTTGACTTCCCCGCATTCGGAGCGCCAACTATGGCAACCGGAACCCCATTCTTAATGGCATTGCCCAACTGAAAACTGTCGCGCAACTGAACCACCACCTTCAAGATTTCATTCAACAAATTCAATAACTGTGTGCGATCGGCAAACTCCACATCTTCTTCCGAAAAATCCAATTCCAATTCCAACAACGATGCGAAATGAATCAAGCGTTCGCGCAGTCCATCGATCTCTTTCGAAAATCCCCCGCGCATCTGATGAACCGCCTGCTTATGCGCCGCTGCACTCTCGGAAGCAATCACATCTCCAACCGCCTCTGCCCTACTCAAATCCATTCTACCGTTCAAGTAGGCACGCATGGTGTATTCGCCTGGAGTGGCCATGCGACAACCGCTTTCCTGCAACAATTGCAAGATGCGCTGCTGAACATATCGAGATCCGTGACAAGCAATTTCAACCACGTCTTCCCCCGTGAAGCTATGCGGACCTTGAAACAAGGTCACCACCACTTCATCCAAAATTTCCTTCCCATCGAAAATGCATCCGAATAACGCTTTGCGTTTTTGTTCGGGTTGAAAAGGCTTCGAGAAGAGTTTTCCAACTATTTCCCAGGCCGCCTTTCCGCTCACGCGAACCACCGCAATACCGCCTACTCCTTGCGGTGTAGAAAGGGCACAGATCGTCTCTTCTCTTGAAATTGCATTCATGTTCTGCAAAAATGAGAAACAATCCGCAATAGAACGACTAAACTTTCCAAATTATGACTAATTTCGCCCGAGCAAAAAATTAAACCTCATGGGCGTTTTAGTAAGCAAAGATTCGAAAGTAATTGTTCAAGGATTCACTGGAAGTGAAGGAACATTCCACGCAACACAAATGATTGAATACGGAACCAACGTTGTTGGTGGTGTTACACCGAACAAAGGTGGACAAACACACCTCGACCGTCCGGTATTCAACACCGTAGCCGATGCAGTAACTGCAACGGGTGCAGATGTGACCATTATTTTCGTTCCACCAGCTTTTGCTGCTGACGCTATCATGGAAGCTGCTGCTGCAGGTATTAAAGTAATTGTTACAATTACAGAAGGTATTCCGGTTGCAGACATGGTGAAAGCAAAAATCTACGCTACCGATCGCGGTGCGACTTTAATAGGCCCTAACTGCCCAGGTATCATTACCGCAGGTGAAGCGAAAGTGGGTATCATGCCTGGTTTCGTTTTCAAAAAAGGAAATGTAGGTATCGTTTCTAAATCAGGAACATTAACATACGAAGCTGCTGACCAAGTGGCGAAAGCGGGCTTAGGTGTAACGACAGCTATCGGAATCGGTGGTGACCCAATCATTGGAACTACCACTTTAGAAGCTGTTCAATTGTTAATGAACGACCCTGAAACTCACGGTATCATTATGATTGGTGAAATCGGCGGTGAACTTGAGCCGAAGGCTGCTATGTGGATCAAAGAACACGGTACTAAACCGGTTGTTGGATTCATTGCTGGTGAAACTGCTCCGAAAGGAAGAACCATGGGACACGCTGGTGCAATTGTATCTGGAGAAAACGAAAGTGCTTCTGCTAAAAAGCGTATCATGCGCGAATGCGGCATTCACGTAGTCGATTCCCCAGCTGAGATTGGCGCTAAAATGGCCGAGGTTCTTAAGAAGTAACATTTCCACTTCTTTTCTCGTAAAGAATTTCAGAATACCTTAAATTGGCAATTATGAAATTCTGCATCATGGGTGGTGGCGTATCAGGCGCTTTGCTCAATCGCACATTAACTGAATTGGGACACGATCTTACCGTGTTCGATAAATCTTCGTTTCAAATGCGAAGCGGCTTCGGATTTCTTTTGCTCCCGAATGGAATTGCTGGACTGAAAGAACTTGGTGTATGGAAAGATGTTGAACCCTATTGCCTTCGAATTCGCAAAGTAAATTTCATCAACACCAGCGGAGATCTTTCAAATCAAATAGACTTCGAAGAAGTATACAGCATTAGCCGATTCAAATTCTTAGAAGCACTCGCCAACAAAAGCACAGAACTTATTGAGGACTTGGTTAAACTTTCCGAGAATGGCGATTTTATTGTTGGCGAAAATCACCATATCCATTCAAAATCTTTCGATGGCATTCTCGGGTCAGACGGTGTTCATTCAAAAACTAGAAAACATTTAAATCCACAAGCTGAAAATCAGGATACCGCTACTTACGAAGTCATGGGGGTAGTGAAAAGTGATTTTCTCTACAACATGCTCGGCAATGAATTGCACAAATATGCTATTGCTGAAAATGGATTGTCGCTTGGAATACTTCCCTTGAAAGACGGCGAAATCATTTGGTATCTTCAGGTAAATAGCATAGACCACGGCACTCCGAAAAGAGACCGCGAATCGTTAATTGCTTTCCTGAAAGAAACAGTTGGCGACTGCGAAAACCCCATGATTCAAGCGTTGTTGAATTCGAATATTGAAACGACTTATGTGTGGCAAGGACGCACCTTGAAAAATGTTCACACCCTAGCGAAAGACAACATCTTCCTTTTCGGAGATGCTGCTCACCTCTTCCTTCCCTTTACCAGTCAGGGAACCAACAGCGCCATTGTAGATGTGGCCTTATTCATTCAACTGTTGAAATCTGGAAAATCACTTCCCGAGTTTGCGCATCAATACAGCGTTGAACGTTTGGCTGAGACGAACGAATTGGTGAAAGCAGGCATTGAAATGATGCAAGAATTCTGCTTCACCAACTTCGATGAAGTGGCTTCAAAAATTCCAATTACGTTGTTGAAATAAATGAAGCCCACCGACAAAAATTTCCTTGACGAAAACGCATTCAATATGCGTTGGGCGTGTGTGGAAGAAGGCCACATTCCGCTTACAGCAGCCGATTGGGACATTCAAGTTTCTAGCGCAGTTAACGAATCGGTAACCACTTACCTTCAGTTCAATTCATTTCCTTATGGAAACAATTCGGGAATGAAGGCTTTTCAAAATGCCATTGCTTTTCATTTCAATCAACGAAAAAAAGCAAGCATTCAATCAGAAGAGGTTATTGCCACCAACAGCGCCGCCAAAGCCATAGACGACATTTATTCTTTTTTGTTGAAGGAAGGAGACGAGATACTCATTGCCGATCCGGTAGACTTTTTATTGTCCGAATGTGCGCGAAGAAAAAACATCGGAATTAAACGCTATCAGCAGCGGTCAAGCGGAATTGACCTTGCTGAATTGAATTCACTGGTCACTTCAAAAACAAAGGCACTTGTCATCTGTAATCCGCACAACCCGTTGGGATTCGTGCTTCAAAATGAACAACTCGAATCCCTTGCCGAATGGGCGGATACAAAAGGACTCGTAATTATTTCCGATGAAGTGTGGAGCGACATTGTTCACACCCAAGAATCCTTTACTTCCATTCGAGCCGTTGATTCCAACGCTTGGATTGTCTATGGATTGTCGAAAGGATTTGGTTTGGCCGGACTTCGCATAGGCGCAATTATAGCGCCTTCGGAAGAACAAGCTGAATTGCTTTCAGAAAAACAAGGCTATGCGCGCACCCTAGAAGGCGCAAGCACACTCTCGCAAATCGCCGCTATAGCTGCTATACATAATGGCTGGGAACACACACAAGAAGCTGTTTCACTCTTCAAGAAAAATCTTGAACATGCTGTAAGAGAACTCAACAAAACTGAATTTTTAGCTTGTGAAATGCCGCAAGGAACGTTCGTCCTCACGATTCGTCACCCTTCAACATGGAACACTGAAATGCTTTGTGAACGCATGGCTAATGAAGCAAGGGTTCATGTAGTTCCCGGATTGGAAAAATGGTTTGGTCCAGGCGCAATCGGATCTTTCAGAATAAGCTTAGCGAGTACTGAGGAAATTGCTTCGGAAGGAATACAACGTATTTGTTCTTGGGTGAACACCTACGGCTCCACTCTGTGAATTCCGGAAGCATAGCTCTTCGCTATGGTTTCATTCAAGAATAAAAGATCTTCCTTTCGCTCTACAAAATCGAGCTTGTCGCTCGAAATCATGAGCACCGTTAATTCCGGATGTTGTTGAATGAAAGACAAATATTGTTGCTGAATATTCTCTAAATACGCGGCTGTTATGTTTTGTTCATATGAACGTCCACGTTTCCTAATGTTCTGCAACGCCTGCTCTGGCGAGAGATACAAGTACACCAACAAGTCGGGTTGCGGAAGCGAATTCTCCATGATTTCATACAAACGCAGAAACAATTTGTACTCGTCTTCCTCTAAATTGTTCTTCGCGAACACTTGACATTTCGGTAAAAAATAATCGGCAATAACTTTCGGTTGAAACAAATCGGGCGATTGAAAAACACTTTTCAATTGCGCGAAACGTTCCGAGAGAAAACTCAACTCCAGAGGGAAAGCATAACGCTTCGGCTCTTCGTAAAACTTCGGAAGAAAGGCGTTGTCTGCGAATTCTTCCAACACCAATTGAGCATTGTGCTCTTCCGACAACAAATGCGCAAGCGTGGTTTTACCCGCGCCAATAATGCCTTCTATGACGGTGTAGTTCTTCAATCTTCTTTCTTGTTCAACTCGGCGAGCAACTGCGAAGCATTCATTTTCATTTCCGGATGAATCCATTCCGGCCAAGTGGCAGCCAGTGGCTTCAAAATAAATTCACGTAAATGCATGCGTTCGTGTGGCACTTGAATTTTTCCTTCCCGAATAATTTCATCGTTGAAAAAAATAACATCGACATCCATTTCACGATCGAGGTAAACTCCTTCTTTGCGTGTTCTTCCATAATACTCTTCCAACTCAACAATTTCAGTGTACAGCTTCTCAACGGTGAGTGGTGTTTGAATTTCTACCAGCTGATTCAAGAACGGCTCCGTTCCTTCAGGCATGCCCCAGGCTTCGGTTTCTATGACTTCTGAAACCTTTACAACATCGCCCATGTTGAATGAAATGAACATACGTGCCTCTTCCAAATTTGCTTCTCTTTCACCTTCATTTCCACCTATGCACAGGAGTACGCGATTCATTTTTTCCATTGAGCGAAAATACAACTCCCCTGCGTAACTTTGAGCGAAGAATATCTTCTTAATTCAAAATCTTGCTTATGACTTTTTGGAAAACCGTTTGGGCCTCTCTTGTTGGAAATATAATTGCCTCTATACTTGGCACGTTGCTCACTGTTGCTGTGATTGCCGCAATCATTGGCGCATTGTCTTCTTCTGAAGAAGTGGCTATGGAAAACGAATCCATATTAAAAATTAAATTGGAAAATTCGTTTACTGAACGTGGTGTGGACACCCCATCGTTCAATCTTAACGGCACCGAAGACCGTATTGCGCTTCGCGATTTAGAGCGTGTTTTACACTTTGCAAAAACCGACGAACGCATTGAAGGCGTTTATCTGAATATTGGCGCTATACAAGCGGCTCCTGCTATGTTGTTGGAAATTCACAACGTCATCTTAGACTTCAAAACTTCCGGGAAATGGATCATAGCCTACAGCGAAAGCTATTCCCAAGCGGGCTACTTTTTAGCAAGTGCCGCAAACGAAGTGTATATGTATCCGACGGGAACTTTCGACTGGCACGGACTGAATGCCGAAGTCATGTTCTACAAAAAATTATTGGATCAGTTGGAAATAGAAGCGCAAGTGATTCGCGGTCCGAACAACAAATTCAAAAGTGCTGTAGAGCCTTTCATTTATGACCACATGTCAGACGAGAACCGTTTGCAAATGGCAACATTTATAGACGACATCTGGAAGGTTATGTGCGAAAAGATTTCTGCTCAACGCGGCGTCTCTGTTGAGGAACTGAATGCTGCTGCAACTTCCCTTCGATTCATCAATAACAATGCATTGCTTGAATCGAAGTTGATCGACGGCCTCATTTATCCCGACGAATTAGCAGCGAAGATGTCGACTCGTTTGAAGGACAAAGGCAAATTAGAAAACGATAAAAAGCTCGACGAAGAAGTCATTTCTTATTCGCGTTATTTGGAAGTGGTGAAGGCGGAAGACAAAGTCTCTGAGGTGGCTCAAGTAGCCGTGGTATATGCCATTGGTGGAATTGAAAGTGGAAAGGGCGACGATGAAACCATTGGAAGTGATCGCATAGCGAAAGCCTTGCGCGAAGCGCGTTTAGACGACGGCATTCAGGCTGTTGTGTTGCGCGTGAACTCTCCCGGAGGAAGTGCACTAGCGAGTGACGTGATATGGAGAGAAACGGAATTGATTAAGCAAAGCGGAAAAGTGTTTGTGGTGAGCATGGGCGATTACGCGGCTTCTGGCGGATATTACATTGCTTGCGGAGCCGATCGCATCTTCGCGCAACCGAATACCATTACCGGATCTATTGGTGTATTTGGAATTATTCCGAATCTACAGAACTTCTTGGATCACAAGTTGGGGATTACCTTCGACGCGTATAAGACGCATGAGCATGCGAACATGATGACGTTAACTTCTCCGTTGGATACCACTCAGAAAAGAGCTATGCAAGACATGGTGAGCAGCATTTACAACGACTTCACAAGCAAGGTAGCGAAAGGAAGAAATATCTCGCAAGCTTATGTAGATAGCATTGGTCAAGGTCGGGTTTGGAGTGGTGAAGACGCTCTGGCTATTGGGCTTGTAGATGAGATGGGTGGATTGCGTGAAGCGGTTGCTTATGCTGCAGCGAAGGCAGGCGTGGGATCCACGACAGTACTTGAATTGCCGGAGATGTTGGATCCGTTGGAGGAGTTCTTTAAGAACATTTCTGGAAAATCGGAAGATGCGATCATGTCGCGCATACTCGGCAGCAGATTCAAGAATTACCAAGACCTTCGTCAGTTGAGTAACGGCGGAAAGGTTCAGACGCGTCTTCCATTTTACATAACGGTTGAATGAGTTTCGAGAAGAAAAGTATGGATGAGCTTCAGCGTTTGAACGCTGAAGAATTTCAGCAAGCTGAAAAATTTCCGATTGTTTTAATTCTAGATAATTTCCGCAGCGCGTTGAATGTCGGAAGTCTATTCCGCAGTGCCGATGCGTTTCGCATTGAGGCGATTTACTGTTGCGGAATTACTCCGATTCCTCCTCACCGCGAGATCTTGAAGACTGCCTTGGGTTCAACGGAATCGGTTAGCTGGAAGCATTTCAGCAACACTGCCGAGGCTGTTTTAGAGATACAGGGTTCACACGAAGTGTGGGCGTTGGAGCAGACGCATAACAGTGTTGCTCTTCACACCTTTCACTCGCAGAAGCCTATTGCTTTGGTATTGGGGAATGAAGTGAATGGTGTAGATGAAGAAGTGCTCAAGCTCGTTACCGGCTCGCTTGAAATTGAACAACACGGAACCAAACACAGCTTGAATGTCGCAGTTAGCGGGGGAATCGCGTTGTTTCACTTGACTCAACCACTTCGTGGATGACACAACACGCTGTGATGACCACTCCGTGGATGACCTTCTTCGAAGGATGACGCTTCGCGATACTAACGTATTAAAATTTTCGATCTTGAATTTCCTCTTGAAGAGGAAATGTAAAGGGTCTGCGCCGAAACATTCAACGTCATCACCTCATTCGCTCCGAGCGTGGCCATTGTGCAAATAAGTTGTCCTAAATCGTTATACACTTCAATACCGAATAAACGTTCGGTTCCGGTATAGGTCAATTCACCTGTCTTCCAATCGACAACAAATTCATTGGTAAAACTTGCTTCCTCAACGAAATCATACAATACCGTAAACACTGTATCTACTGCACATCCCAAAGAATCTGAAATTGAGACATTGTAGTTTCCTTGCGTAAGTCCTGTGTTATTGAAACCCACAAGACCCATTTGCCAGGTGGCGGTATACGGAGGATAATTTCCAATTACATCGAGCGTAATACTTCCTCCCCCCAATACACTTTCAGCAACAACATTTGCAGTAATTATCGGCGAAGGAATTTCTTCAATTAGAATATTGACGGTGGTCACACATTGGAAAGAATCAACCACTGCAGTTAAATAGCTTCCTGCTCCTAGTAATGCCCCTGGGCCCAACACATCCCAAAAATAATTCGAACCAATTCCTGAAACAGTCGCTTCGAAAGTTAGCATTTCATTCACACATACCCACGAAGGTGATGTTATCTCAATCACCGCTTGCGGAATTTCAGCAACAGTAAAACTGTAAGTTGAAAGACAGCCATTGGCATCTGAAATAGAATCAGAATAAAAACCCACCGGCAAATCGTTAAAATGCAAGGCCCCAAAATCGTCGAATCCAGAATAAGGCCATACTCCATCAAAAGCATGCACCACGGCCTTTCCGTTCGCTTGCCCGAAGCAAGTATTCGCAACAGAGTCCACGGTCATATAAAACGGTAGAGGTTCATCAATACTTATTTCTTGTTGAACGACACAACCTTCAGACAACGTCAAAGGCAGTGTGTAATTTCCAGTTGAAAGATTATTCCATGATAAAATCAATTCTCCAGAAATTGAATTCGAAACTTCAATCCAGCCCGTGCTATCTCCCGCACACAACACGTGTGAGCGATTGATTGTGAAATTATCTGTCGTGGCCATTTGAACTTCGTAATTCAGTTGCAGCGTGTGTCCGTATCCAGTTCCAACAACAACCGAGTATACACCTGGTGTTGTGACCCATATACTTTCAGCTGTTGAACCGTTTCCCCACGTGTGATTGGGCCAACCGGAAATGCTCAATTGCAAGCTGTCGTTTCCATTTGGGCACAGCATGGCCTTTGAAGCAAGGATAATAGGCCGTGTTTCTCCTTCTGTAAGCACATGCAGCGCATTCGCTGAAACATTGTAATAGGTGTCCACTACCCCACTGATCCAAGAGAGTTTCAATGAATCTATCTGCGTGTTCTGACCTAATCCTAAAATAATATTTTGTGAATTCTGACACAGATAATTTTCACCCAATTGGGTGTAATGAACACGATGTTCGCCATTCAAATAATAATCTATGTGCGTCCCTACCCCATTGTGATTGCTGAGTCTACCCTTCAATCTACATTTCACATAGTTATTGGTTGTAACACTGTTGTTTTGAAACACGCGCGATTGTTGTCCGGTTTCAGCGCCGAGATACAAATCATAAAGTCCATCGTTATTGAAGTCACCCTTCGAAGAGGTGAAATAACCATAAGGTAAATTGGAAATTCCACTAGAAAGATCTTCAGTAAATATTCCTTGATTATTACGAAGAACGTGATTGCCAAATTCAGAGAGAAACAATGGATTTATATGTCGTTCATTGACAACAAGGTCATTCCACCCGTCATTTTCTAAATCGAACCAAAGTGAACTCCAAGACCATTGATTCAAAGCTGCTCCAACAGATGACGCGACATTCGAAAAATTATTCGTCCCGTCGTTTTCCATGAGAAAATTACCATTCGTTGGGGTATTGGCAATATAGATATCCAAATCAGAATCGTTGTCATAGTCACACCACGAATTCGTCATGGCATCTATTTGGCCGCCCAATCCAAAAACGCCGTCCAATGTATGGTCTGTAAATACACCACCTTGCGCTTGCGTGTAATATTCCGAACCTACTCGAAAATCTACGATAACAAAAATATCTTGATACAAATCGCGATACAAATCAATGAACGCGGGCTGAAAATGATTTCTGTTGTAACCGTGAGGCGAAGACGAATATCCGCCATTTTGATTGTTGGTGAAAAACAAACTTTTTATACCCCCAGCGGTTGCTGTGCTGTAATTGGCAACGTAGAGATCTAAATAACTGTCTCTGTTGTAATCGCCTAATGCTGCTCCGAATGAATTGTAGGCAGCGATAAAATTGAAGTTTAATAGATTCGATTGATTAACGAATACGAGACTGTCTGTTTGAACAAACAATTGTGAAGGGCCATCTCTTTTAATAATGAATAAATCATTGTCGCCGTCTTCATCGTAATCTCCCCACAAGCATGTTTTGGCATCGTAGATATTTTCAAACGAAGTTAACAATTGAAACACGCCTTGATTGTTGATGTACAAGCGCGTTGGTGCACCGGAAACACACAGGGTTAAATCGTCCCAGCCGTCTTCATTCACATCGAATGAACTTGACCCAGCACCATAGACGGTTGTCCCGTTCATAATAGCCACCCCCAATTCACTGGTTACATCTGCAAACACTTGGGCTGACCCATTCATTTGAAGCAACAAAAATGTAATGAAGGCAAGGGCGAAAATTTTCATTTTCGTCATAGGCTTTAACGGTTAAGGTTATACTTAAGACGAAAGGAAAAGATAAAGTTGCCTAAATAAAAAGGCCCCCTTCTTTCGAAGGAGGCCTTTTCAGCTTATTGGTTTAAGCAATCTTTAAGACTAGGTCTTAAGATTATTTTTGAACCATCATGCGTTGTGTTTGAACTTCACCGTTGAAGATTGCTTCAACCATGTATAAACCGTTTGCAAGTGGACGCTCGAAGGTGATGTTCGTATTCAACACGCCGTTCACTGAGTAACGGTTGCTCCATACTTGACGACCCATAGCATCTACTACGCGGATTTGTACATTTTCTGAAGTGATTCCAGAAAGGTTAATGTTCACATCTGAACCGTGTGTTGGGTTTGGATACAAGCTCATGTTTACATCATTTGCTGTTTCCATTCTTACCACTTGTTGGTTCGCTTGACCACCGTCTGCAACCATACCCGCAGTACCAACGATACTCATACATACTGGAGCTCCCCATTGGTAGTTCGTTCCTGTGTAAGGCATAATTGGAGCAGTACGTACAGAGTAAGTCTTACCGTATTGCAATTGCAACACTGTACCCAAGTTGATGTAGTTAGAAGCTGCGCCTCTGTTCAACGTGATTGGAAGACCTACTGGTTGACCTGAAGCGTTCAACTCAGTGAATTCCCAACGCCAGTTAGTAGCACCACATACCCATGGCAATGAAGCTACGATAGCACCACGGAAACGTGGACCTGCAGCACATTGGTCAGTTGTACGAAGAGCTGTTGTTGGCTCGGTAGAGATAGTCATTGAACAAGGAGCCAATGCAGGAACTGAAATGTTTTCAGCTACACCAGCACCATCGTTAATGGTATAAATGTTAGTGATTAACACATTGTAGGTAGATCCGTATGGTAATGTTGGAACTACGCTGCTCAACACACAGATATCTGAGTTTTGAGTGCGTGTGTAAACGTTACCTGCAGCAGGACCTGTTAATCCAGTGAATGTGTAAGTGTAGTTTGTTCCAGTTGCACCAGCCCAAGTTGCCTTGAAGTACTGACACAATGTGTATGGACCTGGACCGTAGTCACAACCACCACGCTTCAACATTTTCACGCAGATAGAGTAAGTACCAGTACCTAAAGCACTGTTGTAGTTACGTACACCTACTTTGTAGACTTGACCAGCAGTTAATCCGTAGTGGTTCAAGATTTCTCCACCAATACCTGAAACTGCGTTCTCTTGTGCAACAAGAGTACCAGCCGCTGTTTGCAATTCAATTAAGATATCTGCTTGCGTTGAGTTAACAACGATGCTAATACCTTCTGAAGTTGCAACGAACTGATGCCATTTGTCTTCACCTGACAAACAAATTGTTTGAGCAGCACCGCTGATAGAAGCACCTACCAATGTACCGTTTGAAGCAGTACATGATGGCCATACTGAAGGTGTGATAGACGTAGCGTTACTTGGGTTTTCACCAGGAAGTAAACATCCTTCATCTATTTGACCGTTACAGTTGTCATCTGCTGAGTTACCACAGATTTCAAAGTGACCAGGATTGATGTTCGCGTTTGCGTCGTTACAATCTGTTGTGTTTGCAGCATAACCTGTTGGTTGGCTACAAGCAGTAACAGTTGGACCAGCAACACCGTAGTTATCACCGTCAGCATCTACATACCAGATGTTCGCTGGGTTAACGTTTACAGTTACCACTTGAGTAGCTGTTGCAACGTTTCCATGAACGTCTGTTACCGTATAAGTAACAGTGGTGTTACCGACAGGGAATGTAGCAGGAGCATTGTTTGTTACAGTTGCAACACCACAGTTGTCAGCAGTTGTAGCTGATCCTAAAGTAGCAGTTGCAGTACATGAGTTCAATGCAGCCGTTACAGTAACAGCAGATGGAGCTGTAATGGTTGGTAATTGTGTATCATTTACTGTAACAGTGAATGATGAAGTAGTTACCAATCCTTGAGCATCAGTTGCAGTGTAAGTTACAGTTGTTGTACCTACGTTGAATGATGCACCACTAGCAATGTTCGAAGTCATGGTTACACAACTTTGATCATCTGTAGCTACTGGCTCTGCCCATGTGATGGTTGCAGCGCAAGTACCTGTAGTAGCAGGAGCAGTAATGTTTGCAGAAATACCTGTAATTGCAGGAGCCGTGTTTCCAAGGTCTGTAATTACAATTGTAGAAGCACCTACTCCACTATAACCATCTAATTGAAGATAGTAAGTAGTACCTGGGATCAAACATGTAACATCTGCTAAGTAAGAACTGAATGTTGCACCACCTTGAGCAGTACCACCGTCGTCGTTCGCAGCCAATAACGTGAATGTACCGTAGTTAGCACAGTTCGTTGCGCTGTACATAGCCAATTGGCTATCCCATCCTGGAGCTAAAACACTCACGTGTCCAGAAGCAGGAGCAACAAAGCTGAACCAAATTGTACCATTCAATGTAGAGTTACACCATCCGTTTTGAACGTCGCAACCATTCGCTGGAGCGAACACCTCACCTGCGTCTACACCAGCAGCAGCAGTTGAGAATACAAGTCCGCCTTGGTCACCAACGGTAACTGGACGAGCAGTACAAGGAGTGTCAATAGCATTACCTAGAGTTACAGTTACAACGTTAGCTTGGATAGAACATCCGTCAGTTGTTGTAGTTGTAGCAGTCAAGTAAATTGTACCTGCACCACCTGTAGCGTATAAGGTCTGTGAAGAACCGGTTGCACCAGCAATTGAAGTAAATGGACCAGCTTGTGCTGTCCCGTAGCTCCAAAGGATAGATGAACCTGCGTTTTGACCTGCAATGTTCCAAGTTCCAGCACCTGGAATTGGAGCAGTGAAGTCATTCACTAAAATAGCTGAAGGACCAGTGATGGTTCCAGCAGTTACTGTGAACAATGAAGGTGAGAACGAAGATGAAGTAACTCCAGAAGGGTTACATGCATCTACAACAGTTACCGTATAAACGCTACCTGTAGCAGGTGTCGCAACGTATGAAACTGCAGTAGCACCAGAGATTGGTGAACCGTTTAAGTTCCATTGGTACGTTGGATTAGCTCCACCACCAGTAGTTGTAGCATTCAAAGTAATTGGAGTACCAGGACAAACACTTCCTGTAACAGGAGCTGAATAAGTCACCAACAACTCAACACTTGAAATGTCCATTGGACCACCGAAAGAGTAACCGTGTGTGAATGTTACATATACGCTTCCACCAGGTGCAACTACGTTAGACGCAGTGTAAGTGTATGGACCCGCATTTGTTAATTCAGCAAATACGTTTGCAACGTTTTGGTTTGCAAGCGTTGAAGCACCAGACATTGCAACATCTACATCTGAACCGTAAGTGAATCCAGTTGTAGTAACACCGTTCAATTTAAGAACTGTGCTCGATACAACCGCGCCAGCTGGGATAGCAACAGAACCTGTTAAGGTTTGTGTTGCACCAGCAACCACTGAATAGTTAGAAGCTAACGTGAATGTTTGCGTAATTGGAGCTGATGCTGCAATTGTTGCAACCAACGGCTGACCAACTGTCAAAGTAGCTGGAACAGTTGCTGAATAACAAGTTGAAGCTCCGTTGGTAACTACGTTAGCTGCATATGCAGTGTAGGTACCAGAAGCAGCAGCATTTGGTAAGATTGAAGTTCCCAATACATTGTATGGTGAACCTGTTCCTACATATGAACCCAAAGATGCCACTGAGTTGTTAAACCAAGATGG